>NC_007760.1:1681000-1997000 GCF_000013385.1 Anaeromyxobacter dehalogenans 2CP-C
AGCGCTCGAGCCGCCGGACCGCCTCGCGCACGCGCTCGGCGAGCGGCTCGGAGGGCTCCACGTGAATCCACGCCAGCTGCAGCGGGGTCTCCATGGTCACCTCCTGCGTGGTCATTCGGATCGTACCGGCCGGCCGTGGTGCGGGGCCGGGTCCTTCGGGGAGCCGAGCGCCGGCGGAGGCGGCCGTGCGCCCGCCCGCTCCCTCGTCCGCGTGCGCCGGCGGGCGCAACCCAAGTGCGCTCGGCGCCTGCGGCGCGGCGCGCGCCGCCGCGTGCGCATGCTGGGGGCGCGCCGGGAGGAGGACGCCATGGAGCTCGCCGCGGTCCGGATCGAGAAGCCCGAGGACGTGAACGTGGTGGTGGGGCAGGCCCACTTCATCAAGACCGTGGAGGACCTGCACGAGGTCCTGGCCCAGAGCGCGCCCGCGCTGCGCTTCGGGATCGCGTTCTGCGAGGCGTCCGGGCCGCGGCTGGTGCGCCGCTCCGGGAACGCGCCGGACCTGGTGGACCTGGCCGTGCGGAACGCGCAGGCCATCGGCGCGGGCCACGCGTTCGTGGTGCTGCTGCGCGAGGGCTTCCCGGTGAGCGTCCTGAACGCGCTGAAGGCGGTGCCCGAGGTGTGCGCGGTCTTCTGCGCGACCGCGAACGACGTCGAGGTGCTGGTGGCGCAGACCGCGACCGGGCGCGGCATCGTGGGGGTGGTGGACGGCGGCGCGCCGCTCGGCGTCGAGGCCGAGGCCGACGAGGCCGAGCGGAAGGCGCTGCTGCGGCGCTTCGGCTACAAGCTCTGAGTCGCGACGCCCCGCCTCGCCGGTGGCGTCCGCGCGGCGGAGCGGGGTATCGGATCCGCATGCCCGACGCCACCGAGCACCGCGTCCTCGTTCGCGCCGCCGAGCGCGGCGCCGCCCACACCACCGGCCACCCGTACGACCCTCGCGCCGAGGTGCACGGCTGGATGCTCTCGCGCGCGACCGGGCTCGGCCGCGTGGCGGTGAACCTCGCCTGGCTCGAGCCCGGCAAGGAGAGCGCCGTCTACCACCTGCACCACCGCGAGGAGGAGTGGGCGTACGTGCTCGAGGGGCGAGGCGTCGTCGAGCTGGACGGGACCGATCACCCCATCGCCGCGGGGGACTTCGTCGCGCTCCCGCCCGGCGTGGCGCACCAGGTCCGCAACGACTCGACGGACGCGCGGCTCTGGCTGCTCGAGGGCGGCGAGGTGATCCCGGACGTGGAGGTGGCCGACTTCCCGAAGCTCGGGCGGCGCCTGGTCCGCACCGGGACGCGCCACGCGGTGTACCCGCTCGACGCCGAGGTGCCCTTCCTGCCGCCGGACGCCGAGCCGCCGCGCGAGCTGTTCGGGCTGCCGCCGCCCGGTGCCCGGCCGCGGTTGCTCGTGCGCGCGGGCGAGCGGGGCGAGGCGCGGCCGTACTCGCACCCGCAGAACCCGCGCTCCGAGGTCCGCCTGCAGTGGCTCTCGCGCCCCGCGCTGAAGCGCATCTCGGCCGGGATCGCGGCCGTGCCGGCCGGGCGGGAGTCGTTCGTGAAGCACGTGCACCGCCACGACGAGGAGTGGATGTACGTGCTCTCCGGCCGCGGCGTCGCGCTCCTCGGCGATCGCGAGGAGCCCATCGTCCCGGGCGACTTCCTCGGCTTCCGGCCCGGCGGCGAGCCGCACAACCTCCGCGCGGCAGCGGACGCCGAGCTGGTGTACCTGCAGGGCGGCGACGCCTGGTCGCGCGACACCATCGAGATCGTGGACATGCCCGAGCTCGGCCTGCGCAAGACGTTCGTGGGGACGCGCAGCGCCATGACCTTCCCGGTGGACGCCGCGCTGGAGGGGGAGACCTAGACGGGCGCCCCGCGGGCGGCGACCCCGGAGCCGGCGTTGCCGGGCGACACTGTGCGTACAAGCCTTGGATCCTCGCGAGGGCGGAGGAGCCATGGCAGATCAGCTGCGTCACCCCGAGGAGATCCACCGCTCCGAGGCAGCGTTCTTCGACGCGCAGGCGGCGACGCTCGAGCGCGCCGGGTGGCGGCTCGACCCGGCGGTGGTCGCGCGGTACCGCCGGCCCGCCCGCTTCTGGTTCAACAAGGAGTACCGCTTCCGCCGGCTCGGCGAGGTGCGCGGGCTGCGCATCCTCGACGTGGGGTGCGGGCTCGGGGACAACGCCATCCTGCTCGCCTCCCACGGGGCGCGCGTCACCGCCGTGGACATCTCCGCCCGGTCCATCGAGCTGGCACGGCGGCGGGCCGCGCAGGCCGGCCTGGCCGAGCCGCCCGAGTTCGTGTGCGCGCCGCTGGAGCGCGCGGGGCTGCCCGACGGGGCGTTCGACGTGATCTGGGGCGACGGCGTCCTGCACCACGTGCTGCACGACCTCGACGGCGTGCTGGAGCGCCTGGCCCGGGCGGCGCGCCGGGACGCGCGCTTCCTGTTCTCGGAGCCGGTCGATCGCGTGCCCGGCCTGCGGCGGCTGCGCCTCATGCTGCCGGTGCCGCCGGACGGGACGCCCGACGAGCGGCCGCTCCGGGAGGCGGAGCTGCGCCGCATCCGCCGGTGGGTGCCGGACCTGCGCATCCGGCCGTTCTCCTTCGCCGGGCGGCTGAACCGGTTCGTGCTCCCCGGCGGCGCCTTCGAGTCGGCGGGCCCGCTGCGCCGCGCCGCCGCCGACGGCCTCTGCCTCGCCGACTGGCTGGCGCTCGCCGTGCCCGGCCTCGCGCGGCTGGGCGGGATGGCGGTGCTGGAGGGGCACCTGCGGCCCCCGGCGGCGAGCGTGGCGCGGCACGCGCCCGGGGACGAGGGAGCGCTCCGGGCGGACGCCGGGGGATAGCCGCCGATCACCGGCGCGAGGAGCGTCGCCCGCTCAGCGCCGGCCGCGGTCCCGCCCCTTGCCCGTGTCGTGGCAGGTGCCGTCGCTCCACTGGTGGCCGGGCGGGCACTTCTTCGAGGAGGCCGCGGGCTGGACCGCCTGGACGGAGCGGCGCTGCACCGGGAGCTGCACGGCGCAGCCGGTGCCGAGGGCGAGCACGGTGAGGGCGGCGAGGACGTTCTTCACGGGAGGCGCTCCACTGCGGGTGCGGGGGAGGGGCAGTGTAGCGAGCGCCTCTCTCGCTCGAAAGGGCGGCGCCATCCGACATCGGCGCCGCGGCGCCCGGCCCGCCGTCGCGCGACCGCGGACGTGCCGGGTCGCCGGGCGACGGGTATACGGAAGCCATCATGTACTTCGCGCTCCTGTACGAGACGGTCCCCGACTACGTCCAGCGCCGGGCGGCGTTCCGCGCCGAGCACCTCGCGGCGGCCCAGCAGGCCCGGCAGGAGGGACGGCTCCTCCTCGCCGGCGCGTTCGATCCGCCCGACGGCGCGCTCCTCGTGTTCAAGGCCGCGAGCGCCGAGGAGGTCGAGGCGTTCGCGCGCGCCGACCCGTACGTGCGGAACGGCCTGGTCACGTCGTGGCGCGTCCGGCCGTGGACGGTGGTGGTGGGCGGGGAGGGGTAGTGACGGTGCGTGGGGCCGTCCGGGCCCGGTCCCTCGCCGTCGGCCTGGCGTCCCGCTCGCCGCTGGCGCCGGGGTTGTGGTAAGCCCAGGCCTTCGCAAGGCCGGCCCCGTAGCTCAGCTGGATAGAGCGGCGGTTTCCTAAACCGTAGGCCGTGGGTTCGAGTCCCGCCGGGGCCACTACTTTACTGCGCGATCTGCTTCACGATTTTCTCTGAGGCAGTGCCCGTCTCCCCCACGTCTCCCCGGGCTGCGTCGAGCGCCCGGATGGCCTCCACAGGCGCCCGCGCGCTGACGTGCATGTACCGCATGGTCGTCTCGATGGAGACGTGACCGGCGAGCGCCTGAATCGTCCTGGGCGGCACCCCAGCCATGGCGAGCCGCGTGCAGAAGGTGTGACGCAGCTTGTGGTACAGCCCGGCCCAGCGCGGCACCTCCTTGCCCCGCTTCATCCTCGTTCCCGCCGGCAGGCCCGCGTGTCGGCTCAGCCGCTCCATCACCGACCGGATGGACTCGTCCGTCGCGCCCGTGAGGACGCGCCGGCCGGCGAGATGGCGGTGCGCCAGTAGCGCGTCGCGCAGCCGCTCGGTCAGCGGGACGACGCGCTCGGCGTTGCCCTTCGTCGTCCCGACGACGCCCCGGTACACCGCCCGCCGCACCGTCAGCGTCCCGGCCTGGAAGTCGATGTCCGGCCACTCCAGGCCGATGGTCTCGCCGCGACGCAGCCCGGCGTCAGCACCGAGAAGCACCGTGACGAGGTCGCCCGTGTTCTCCGACGCAGCCGCCACGAGTTGGGCGAGCTGGCCCTCGTCGTAGAAGTCCGGCTTCACGTTCTTGGGCACCTTCACCAGCCGGATACGGCAGGGTAGGGCTGGGAGCCGCTTCCACTCCACCGCGGTCTTGAGGATGACCGACAGGCACACGAGCACGTTGTTCGTGGTCTTGGCCGACCTGTTGGCCAGTCGCCCCTTGAGCTTCTGCACCTCCTCGTCGGTGATGGCGGACAGCGGCAGGTCGTGCCAGGGGGCGAGGTGATGCTTGAAGATCGACTCCCTCGCCCGCTGCGCAGAGAACTTCCCGCGGTTCGCGTTGACGTAGCCCTCCACGAAGTCGGGCCAGAACTGCGCGAGCGTCGGCACCTCCTTGGCCTCGGGCTCCTCCTCCTTGCGCGCTGGCCCGCGGACGAGGATTTCAGTTTCCCGCGCCTGCGCCCACTTGAGCGTGCCCGACTTCGACGTGACCGGAGACTTCACGCGCTCGCGCATGCGGGTCCCGTCCGGCATGGTCACGCGAATGTCCACCTCCCAACCTTCCTTCCCGTTCTTCTTCCACTTCCTGATCGTCACCATCAGCAGTCTCCCGCTGACGGCGCACACCGCGAAGCAGCGTACATGGGCACGGTCCTCCTCGGCTACGGGCGCATGAGCGCGTCGAGGTCGCGGCGCCGGAACCGCATCCGGCGCCCGAGCCGCAGCGCCTTGACCTGGCCTCGCGCGACCCGGGTGTAGAGCGCCTTCACGGAAGGCAGGCGCAGGTAGCTTGCCGCCTCCGCGGCAGTCATCCACTCGGGCGTGCGCATCGGCTCGTTCGCCATGCTCAGGGCCACCGGCAAGAGCTTCTCGGCCGCGCTCACGCCGCCCTCCCCTCGTTCTGCTCACCCGCACCCCACGCACTCGCCTTCTTGCGGATGCGGAACCGTGTGGACTTCACCGTCTTCGCGGTTGTCTCCGCGCGCTCCGCCAGCAGCGCGTCGTCCTCGCCGTAGCCGTCGAACACCTCGCGTTCTAACGGGCTCAGTGAAGCGCGGAAGCAGGCCGCCTCCTGCTCGTGCGCAACGAGCGTCTCCGGGTCCAGCGGCCGCCCGGGCGCGAACGGCAGGATGCGAGGGGCGTGGCGAACGCCGCCCCTTCCACGCTTCCACGCCTGCATCGCGTCGATCGCCTCGGTCTCGTACAGCATCTCCTCTCGCTTTGCGGTGGCGGACGGAACGCAGGCGAAGTGCTCGCGCGCGGCCTGCTCCATGATCCAGGCGAGGCGCTCAGGCCCCTGCGGCGGGTCATCTAGATCGAGGTACGCGCCAACCGCGAGGAGGATTGCCGCCGCGCGGTCCTTCTTCGGGATGAGCGCTGGGCGCGGGCTCCCCTTCTTCGCCACGGTCAACCAGCGGGCGGTAGTGACTAGCTCCCACGTCAGCCAGCCGATGACGTCGGCCGGCGCACGGTCCTGCACCGCGGCGATGAGCCGATCGAGCGCCTCGTCTGCCGTGTCGAACGTGGGGCGCTGACTCGGGGCCTCCAGGAGGCTGCCACGCCCATGCTTCCCCGACCTCGCCGCGCTGCGGAGCTTCTTGACGAGGTCGCGCTCGGGCCAGGGCGGCTGGCAGGTCGCGTTCCACTCGCGCATGAGGTCGAGCGCGTCGGCCTCGGGGAGTGCGAAGTCCACGACGAGCGCCGCGGCAGCGCGGAAGGTGTGATGGTCGCCGCCCTGGCCCTGCACGGCGGGGCCCATCGCCGCGAGGTAGGCGGCAGCGCGGCGGCGATCCAGGGCGCGGGCGCGGGGTTCAGCAACAGGCACGGTGCATCGTCATTTCGGCCAGCCTCGGGATGGACGGCACGCCAGGGGCACGCGGGCTGCGCCGTGAAGCGCGCCGCTGACGTGCCCGCCCGAGACTGGGCGACGGGCCCTGCGTTCCCTGCCGTGAGCCGTGCGACTTGTGCGACGCCGCAGCGTGGCGGGTCTCGACCCGCGCTCGCGGAGAGGTGTGGCTACTCCCGTCCCGCGGAGATCGTCTTCCGCGGGTCACAGCACCCAGCCTCCTCGCACGTCGCCGTGGGGGGACCGGGGATGAGGATCTGGATGAAGCCACCGCCAGCCTTGTAGAGCGTGTGGACGCGGCCACTAGCCACCAGGACGCGACCAGCGGGCATGCCACTGTCAGCCTCGCGAAGCATACGGGGCGTCTGCTCGTACTCGGTGGCGGCCTCCGCTAGACGGCGTCGACCCTCGCGGATCGCGGCGATCTGCCATGGGGCGAGATCCGTCGGGAGGGCGCCGATGTCCTCCAGATCCAACCGACGCACGTACCGCTCGGCGGTGGTACTGGAGCGCCCACGGGGGCGGCTCTGCATTCCCGTCTCCATCGAGGTCGGCACGCTAGCATGCACCCGCGACAGCGCGGAGAGGCTGCCCGTCGACGGCGATTCTGGAAGAAAAGCGCACGGTCTTGCTTCCCGGACTTAGAGTGCGTGCCGGAAGGCGCGAGAGATCAGGGGGTTGGCGGGCCGAAAAGTGGGCATCCCGTACTAGTGAGAGCTGCTCGCGAGGGAGAGTCCGGCAACCCGTAGCTCTAGACGTAGCGCGTTCAGCGTAACGGCTTCACGTCGAGACGCGTTGGAGCCAGTAGCCCAGAGCAGATCGGTGCCCCCACCCCGGACCGTGGATGCAAGGGCGTGGTGCGCCTTGCGTCCAGAGCAGCCGTCGTGTCCGGAGCGCCGCACGCCAGCGGCCTCCGCATCGCCGCGCCACTACCCCACCAACCCAGGAGAGCCCCATGCCGTACCGGCAGTGCCCCAGCTTCGACACCTGCAACTGCAACGACTGCCCGCTCGACCCCGCCTCCGCACTGCGTGGCGGGCACCGCGTCGCGCTCCCCGGCGAGCCGACGTGCAGCGCCACCCGGGCGACGAGAGAGCTGATCGCGCTCGCGACCGGCATCGACCCTCGCCTCGTCCTGCTGCCGCGCGAGCGTCGCAGCGAGGATGCCCGCCGCCGCTGGGCGGAGCTTCCCCCGGACCTTCGCGACCGGATCCTCGCGGCCGGCGCGGGGACGCGGTTCAGCACGCCTGAGGCATCTGGATGGCCCGTATCCGCGACCTCGAGCCGCGCCGTAGGGCTCTCGACGCGCCCTCATGTGGTCGCCAGCTCGCACCGGGCCCTCTGACAGCCCTGGCGCGTTGCGGCGATAAACGAACGACGCGCGGAACCCCGCGCAGGAGGAGTGGAAGCAGTGAAAAAGGACCACACGCAGACCGTCGGCGACGCCGCGCGTGCAGCGGCGCGCAGCGGGGCCCGGGGTCCCGGAAGACCGGGGCAGGCCGCCACCTACCGCCGTGAGCAGACTGCTCGGCGCATTATCGAGAAGCACGGCGACCCGCTGGAGGAACTGGCGAGGATCATGGCCGCCGCGACCGACCCGAAGCTGAAGCTGGACGCCGCGAAGGCGCTTGCGCCGTACCTCTACCCGGCCATGAAGGCCGTCGAGGTGAGCGCGCCCGGCGGCGAGCAGCTCATCGTGGAGGTGCGGAAGGCGTGACGAAGGCCTGTCGCCATCTGGCAGCCCGCGAGCAGAGGACTGCGAGAAGGGGACCCCGCGGCCGCGCGTCGCGAGGCGCCTCGGTTCGCGGGGTTGGCCCCATGGCCATGGGCTAGAGAGAAGGGGTCCCTTCTCGCAAGCTACCGGGCATGAACACCGCCCGCCCGCTCCGCGCCGCCGTCTACCACCGCGTCTCGACGCTCGACCAGAACCCGGCGCTCGCGCGTGACGAGCTGCGCGCGGCCGCTGGTCGCCTCGGCGCCGAGCTGGTCCTCGACATCGAGGAGACGGGCAGTGGGGCCAGGAACGACCGGCCGGGCCTCCAGAGGCTCATGGACGCGGCGCGACGCGGGAAGCTCGACACCGTGCTTGTGTGGAAGCTCGATCGCTTCGGCCGCAGCGCCCTCGACGTCCTCGCGAACATCCGCGACCTCGACGCGGCGGGCGTCCGCTTCATCGCGACCACGCAGGGCATCGACATTCGACCTGGC
This sequence comes from Anaeromyxobacter dehalogenans 2CP-C, assembly GCF_000013385.1. Lineage (GTDB taxonomy): Bacteria > Myxococcota > Myxococcia > Myxococcales > Anaeromyxobacteraceae > Anaeromyxobacter > Anaeromyxobacter dehalogenans_B. The sequence goes on from NC_007760.1 coordinate 1,689,293, forward strand.
GGCGACGCCATGAGCCGCCTGATCCTCGGCGTGCTGGCCTCGGTCGCAGAGTTTGAGCGCGACCTGATCAGAGAGCGGACGCGGCTCGGGATGGTGAAGGCGCGGCAGGTCGGGAAGCAGATCGGGCGCCCACAGGTGCCGCGGCCTGACAGTGCCGAGGTCGCGCGTCTCCGCGCGGCGGGGAAGTCGTGGCGCGAGATCTCGGACGCGCTCGGCTGTACCGTGTGGGCGGCGCGGTCGGCCGCGTGATCGCCGACGCGGGATCTACTCGGTGTCCCACCCGAGAATCTGCGCCGCAGCGTCCTCGGCATCTCGCGCCGTCGCGTACTTCTTGACGCGCGGATCTGCGGCGAGTGCCTCCAGCGTCGCCTCTGGGTGCTGAACGTTGTCGTCCAGCAGGTGAAGCCACGCGCCGAGGTCGTCGCTCCATGAGGCGAGAATCCATTGTCCGCCGACTTCGTGCACGACGAGGTCAATCGGATCCTCGTCGCCGTGCCACTGGCTGCTGACCGTCATGCCCGCCCCCGAAGTGCGCGTGGTGCCGACGCGCAGCGTAGCAGCGTCGCGGATGCGCTCCACTTCCGCCGCGCAGGTGCGGGCGACCCGCCCCCCGGCTGATCGCGAAGGGGCCCACCTCGACCGGGAACCCGCAGCCCATAGCCGAGCACGGCGCGTGGTCGCCTGCTCGCACCCGGCAGCGCAAAAGTCCCACCCTCGTCCGCAGCACTGGTAGAGTAGCCGCACCATCTCGATGGGAGCGAGGGACGTGGCCCGACGACCTCCCGGCCAACCGGCGGCGCAGCCGCACTGGTGGCAACGCCCGACCGATGGAGCCGATCATGCCGAGCCGCCCGAAGCAGCCCCGCCGTGTCGCGAAGGTCTCGCGCCCCGTAGCCGATGCAACGTGCACGAAGAGCCGCACAGTGAGGCGCGGCAGCGTCCCGCTCGACGTGTGGACGTGCTCCGCACCACGCGTCGGTGAGCCACTCGAGGAGGCCCCTCGAGTCAGTCTCGCGCCAGAGGTGGTCAAGGTCGGGCGACGGAACTGGAAGTTCTGGTACGTCAGTGGCGCAGAGGCTAAGCGCGACGATGCTCTCGTGCGCGAGCCAGGCTGGTACTTCAGCGCCGCTACCCCGAACCCCGAGTGGATCAACAACGACTCTGTCGGCCCGTACCGTTCTTTCGATGAGGCGCTCCAGGATCTCGTGCTGGGTTTGGCGAGCGGGTACTGACCCCCGCCCGATCTTCGAGGTCCGCGCGGACCGTTGCGGTTGCCTACATCGCCAGCAACCTGTCCGCGAGCTGCTCGCGCACCCGCTTCGCCCCGAGGTCGGTCAGGCACCACCGCTCGCCGGGGAGCGCCACGGCTTGCCGGAGCCCGCGGAGCTTCGTCAGTACGCCGCTGATCGTGGACGGGCCGTAGAACGAGAGCGTGCGGCTGATCTCGCGACGCTGAACGCCCTCCTCCCCGCCGTAGTGCAGCAGGACGAGCACCTCCTCCTCGGCGGTCAGGTCCGTCCGCTGGATCAGGAGCGTGTGGCCGTACTTCGCGATGCAGGGGACCTCGAACCGGAGCAACTCGCGGACCGTGCGGGCGATCTCCTCGCGCTCCTGCTCGTCACGACCGTTCGCGGCGAAGATCCGGAGCGCCTCGTTCATCGCCCACCGGACCGTCTCGGCGATGAGTCGCGAGTCCATATGGTTCGCGTCGTAGGTCGAGGACAGGTGGGCGACGCCCCGATCCGAGCGGAACTTGTAGATGGAGCGCAGGATGCGCGCGAGGTGGAGGGCATCGCTCCTCGGCTGGATCGCGTGCGGGACCTGATCGTTCTCAAGGTACTTCAGGCACGCGCCGAATTCGCGGTCGGGGCTGAGGTTGCCCGAGTCATGGTGGTAGAGGCAGCGCGCGAGCGCCTCGCAGAACATGCCGCCGTCCAACTCCGCTGGCTTCCAGTCGCGCTGGATATACCTCCGCTCCATCTCGACGAACTGCTCGACCAACTGGCCGACGACCGTCGGGTCCAGGGGAGGGCAGAGCCTGGCGACGAGCGCCTGACGATCGGGGAGTCCCACGCGCTGCTCAGGCCGCCGACGTCGCTGAGGCCCCCGCGGCCTTGAGCATCTCCTCGACGACAGCGACGCCCGCCGGCGTCACGTACCACACGGGCGGGTTCACGTTCCGATCAGGCGTGACCAGCGCGGGGTTCGCGGCGGCGTATTTGTTGAGATCCCGGTAAACGTGCGAGCTCTTGATCGGCTTTGCATGCGGGAAGTGCTTGTTGTAGGTCGCAACCACGACCGGGATTGTCAGCCCCTTCGGCGCGCTCTCCGTCCCACCGTTCTCCTTTGAGTGGAAGTAGATGAGCCACAGCGCCTTCTTCCCGTTCGACCACCCGAGGCTGGGGTTGCTGTTCGGCTTCCAGGAGAGCGCGCTGCCGTCCGCGGGCGAGTTCGCCGCGCGAGGGCGCGGCGAGCGTCGACGCTTCTCGACGTCCACCGTCGTCGCTGAGGCGGGCGTGGGCACGGGCGCCGCCGGCGTGACATCGACGCCGGGGAGCAGGCCCTGCACGACGCCCTGAGTGACGGGCCGGATCGCCTTCGCGACCTGGTCGGCGACGATCCCCCGGAGTTGCGGCAGCCCCGCCGCGTCGTCGCCATGGGCGTCGATCTCCAACTCGCCGATCTTGACGTGGACCTCCAGGCCCTTCAGCCGGAAGCCCGGCCTCTTCTGCGCTGCCATGAAACCTCCAGGCGCGACCGCGCGCGCGGAGGATAGTTCTAGACGATGGGTATGACACCGACGCTCGCGCTGCGGCCGCGCCCCCCTAAGGCGGGGCCATCTATGAGAAGGTATCGGCTCGCGCGGTGCGAATAGGAGCGAGCGTGCGACCACCACGGCGCCCTCGCGCCCGCCGCGAAGCGCGCCCCGCCCTGGCTTCAAGCTGACGGGGGCCCACGCGACGGTGGCGCGCGTGTCTCCCCCCCCGCCGGCTTTCTCCGCAGGGGCCCACCTCGACAGGATGTCCGCGAGCCCGTCGCCGGACTCACGACGCAATACCGCCGTTTGGTGCGGCGTGAGTGGCGCTACTTCCGCTCGCCCTCAGCTTGCTTCGGGTCACGCGCACCACTGGGCGGAGGCGCACCCACGTTCGCGGAATTCGCGTAAGGCGTGGTGCTCACCGACTGTGCTTCGACGGACACCTCGCGGTGCGTCCACTTCGCGCGCGGCTTGTCGCCTCCAGCTTCCTCCCACTCCAGCCACTCGCCACGCCCGGTCTGCTCCTGCGTCAGTTCCACCATGATCGGGAACGCGCGGTGCGGCTCGATGTTCAGCGGCAACTGGGGAGTGATACGCCCCTGCGGGCTGCGGAAGTTGACGATCTCCGCGCCCCCGGCATCGAGGACGCGGAGATCGAGAACGGCCACGGCGGCGTCGGTGTCGTTCGTGAACGTGATCCCCTTCGTAACCACGCCACCCTTGAACTGCCGGAACTCCTGCGTGACCTTCAACTTCTGAACCGTCAACGTGGCGGCTGGCGTCGTGCGGGCCTCAGCCTTCGCGCTGAGGTAGATGTACCGCCTCCGCTCAGCCCAAGGCGCGGGATCAGACAGTCCGGGCTCGCTCTTGTACTGGAACCAGCGCGCGTTCTGGGCTTCGTTGGGCGTGAGCTTGATCTTGAAGTGGCTGACGCCGCCCGCTTCGATATTCGCCGGCAGCGGAGGCTCGATCCGGTTGGCATTGGGCGGCTTGAAGCTGGCGATCACGTTCCGGCTCGCGTCGAGGATCAGGATGTCGAACACTGGCGTCGTTTTGTCGCCGGGGTTCCAGAACGTCACTTCCTCCCATTCCGTGCCGTCCTCCTTGGAGACGCCGATCCGATCCTCCACCCTCACGCCGGGCCTGGGTGGTGGAGACGTCGGCGGCGGGGCGTTGATCGTGACCGGGCCGTTGACGATGGTGCTGACGCTGTAATTCGGGCTGTTCGATCCCTGGCTGCGCTGTTCAACGGCTGCCGACTGCTGAGCGAGCGCGCCAGCCCCGTTGCCCCCAGGTTCACGCGAGTCAGCATGACCCGATCGGTGCGAGAGGCCGTACGCGGCGGACACCAACATGGCGAACGCGCCAGCGCAGAAGCCGACCCGCGCGAACATCGGCCACTCGCCGAAGGAGGTTAACAACGCGTCCATATCGGCACAGTACCACGGTGCCCCGTCGGGACTTGTCGTCCCCTCCCGTCTCCCCCACGTCTCCCCGCGGTAGGTAGAGAACGGTGGACGGCTGTTGACTCGCGAGGAGTCGCGTCTCGTGGCGGAACCGCTGGGCCGCAGGGCTTTCGAGCGAATTGGCGTGCGCCGTCAGCCGCTTGAGTGATCTGCGTCCAGCGGTTTCGAGTCCCGCCGGGGCCACTTCAACGCATCGCGCGCTGTGCCGTCGATCCCACCGCGATCGACCGGGCGCCGCCCTTCGCCCGCGAACTCGGCGCCCCGCCTTCTGCCCCCATCGCCGGAGCCGCGTCCGACCGCGGGCCGGTTCCGGGCGCGCCGCGGAATACACCCTGATCGGGCCCGCGTTTCCGGAGCTCAGGATCGTGCCGGTACCGGGGGCGTACTCGATGGCCACGCAGGAGACGGCTGCTTCCGCATCGCTGACGGACGTGCTGTTCGAGGAGGCAGGCGTCGGGCTGTGCCTGATCGCGCCGGACGGGACGGTGGTGCGCGCGAACGCGGCGTGGCTGCGATCGACCGGGTTCACCGCCGACCGCGTGCTCGGCGAGGACATCGTCGAGCTGTTCCCCGGGACCCGGGACATGGCGCTCGCGATGCACGCGCGCGCCCGCGCCGGGCACCGCGTCGAGGTGCCGCGACACGCACAGATCGTGAACGGCCGCGAGACCTGGTGGGAGGGCAGCCTCGCGCCGGTGGCGATGGAGGGTGGGACGGGGCTGCTCGTCACGGCGCGCGAGGTGCGGCCGGGCTGGGGCGAGCGGCCGCCGGGCTGCGCCGCCTGCACCGAGGTGGTGGACACGCTCCTGGCGTGCGTCCCGGAGGGCATCACCATCGCCACCGGGCCCGACGTGGTCACGGTCGCGAACAGCAAGTACGGGGAGGAGCTCCTGCTCGGGAGCTGGAAGGACTGCGTCGGCCTCTCGATGGAGCAGTGGCTCGCGAGGCTGGAGCACTACCTCCCGGACGGCCGGACGCCGGCCGCGGTGGAGGACCTGCCGCTCTGGCGCGCGGCGCGGCGCCGAGTCGGTGCGCGGGGCCGAGCTGATCGTGAAGCGCCCGGACGGGACCCGCCTCTCGGTCGCGTGCAACGCCGAGCCGATCCGGGACGCCGCGGGGGCGCTGGTCGGCGGGATCGTCGCCTGGCGGGACGTCACCGGTCTCAAGGAGCAGCAGGCGGCCCTCCGCGCCAGCGAGGAGCGCTTCCGGCTGCTCGCGGAGGCGATGCCGCAGATCGTCTGCGTCCTCGCGCCCGACGGCGCGGTCGAGCACGTCAACCGCGCCTGGACCGCGTTCTCGGGCCTGGACGCGGCGGCGAGCGCCCGGGCGGGCTGGGAGGGCGTCCTCCACCCCGACGACGTGGCGGCGGCGCTCGAGTGCCGCCTGCTCGCGCTGAGGCGCCTCGAGCCGCAGGACGCGGAGCTCCGCTACCGCGCCGCGGACGGGACGTACCGCTGGTTCCTCTCCCGCCTCGCGCCGGTGGTGGAGGGCGGGCGGGTGGTGCGGTTCATCGGGGCGGCCATGGACATCGAGGCCCGCCGGCGCGCCGAGCAGGAGCTCCGCGAGGCGAACGCGAAGCTGATGGACGCCGACCGGCGGAAGGACGAGTTCCTCGGCATGCTCGGCCACGAGCTGCGCAACCCGCTCGCGCCCATCCGGAACTCGAGCTACATCCTGCGCCACGCGGCGCCCGGCACCGGCCCGGCGATCCGCGCGCAGCACGTGATCGAGCGCCAGACCGAGCACCTGACGCGGCTGGTGGACGACCTGCTCGACGTGACGCGCATCTCGCGCGGCAAGATCGAGCTGCGCAGGTCCAGCGTGGACCTGCGCGAGGTGGTGATGCGGGCGGCGGACGACTTCCGCCTCCCCCTCGACGACCGCGGGGTCTCGTTCCGGACCTGGGTGCCCGACGCGCCGATCTGGGCGGACGTGGACGCCACCCGGATCACGCAGGTGGTCGGCAACCTGCTCACGAACGCCGCGAAGTTCACCCGGCGCGGCGACGAGGTGGGCGTCTCGCTGTCGGTGCACGAGGGGCACGCCAGCATCGCGGTGCGGGACACCGGGGCGGGGATCGACCCCGCCATCCAGGGCGAGATCTTCAACGCGTTCGTGCAGGGCGAGCGGACGCTGGCGCGCACCGAGGGCGGGCTCGGGCTCGGGCTGGCGCTCGTGAGGGGGATCGGAGCTGCACGGCGGCTCGGCCTCGGTGGCGAGCGAGGGCCAGGGGCGGGGCGCCGAGTTCGTGGTGCGCCTCCCGCTCGCCCGGCCTCGGCCCCCGGGCCCGGAGGCGTGCGCGCCGGCGGAGGGACGGAGGAGCGGCCGCCGCGTCCTGGTGGTGGACGACAACGCCGACGCGGCGGAGTCGCTCGCGGAGATCGTCGCGATGCTCGGCCACCGCGCGGAGATCGCGTACGACGGGCCGGCGGCGGTGGAGAAGGCGCGCGCCCGCCCGCCGGACGTCGTCCTCTGCGACCTGGGGCTGCCGGGCATGAGCGGCTACGCGGTCGCGGAGGCGATCCGGGCGGCGGGCCTGAGCGGGGTCCAGCTCGTCGCGGTGTCCGGCTACGCGCAGCCCGAGGACGTGAAGCGGGCCTTGGACGCCGGGTTCGACGCGCACCTCGCGAAGCCGGCCGATCTGGACGTGATCGAGAAGCTCCTCGCCTAGGCCCGAGCCCGCCCGGCCGGCGACTCGCCGCGGGCACGCACGCCGCTGCAGACCGGGGCTCGTCCGCGCGCCCGTCCCCGCCGACGAGGCTGGGCGCGAGGGCGCGCGCGTCGCAGGATGGCGGCACCCCCGGGAGGCCCGCCTTGTACGCTCCGCCATCCGAACCCGATCGCCGCGTCGCCGAGCGCGGCGCCATCCAGCGGGCGCTGGAGTCGCACGTCCTCCTGCAGGCGCTGTTCGAGAACGCGCCCGTCGGCATCGGGATGCTCGACACGGACTTCCGCTTCGTGCGCGTGAACCCGACCCTTGCGGCGCTGAACGGGCTCCCCGCGGAGGCCCACGTCGGCCGGACGCCGCGCGAGCTGTTCCCGTCGCTCCCGCTGGACGACATGGAGGCCATGTGGCGCCGGGTGATCGAGACCGCGACGCCGGTCCTCGGCTACGAGTTCTCCGGCGAGACGCCCGCGGCCCCGGGGAGCATGCGGTGCTGGCGGGAGGACTGGTTCCCGGTGGTCGCGAACGGGCGCGTGACCGGCCTCGCCGTGGTGGTCGCCGAGGTCACCGAGGAGAAGCGCGCCGCGAACCTGCAGCGGCTGCTGGTCGGCATCGTCGGGCACGACCTCCGCAACCCGCTCGCCGTGATCGCGACGTCGGCCCGGCTGCTGCGCGCCGCGGATCTGGGACCGCGGGAGGCGTGCACCGTGGGGCGGATCGAGCGCGCCGCGCACCGCATCGAGGCGCTGGCCCGCGACCTGCTCGACTACACGTGCATCACCGGCGGCCGGGGGCTCTCGGTGAAGCCGCGGCACGGCGCCGACCTGTTCCGGCTCGTCGAGGCGGCGGCCGAGGACGCCCGCATCGCCTATCCGGACGCGATCATCGAGTGCCGTGGCGACCCGGAGGTCCGGGGCGAGTGGGACGACGACCGCATCGTCCAGCTCGCGGGGAACCTGCTGTCGAACGCGGCCAAGTACGGCGGGCAGGGGACGCCGGTCGTGGCCCGCGTGCACGCCGACGGGGAGGCCGCCGTCCTGGAGGTGCACAACCGCGGGGTCCCGATCCCGGCCGAGCGGCTCCCGCACGTGTTCGACGGCCTATCGCAGTGGACCGACGAGCGGTCGCGGCAGGGCGGCATCGGGCTGGGCCTGTTCATCTGCCGCGAGATCGTGCGCGCCCACGGGGGCACCATCGAGATCACCTCGACCCGGTCCAGCGGGACGACGGTGCGGGTGCGGCTGCCGCGGCGCGCCCCGGGCGACGACGGGGGCCTCGCCCAGGGGCGAGCCCGCTGAAGGGCGCCGCGCGGGGACGCGCCGCCGCGCCGCTCAGGCGCCGGTCCGGCGCACGGCCGCCCCGGCGCGGGCGCCGGCCAGCACCAGGTCCACGAGCTGCTCGACGTAGGCGAGGCTCGGCTCCTCGCTCCGCAGGAACACGTGGAACTGGAGCGTGGCGTAGATCGGCTCGATGACGAGCGCCGGGTCGGTCCCGGGCGGGAGCTCGCCGCGGGCGATGCCCCGCTCCACCGCGGCCACGATCGGCTGGTTGGCGCGCTCCGTGACGAGGCGCCCGAGCGCCTGGAGCTCCGCGTCGTCGAGGACGCCGACGTTCGCGCGCATGAGCGCGATGGCGCGGGCGCGCTGTCGCGTGTCGTCGAGGAGCCGGACGCGCGCGAGCTCGACCAGGTCGCCGCGGAGCGTGCCGGTGTCGCGCGCCTTCGGGAACACGTCCACGAGCCGCAGCAGCGCGGGGCGGACCAGGTCGGGCTTGCTGGGCCAGCGACGGTAGACCGTGGTCTTCGAGACGCCGGCGCGCTCGGCGACCGCGTCGAAGGTCAGCCGGGCGTAGCCGACGCGCGCGAGCAGGTCGAGCGTCGCGTCGAGGACGTCGTTCACGACGCGTGCGCTCCGGCCGCCGGTCCGGCGGCGCGGCTCGCTGGCGGGAGACGGGGGGGCGCGGTCCATGGCGTCGGATCTGTAACAGGGTTGCGTTAGGCGGGCAACAAACGGGAGCCATCGGCGCCTCAGTCGAGCAGTAGATAATAAATAAATTCAGTTAGTTATAGGCTAACGCAACTTTCCAGTTGCGTTTAACGCGCGACGCGAGCAGGTTAACGGCACTTCTAGTTGCGTTAACGCGTCGGGCCTGATCGGCCCGGCCCCCGAGGCCACGAATGACCCAGTCCCCGCGCTTCCTCCTGACCGTTCCCACGCTGGCCCTCGCCGCGGTGCTCGGCTGCTCGCGCGGCGACGCCGCGGCGCTGCCCGGCGCGAGCGCCGAGCGACCCGCCCTGGCGGTGCGCGCCGAGCGCCCCCGCGAGCGCCTGGAGGGCGAGACGGCGCGCGCCACCGGCGAGCTGCGCGCGAAGCTGCAGGCGACGGTCTCGGCCAAGGTGGCCGGGAGCATCCTCCGCGTCCGCGCGCAGGTGGGCGACCGCGTCCGCAAGGGCGACCCCATCGTCGAGCTCGACCCGGCCACGATCGCCATCCAGCTCGACCAGGCCCGCGCCGCGCGCAAGATGGCGCTCGCGGTCCGCGACAACGCCCGCGCCGACCTCGCGCGCACCGAGCAGCTCGCCCGGGCGGACGCCGCGGCCCCCGCGGTCCTCGACAAGGCGCGCGCGGGCGCGCAGCAGGCGGAGGCCTCGCTCGAGCAGGCCGAGGCGCAGGTGCGGCTGCTCGAGCAGAACCTGCGCGACCTCGTGGTCCGGGCGCCGTTCGACGGCGTGATCACCGCCCGCCCGAGGAACGTGGGCGACTACCTCGTGACCATGCCGCCGACCCCGGTCGCGACCGTGGTGGCGGCGGAGGCGCTGGAGGTGCGCCTGGCGGTGCCCGAGGGCCTGGTCGATCCGCTGAAGCCGGGCGCGGTGCTGCGGGGCCGGAGCATCCCGGGCGGCGCGCCGTTCGAGGCGAAGGTGACGAGCGTGGGCGCCACAGTGGATCCGCAGACGCGCGCGGTGGAGGTCCTCGCCGACGTGCGCGCGGCGGCGGGCGCGAGCGCCGGCGCGCTCCGCTCCGGCGGGCTCGCCGAGGTGGACCTGGGCGGCTCGTCCGCGGCGCAGGGGCCGTTCGTGCCGGCGCAGGCGGTGGTGCGCGAGGGCGCGCGCCGGTTCGTGTGGGTGGCGGAGGGCGGCGTGGCGCGGCGCCGAGAGGTGCAGGCCGAGGCGGTGACGCCGCAGTGGACGCGCGTGCGCGCCGGCGTGGCGGAGGGCGACGCGGTGGTGGTCGAGGGCGTGGCCGGGCTGACCGACGGCGCGCGCGTCGCGGTCGCGCAGTAGCGGGAGCGAGCCATGGACGTGATCAAGACCTTCATCACCCGGCCGGTCTTCACCGCGATGCTGGTGCTCGCGGTGGTGGTGTTCGGCCTGAACGCCTACCCGAAGATCGGGGTGGACCAGCTCCCGGACGTGGACGTGCCGGTGGTCACCGTCACCACCGTCCTCCCCGGCGCCGACCCGGAGTCGATCGAGCGCGACGTCAGCGATCCGCTGGAGGAGGCGCTGAACGGCCTCGCCGGCCTCGAGAGCATGCGCTCGGTGAACGTCGAGTCGGTCTCGCAGGTCGTGCTCCAGTTCTCGCTCGAGACCGCGGTGGACGTCGCCGCGCAGGACGTCCGCGACCGCGTCCAGGCGACGCTCTCGAAGCTCCCGGGGGACGCCGAGCAGCCGATCGTCGAGAAGCTGGACGTCGGCGCCGCCCCCATCCTCACGCTGGCGCTGTCCGGCCCGGTGCCGCCCGAGGAGCTCACCCGGCTGGCGGAGGACGTGCTGAAGCCGGCGCTCCAGCGGCAGGGCGGGGTCGGCTCGGTGGAGGTGGTGGGCGGGCGCGAGCGCGAGATCCGGATCGTCGTCGATCCGGCCCGGCTCCGGACGTTCGGAGTGGCGGCGTCGGAGGTGGCCCAGGCGGTGCGCGGCGGCAGCGTGGACGTCCCGGCCGGCCGCGCCGAGGACCCGCGCGCCGAGGTGGTGGTGAAGGTGAGCGGCGAGGCGCGCACCGTGGACGAGCTGCGCGACGTCGTCGTCGCCACGCCGGGCGGGGCCCCGGTGCGCCTCCGCGACGTCGCCGACGTGGTGGACGGCCCGGCCGAGGCGCGCTCGTCCGCGGCGGACGACGGCCGGCCGGCGGTGGCGCTGGTGGTGAAGAAGCAATCCGGCGCGAACACGGTCGAGGTCGCCGAGCGGGTGACCTCCAGCCTGTCCGGGCTGGAGAAGCTGCTGCCCGGCGGCGCGCAGCTCCGGGTGGTCCGCGACAACGCGAAGTTCATCCGCTCGTCCATCGACGGCGTGAAGGAGGACCTCGTCCTCGGCGGCCTGCTCGCCGTGGCCATCGTGCTCGTGTTCCTGCGGACCTGGCGGACCACGGTGGTGGCGGCGATGGCCCTGCCGACCTCGGTCATCGGCACGTTCGCGGCGATGCACGTGCTCGGCTACACGTTCAACGTCATCACCATGCTGGCGCTGACGCTCTCGATCGGCCTGCTCATCGACGACGCCATCGTGGTCATCGAGAACGTCAGCCGCCACGCCGAGGAGGGCGCGCCGCCGGCGAAGGCCGCGCACGCCGGCACCAAGGAGATCGCGCTGGCGGTGCTCGCGGTCACGCTCGCCATCCTGGCCGTGTTCGTCCCGGTGGCGTTCATGGAGGGGATCGTCGGCCGGTTCTTCTCGGCCTTCGGCATGACCGTCGCGGTGGCGGTGGCCATCTCCTACCTCGTGTCGATGACGCTCACCCCCATGGCCTCGGCGTACGTGCTCCGCGCGCACGGCGAGCCCGGGCCGGTCTCGCGGGCCATCGAGCGGGCCCTCTCGGCGGTGGAGCGCTTCTACCGCCGCGTCCTGGTGTGGGCGCTCGACCACGTCGCGGCCACGCTCGCCATCGCCGTCGCGCTGCTGCTCGCGACGGTGGGCCTGGGGCGGTTCCTGCAGTTCACGTTCATCCCGGCGCAGGACATGAGCGAGGTGAAGGTGACCCTCGAGCTCCCGGCCGGCACGCCGCTCGAGCGCACCGCCCGCGAGCTGGAGGCGCTGCGCACGCAGCTCGCGGCGGTGCCCGGCGTCACGCACGTCTTCGCCACCGCCGGCGGCGGGGTGCAGGAGGAGGTCCACAAGGGCGAGCTGATCGTCACCGTGGTGCCGCTCGGCGAGCGCGCCTACTCGCAGGAGGACCTGAAGGGCTGGCTGCGCGGCGGGCTGCGCCGGCCGGCCGACGCGCAGGTGGCGGTGCAGGACGTCGCGATGATGGCCGGGGGCGGATCGCGGCCGCAGCCGGTGCAGCTCAACGTCCGCGGCCAGGACTGGGCCGAGGTGGTCGCGGCGGCGGAGAAGGTCCGCGCCCACATGGCCGCGAGCCCGCTGTTCTCCGACGTGGACTCCACCTACCGGCCCGGCAAGCCGCAGGTGACCGTCCGGATCGACCGCGATCGCGCGGCCGCGCTCGGCATCCCCGCGGCGACGCTGGGCAGCTCGGTGCGCGCCTACCTCGGCGGCGACGACTTCGCCCAGTTCCGGCAGGGCACCGACAGCTACGACATCCGCCTGAAGCTCCCGCCCGACGCCCGCGGCGCCGACCGGCTCGGCGAGCTCACCGTCCGCTCCGCGGCGGGCCAGCTGGTGGAGCTGAGGAACGTCGCCGACCTGATCGAGGAGCCGACGCTCTCGCAGATCGACCGCCAGGAGCAGCTCCGCCAGATCACGCTGCTCGCCGACCTGCCGCGCGGCGTCAGCCTCGGGGCGGCGATGCAGGACCTCTCGGCGTTCGCCGCGAAGGAGCTGCCGCCGGCGATCATCACGGACTTCGAGGGGCAGGGCAAGGAGCTGGGCAAGACCGCGGGCGCGTTCGTGCAGGCGCTCCTGCTCGGGATCGTGCTCGTCTACATGATCCTGGCGGCGCAGTTCGGGAGCCTGCTCGACCCGTTCACCATCATGCTCTCGCTGCCGTTCGCCGTGATCGGCGCGCTGGGCGCGCTGCTCGCGACCGGGCAGTTCATGTCCATCTTCGCGCTCATCGGGATGATCATGCTGATGGGCCTGGTGACGAAGAACGGCATCCTGCTGGTCGAGTTCGCGAACCAGCTCCGCGCCCGCGGGCGCTCCGCGCGCGACGCGCTGCTCGAGGCCGGCCCCATCCGCCTCCGCCCCATCCTCATGACGACCGTCGCCATGATCGCCGGCATGGTGCCGGTGGCGCTGGCGCGGGGAGACGGCGCGGAGATGCGGGTGCCCATGGCGATCGCCATCATCGGCGGGCTCGTGACCTCCACCGTCCTCACGCTGGTGGTGGTGCCGGTGTTCTACCGGCTGCTCGATCGCCTGAAGCGCCCGAGGCGCGTCGAGCTGCTCGAGTCGCCGCCCGAGGTCGAGCGGCCCACCGGGACCTGAACCCCCACCGCCGACCGGAGAACCCCATGATCCGCACCACCGTCCTCGCGGCCCTGGCCGCGATCCCGCTCGCCGTCCGCGCCGAGCCGCCGCTCACGCTCGCCGCCGCCCTCGAGGAGGCCCAGCGCGCCAGCCCCGACCTCGTCGCCGCCCGCGCGCGGCTCGACCAGGCCCGCGCCGCGTCGGCCCGCGTCCGCGCCGGCTACCTGCCGCAGGTGAAGGCCGGCGCCACCTACACCCGCAACTCCGAGGAGGCGAAGCTGGAGCTGCCGGTCGGCTACGCCGTCCGCGACCTGGGCACGCCCACCTCGGGCGCGGGCCTGCCCGGCGCCCCGACCACGTACGCGGCGGTGCCGTCGCAGGTGGTGGGCGCGACCATCCAGGCCCGGGATCAGCTCGGGGCACAGCTCGAGCTCACCCAGGCCATCCTCGCGCCGCAGCTCTGGTTCGGCATCGAGGCGGCCGGCGCGAGCGCGCGCGCCTCCGCGGAGCGGGCGGAGGCCGCCCGTCGCGAGCTGCGCTTCGGCGTGGCGCAGGCGTTCTACGCGGCCGCGGCGGCGGAGCAGGCGGTGCAGGTGCAGGAGCGGCAGCTCTCGATGGCGAGCCTGCACGAGCGCGACGCCCAGGTGCAGGTGCAGGCGGGCACGGCCGCGCGCATCGTGCTGCTGCGCGCGCAGATCGACCGGGCGCGCGCCGAGGAGGACCTCGTCCGCGCGCGCAACGGGCTCGCCGGCGCGAAGAGCACGCTGGCGGCCCTGCTCGGCCGCGGCGAGGCGACGGACTTCGCGCTGTCGGCGCCGCCCGCGCCGGAGCTGCCCGCCGACCTGGCACCGCTCGAGGACGAGGCGGTGCGCCTGCGGCCGGAGCTGCGGGCCGCCGCGGCCGGCGTGGAGGCCGCGACGGCCTCGCGGCGGGTGGAGACCGCGCGGTACCTGCCCACGCTCGGCGCGTTCGGGCAGGCGCGCTGGTCGAGCGTCGCCGGCTTCACCGGCAAGGAGGAGAGCTGGGCGGCGGGGCTGTCGCTCCAGTGGGAGCTGTTCGACGGCGGGGCCCGCGAGGCCGGCCGGCGGGAGGCGACCGCGCGGCTGGTCGAGGCGGAGGCCGCCCGCGCCTCGCTGGCGCTGCAGGCCCGCGACGAGGTGCGCCGCGCCCGGCTCGACCTGGCGTCCGCGCGCGCGAACCGGGCCAAGGCGGAGGAGCAGGTGGCGCTGGCGCGCGAGAACCAGCGGCTCGTCGAGGTCGCGTTCCGCGCCGGCCAGGCCACCTCGCTCGAGGCCACCGACGCGAACGTGGCGCTCGCGACCGCCGAGCTCGGCGCGGTGAACGAGGGGCTCGCGGCGGACCTCGCGGCGCTGCGCCTGCTGCGCGCGGCGGGGATGTACGGCGGGTAGGCGCGGCCCGGCGGCGCGCGGCACCGGACGGAGGGACGGTCGATGCGACCCATGACGCTCGTCGAGGCGCGACGCGCGCGCGGCGGGGAAGAGGGCGGCCTGGTGGCGGAGTCCGCGCCGATGCGGCGCCTCCTCGCGGAGGTGGCGCGGGTCGCGCCGCGGGACGTCACCGTGCTGCTCCGGGGCGAGACCGGCACGGGCAAGGAGCGGATCGCGTCGCTGCTCCACGCCCGGAGCCGCCGCGCCGCGGGGCCGCTGGTCCGCTGCAACTGCGCCGCGATCCCGGCGGCGCTCGCGGAGGCGGAGCTGTTCGGCGCGGCGCGCGGCGCCTACACCGGCGCGGTCGAGTCCCGCCGCGGCTTCTTCTCGGCGGCGGACGGCGGCACGCTGGTGCTCGACGAGATCGGCGAGCTCCCGCAGGCGCTCCAGCCGAAGCTCCTCCGCGCGCTGCAGGAGGGCGAGCTCCAGCCGGTGGGCGCCGGGCGCGTCGAGCGCGTGGACGTGCGGGTGGTGGCGTGCACGAACCGCGACCTCGCCGCGGAGGTGCGGGCCGGCCGCTTCCGCGAGGACCTCTACTACCGGCTCGCGGTGGTGGAGCTGGTGGTGCCGCCGCTCCGGGAGCGCCGCGAGGACCTGCCCGGGCTCGCGGCGGCGCTCGCGCGCGACCTCGGCGCGCGCCTCGGCGTGGACCGGGTCCGGCTCTCGCCCGCGCTCGTGGAGCGGCTGAAGGCCGAGGCGTGGCCCGGCAACGTCCGCCAGCTCGAGAACGCGATCGCGCGCATGGTCGCGCTCGGCCAGGGGCCGGTGCTCGGGCCGGACGCGTTCGTCCCCGCGTGTCCGGCCGCGCCGGCCAGCCCGCCGCGCGACGCCGCGCCCGACGCGGCGCGGGCGCCTCCGGTCGAGGGGCTGACGCTCCGGGAGCAGCTCGACGGGCTGGAGCGGCGGATCATCGCCGCGGCGCTCGCCGCCGCAGGCGGGAACCAGTCGGAGGCCGCCCGCCGGCTCGGCATGGCGCGGACCGTGCTCATCGATCGCCTGAAGAAGTACGGGCTGGCGTGAACGCCGGGACGACGCGGCCGACGGCGACGGCACGACGCGAGCCGCCGCTGTCCCCCGCCGACGTGGCGGGCGGGGACACCCATCCCGCCTGGCCCCTGGAGCGAGCGCGCGGACCCACCGTATGCCTCCGGCTCCACAGGAGGTGGGTTCGCGTGATCGTGAGAAGGACATGGCAGGTCGCCGCGCTGGTCGTGGCGCTCGCAGGGTGCAAGGGCTCGACGGGCGACGCCGGGTCGGCGGGGCAGGCGGGGCTGCAGGGGCCGGAGGGGCCCCAGGGGCCGGCGGGGCCGCCGGGGCCGCAGGGGGATCCCGGGCCGATCGGGCCTGCGGGCCCGGTGGGACCCGCAGGCGTCGCGGGGCCGATGGGGCTCACCGGGCTCCAGGGACCTCCGGGCCCTGTCGGCCCGCAGGGCCCCGAGGGGCCTCCGGGGCCGGACTCGCGCTTCGGCGAACCCGGCTACGCGGTGGACGGGCGCGGTCGCGAGTGCACGATCGGCGAGGTGTGGCTGGTCGCGGGCTCGGTCGCGGGCGCGACGCCGGCGCGCGGGCAGATCCTCCCGATCAACGTGAACACCGCGCTGTTCGCGCTCCTCGGGACCCTCTACGGCGGCGACGGCCGGACGACGTTCGCGCTCCCGGACCTCCGGCAGGCGGCCCCGAACGGCCTCACCTACGTCATCTGCACGCAGGGCATCTTCCCGTCGCGGCTCTGATCCGCCGCGGCGCCGCAGCCCCTCGACATCGTCCGGAATCGCGCGTCCGGCCGCCCGGCCGGGCGCGCGCTCCTCCGGCCGCGGATCCTCGCCCCGCCCGCCGCGTTTCGGGTTACGTTGCGCCCGCTCGCTCGTCGGACACGGTGGAGGCCTGTGAGGATGGAGGAGAAGCTCGCGTCGCTCGCGCCCGGGCGCCTGGCGGTCATCATCGAGGAGGGCCTGCGGGGGCACCACGTGCTCTTCGAGCCCGACCAGATCCGCGCGGCGTACGCGGTGCCGGACGAGCCGGTCACGCGCGAGGAGGCCGACGCGCTCGGCGAGGCGCTGCTCACCATCTGCCGCGACCCGCTCCCGGTGGCCCGCGGCGCCGTGGGCACGCTCGACGAGGGCACGCGCCTCGCGCTCATCCGCCTCTACTTCCGCCTCCTCGATCGCGCCGGCGAGGAGCTGCGCCGGATGCACTGATGCGGCCCCCTGCCGCCCTCGAGCAGGCGCGCTTCCCCGAGGCGATCCTGGACGTGCTCCGCCGGCTCGCCGCCGCGGGGCACCGCTCGTGGCTGGTGGGCGGGGCCGTGCGCGACGTGCTGCTGCACCGGCCGCGCGCCGCCACCGACTTCGACGTCGCCACGCCCGCCACCCCGCAGCAGGTCATGGCGCTGTTCCGGCGCGTCATCCCCACCGGCATCGACCACGGGACCGTCACCGTGCTGGTGGGCGACGAGAAGGTCGAGGTCACCACCTTCCGCGGGGAGGGCGACTACGTGGACGGCCGCCGTCCGGCCACGGTCACGTTCCTGGCCGAGCTCGAGGCGGACCTGGCCCGGCGCGACTTCACCATGAACGCGATGGCGTACGATCCGCTCCAGGCGGACTTCCGCGATCCGTTCGACGGCCGCGTGGACATGAGCCGCCGGCGCATCCGGGCGGTCGGCGATCCGGCCGCCCGCTTCGGCGAGGACGGGCTCCGCGCGATGCGCGCGGTCCGCTTCGCGGCGCAGCTCGGCTACCGGCTCGACCCCGCCACCCGCGCCGCCATCCCGGGCGCGCTGGAGGTGGTCCGCAAGGTGAGCGTGGAGCGGGTCGCCGAGGAGCTGTCGCGGCTCGTGCTCGCGTCGCACCCCGGCCCGGCGCTGCTGCTGCTCCGCCGCACCGGGCTGCTCGGCGTGGTGGTCCCGGCGCTCGCGGCGCTCCCGCTCGCCGCGTACCGCCACGCGGTCGCGGTGGCCGGGCACGCTCCCGCCGAGCCGGCGCTGCGCTTCGCGGCGCTGCTGCACGGGGTTGGCCCGGAGGAGGCGGCCAGGATCGTGTTCGGCCTGCGGCTCCCCCGGCGCCTCTCCGAGGAGGTCGGGACGCTGCTGCGGGCGTACGCCTGCCCGGCGGCGCGCCACCCGGCCGCGCTGCCGGACGCGCCGGCGGACATCCGGCGGTGGCTCGCGCGCACCGGGCCGCAGCGCGTGCCGTCGGTGTTCGAGCTGGTGTCGGCGGAGCTCCGCACGCTCCCGCCGGCGCGCCACGCCGCGGCCGCGGAGGAGGTCCGGCGCGCGCGGGCGGCCATCGACGCGCAGCTCGCGGCGGCGCCGCCGCTCGCGGCCGGCGATCTCGCCCTGGATGGGCGCGCGGTGATGGCGCTCCTCGGCCAGGGACCGGGACCCCACGTCGGCGAGGCGCTCCACCACCTGCTCGACCGGGTGCTGGAGGATCCCGCCCGGAACACGCCCGACGCGCTCGAGGCCGAGCTCCGCCGGTGGTGGGCCGGCCGGGGCGGGGCCTTATAATTCAGGCGGGGTTCGAGATGGCGCCGCGGGTGCTGCTCATCGAGGAGGACGGGCCGCGCCGCGACCGGGCGCGAGCCCTGCTCGAGGCCGAGGGCTTCGCGGTGGACGCGAGCGGCTCCGGGCTCGACGCGATCGCGCGCGCTCTCTCGCTCCCGCCGGACGTGATCGTCGCCGACCTGCGCCTCCCGGATCTCGAGGGTCACGCCCTAGCGGCGCGGCTGAAGCGCGAGCGGTCGCTGCAGGCGGTGCCGTTCGTGGCGCTCGGCGAGACGCAGGAGGACCACGACCTCGCGCTCGCGGCCGGCGCCGACGGCTTCGCCTCGCGCGAGCCGGACGCGCGGCTGGGCGAGGAGGTGCGCGCGTTCCTCGCCGGCAAGCGCGAGCGGCTCAGCGAGGACGGCGAGCGGGCCGGGCTGCGCGCGTTCTCGGGCACGCTGGCGGCGCAGCTCGAGTCGGCGGTCGCGGGCGAGCGCCGCGCCACCGAGCGGCTGCTCGAGGTGGACCGCCTGAAGAGCGCGTTCATGCACAACCTCGCGCACGAGCTGTCCACGCCGCTCACGCCGCTCGCCGGCTACCTGCGCATCCTCCAGTCGGACAAGCTCGGCCCGCTCCAGCCGCAGCAGCGCCGGATCGTGGAGTCGATGCTCGGCTCGGTGGCGCGGCTCAGCCGCATCGTGGACAACCTGTCCGACTTCGCGAGCCTGCAGGCCGGGCGCGCGCCCATCGTCGAGGCGCCGGTGGTGCCGGACCAGCTCGCGGACGAGGTGGTGGCCGAGCACCGGCCGGCCATCCGCGACGCGCGGCTGCACGTGGCGGTGTCGCACGCGGGCGGCGGGGCGGTGCTCGCCGACGCGCGCAAGCTCCGGCAGGCGCTCTCGAACCTCGTGTCGAACGCGGTGAAGTTCTCGCCGCACGGCGCCGAGGTGCTGGTCGAGGTCGGGCGCGAGCCGGGGCGCCTGCGCTTCACGGTCTACGACCAGGGCCCGGGCATCGGCGCGGCCGAGCTGGAGCGGGTGTTCGAGCCGCTGCACCACGCGGCGGCGCGGGCGGGGGAGGACGCCCGGCTGCCGGGCTCCGGGCTGGGGCTGCCGGTGGCGCGGCGCATCGCGGAGGCCCACGGCGGGCGCGTCTGGGTGGAGAGCCCGCCGCGCACCCAGCCGGCGAGCGCGGCCCGCCAGTTCAACGGCTGCAAGTTCGTGCTGGACATCCCGGTCCGCCCGGCCGATCAGCCCCCCGCCGATCCGGCGGCGCCGCCCAGCGCCTCGCTCGGTTGATCCGGGCCGCGGCCGGCGGTACACCCCCGCGTCCGGACCTCTCATGCGCATCCTGGTCGCCATGTCGGGCGGGGTCGACAGCTCGACCGCCGCCGCCCTCCTCGCCGGCGAGGGGCACGAGGTGATCGGCGTCACCATGCGCGTGGCCGACTACTCCGACGCGGCCCGCGGCCGGTCCTGCTGCGCGCCGGACGACGTCGAGGACGCGCGCGCGGCGGCGCGGCGCCTGGGCATCCCGTTCTACGTCGCCAACGTCGAGGCCCGCTTCCGCGAGCGCGTCATCGACCGCTTCGTGGACGACTACGTCGAGGGCCGCACGCCCAACCCGTGCGTCGCCTGCAACACCGAGGTGAAGTTCGACTGGCTCCTGGCCCGGGCGCGGGCCCTCGGCGCGAAGCTCGCCACCGGGCACTACGCCCGCGTCGAGGAGCGGGGAGGGCGTCGCCGCCTGCTCACCGCCGCGGATCCGGCGAAGGACCAGAGCTACTTCCTCTACGGCCTGGGCCAGGACGCGCTCGGCGACGTGCTGTTCCCGGTGGGCGCGCTGGCGAAGCCCGCGGTGCGGGCCGAGGCCGCGCGCGCCGGCCTGGCGGTGGCGGAGAAGCCGGACTCGCAGGAGATCTGCTTCGTGACCCTCGGCGACGCGGGGGACTTCGTGGCGCTGCGCGCGCCGGCGCGGGTCCGGCCGGGCGAGATCGTCTCCACCGCGGGCGAGGTGCTGGGCCGGCACGACGGCGTGCACCGGTTCACCGTGGGGCAGCGCCGCGGGCTCGGGCTCGCGGGCCCGGCGCCGCGCTACGTGGTCCGGCTGGACGCCGCGGCCGCGCGGGTGGTGGTGGGGAGCGCCGAGGAGGCCTCG
This sequence comes from Anaeromyxobacter dehalogenans 2CP-C, assembly GCF_000013385.1. Classification (GTDB taxonomy): domain Bacteria; phylum Myxococcota; class Myxococcia; order Myxococcales; family Anaeromyxobacteraceae; genus Anaeromyxobacter; species Anaeromyxobacter dehalogenans_B. The sequence continues at coordinate 1,709,635 of NC_007760.1, forward strand.
CGCGATCGCTTCGAGGTGCGCGAGGCGACCTGGGTGTCCGGCGCGCCGCCCGGGGGCGCCGTCGAGCTGCGGGTGAAGGTGCGCCACCGGCACGAGGGCGAGCGCGGCACGGTGCGCGCGCGGGCGGGCGGCGCGGGCGCGGAGGTCCGCCTGGCGCGGCCGGTGCGCGGCGTGGCGCCGGGGCAGGCGGCGGTCTTCTACGACGGGGACGAGGTGGTGGGCGGCGGGCGCATCGCCTGAGGCGCGCGCCGCGCCGCGGCGGGCGTCCTGGACCACCCGGCAGGGCCCGGCTGGAAGCTTGCCCATCAGGGCACGACGGCCTAATCCATGAGCCGCCATGCAGCTCAGCGACGGCCGTCACGTCCCGGATCTCCACCTCGATCGCGCCCAGGTCGAGCGCTGCCGCGCGCTCGCCGACCGCATCACCGCCCCGGTCCTCGAGTTCGTCGGGCGGCACACCACCGTCTCGATCGAGCGCACGGTGCTGCGCCTGTTCGGCCTGCACGACGCGGGGCCGCGCGGCGTACCGCTGGTGAACATGGCGGTGGACGCGCTCCACGAGAAGAGGCTGCTGCACCGCGGCGCCGCCTACTGGATGGGCTACGTCATGCGCCGGGGCGCCACCGATCCGCTCGCCGTGGTCGAGCGGATGGCCGCGCTCCCCGCCGACCCCGAGCCGCTGCCGCCCGCCGAGGAGCAGGCGCTGCTGGCGGAGATGCGGGCCGAGGCGCGGGCCGGCGTGGACGAGCTGCTCGGGCGGGTGAAGGCGCGCGACGCGCTCCGCGGGGAGCTCGGCGTGGGGCCGCGGCCGCACAAGTACCTCATCGTCGCGACCGGCAACATCCACGACGACGTGGAGCAGGCCCGCGCCGCGGCGCAGGCCGGCGCCGACGTCATCGCGGTGATCCGCTCCACCGCGCAGTCGCTGCTCGACTACGTGCCCCACGGCGCCACCACCGAGGGCTACGGCGGGACCTACGCGACCCAGGAGAACTTCCGGATCATGCGCGAGGCGCTCGACGACGAGTCGCGCAAGCTCCGCCGCTACGTCCACCTCACCAACTACTCCTCCGGCCTGTGCATGCCGGAGATCGCGTTCTCGGCGGCGTGGGAGCGGCTCGACATGCTGCTCAACGACGCGATGTACGGGATCCTGTTCCGCGACATCAACATGAAGCGGACGCTGTGCGACCAGCACTTCTCCCGCCGCATCTGCGCGCTGGCCGGCATCCTCATCAACACCGGCGAGGACAACTACATCACCACCGCCGACGCCGACGAGGCGGCCCACACCGTCGTGGCCTCGCAGTTCGTGAACGAGAGCTTCGCGCACCGCGCCGGGCTGCCCGACCGGCTCATCGGGCTCGGCCACAGCTTCGAGATCGACCCGGAGCGCGAGGACACCATCGCGCGCGAGCTGGCGCAGGCGCTGCTGGTGCGGACGCTCTTCCCCGACGCGCCCATCAAGTACATGCCGCCCACCAAGCACAAGCAGGGCGACATCTTCTTCAGCCACGCCTACGACATGATGTCCGACGTGGTGGGCTGGGTCACCGGGCAGGGCATCCAGCTGCTCGGCATGATGACCGAGGCCATGCACAACCCCTTCCTGATGGACCGCTACGTGGCGCTGAAGGGCGCGGACTACGTGTACCGGGCCTGGCGCTCGATGGGCGCCGAGATCACGTTCCGGCCGGGCGGCATGGTGGAGTCGCGCGCGCGGGAGACGCTGGGCAAGGCGCTGGCGCTGCTCGAGGAGGTGGCCCGCGACGGCCTGCCCGCGTCGATCGCCCGGGCGCGCTTCGGCGACGTGGCGCGCGCCGAGGACGGCGGCAAGGGGCTGTCCGGCGTGGTGACCCGCGGCCCGGCGTACTTCAACCCGTTCCTGGAGATCCTGGAGGGCGCGCGATGATCCGCACGCGATCGGCCCGGCGCGCGGCGCTCGCGCTGGTCCTGGCGCTCGGGCCGCTGCTGCTGGGCGGCTGCGCCGGCCTCCGCGAGGCGCTGTCGCCGGCGCCGGAGGGCGTCCCCTCCGGCCGGGCCGGCTGGCTCGTCTACACCGTGGGTGGGCTGCGCTTCGAGGCGCCCGAGGCGTGGCGGGCCTCGGGCTCCGCGCGCAACCTGCGGCTCGAGGCGCCGGACGGGAGCGCCCGACTCGACGTGTCCACGCCGGAGCGGCCGTTCGAGGGCGAGCAGGCGTGCCTGGCGGACGCCGAGGCCGTGCTGAAGCGCGGCGAGGCGATGGAGCGGACCCGCCGCCACCCGACGCGCTTCGCCGGCGCCCGCGCGTTCTCGTTCGAGGGCGACTCCGGCGGCTGGCACGTGTGGGCCTGGGCGGCCTGCGACGGCGGCACCCAGTACCAGGTGTTCTTCACCGCGCGCACGCCCGCGGGCGCGGAGGCGATCGACGCCTGGCGGACGCTGTCCAGCAGCGCGCGCATCGGGGGGCAGGCATGACGCTGCACGAGTGGGAGCCGGGGCAGGTGGTGCGCCCGTACGGCGACCGGCGCGACGACGGGGTGGTGCAGCTCTCGTTCGTACTGCCGGTCCCGCCCGGCGAGCGGGCCCGCGAGGCCGCCGCCGAGGTGGCGCGCAAGATGGGGCTGGAGCAGGTGCACGTGGCGGCCATGGAGGCGGCGGCCGACCGCTACACGTTCTTCGTGGTGTACGGGCGGAGCACCGTGGCGGTGGACTACGGGCGCATCCAGGTGCCCGAGGTGGTGGTCCGCAAGAAGGGCTTCGACGAGCTGAACGCCTACGCGCTGCGCGAGGTGGGCCGGCGCATCGTGGTGCTGGGCGCCTGCACCGGCTCCGACGCCCACGCGGTCGGCATCGACGCCATCATGAACATGAAGGGCTTCGCCGGCGACTACGGCCTCGAGCGCTACGCCTGCTTCGACGCCACCAACCTCGGCGCGCAGGTCGAGAACCAGCGCCTCGCGGAGCTGTGCCGCGACCGCCACGCCGACGCGGTGCTGGTCTCGCAGGTGGTGACCCAGCGCGACGTGCACAAGGAGAACGCGCGGCAGCTGCTCGACGCGCTGGAGCGGCTCGGGATCCGCGAGCGCGTCACCGCCATCCTGGGCGGGCCGCGCATCGACCACCGGCTGGCGCTGGAGCTGGGCTACGACGCCGGCTTCGGCCCGGGCACCAAGCCCTCGGACGTGGCGAACTTCGTGGTCGGGTCGGTCCTGAAGCACATGGGCAAGGAGATGCACTGATGGCCCCGGTGAAGGCGACGCTGCGGCTGCGCATGTCGCAGGCCGACGCGCACTACGGCGGCAACCTGGTGGACGGCGCGCGGATGCTGGCGCTGTTCGGCGACCTCGCCACCGAGTTGCTGATCCGCCACGACGGCGACGAGGGCCTGTTCCGCGCCTACGACTCGGTGGAGTTCCTCGCCCCGGTCCACGCCGGCGACTACGTCGAGGCCGAGGGCGAGATCGTGAAGGTGGGGAGCACCTCGCGCGCCATGCGCTTCGAGGCGCGCAAGGTGGTCTCGCCGCGGCCGGATCTCTCCGACTCCGCCGCCGAGGTGCTCGCGGAGCCGGTGGTGGTGTGCCGCGCCACCGGCACCTGCGTCGTCCCCAAGGACAAGCAGCGCCTCGCGCGCTGAGCCGGTCCACCCGTTCGGCCGCGCCGGGCGCGGCCGGGAGGCCTCATGGCCGAGAAGACGATCGTGACCGCGGCGGTGGTCGGCGCCGAGGTGACCCGCGCCCAGAACCCGGCCGTCCCCTACACGCCGCAGGAGATCGCCCGCGCCGCGGTGGACGCGGGGCGGGCCGGCGCGGCGGTGGTCCACCTGCACGCGCGCTGGCCCGACGGCCGCCCGTCGCAGGCGCCGGAGCACTTCCGCGAGATCATCGACCGCATCCGCTCGGCCGGGAGCGCGGTGGTGATCCAGTGCTCGACCGGCGGCGCGGTGGGCATGTCGATCGACGAGCGGCTCGGGTCGCTGGTGGACGGCGCCGAGATGGGCACGCTCAACATGGGCACCATGAACTTCGGCGACGAGGTGTTCGTGAACACCCGGCCCGACCTGGTGAAGGTGGCGGGGCGCCTGCGCGAGCGGCGCCTCGTGCCCGAGTGCGAGGTCTACGACGCCGGCATGCTCGACACGCTGCGGTGGCTGCTGGAGAAGGGCCACCTGGCGCAGCCCTACCACGTGCAGTTCGTGCTGGGCGTCCCCGGCGGCATGGCGGCGAGCGAGCGGAACCTGCGCTTCCTGGTGGAGGGCTTGCCGGAGGCGGTCCACTGGTCGGTGGCGGGCGTGGGGCGCTTCCAGCTCCCCATGGTGGAGCTGGCGGCGCCGATGGGGGGCCATGTGCGCGTGGGCCTCGAGGACAACCTCTACGCGGCCAAGGGCGTGCTGGCGAAGGGCTCGGACGAGCTGGTGTCGCTGGCGGTGGAGCGGGTGGGGCGCGCCGGGCGCGAGCCCGCCACGCCGGCGGAGGCCCGCGCATTGCTCGGGATCACGTGAGCCGCGCTGCGCGTCCGCGCGCGCGTGTCCATCGCTTCGCTGGCTTGACGCTCCCGGAGCGGGAAGCTACGTTCGCGCGGTTTCACGCGGGGGACGCGCGCTCCATGACCAAGGCAGACCTCATCGAGAAGGTTCAGGCGCTCCACGACGACCTCTCCAAGCGGCAGGTGGCGCTCCTGGTGGACTCGGTGTTCGAGCACCTGGCCAAGGGCATCCGCAAGGACAAGCGCTTCACCATGCCCGGCTTCGGCACGTTCGTGGTGAAGCGCCGGGCCGGCCGCGTGGGCCGCAACCCGCAGACCGGCGCCGAGATCCAGATCGCCCCCACCAAGACGGTCGGGTTCAAGCCCGCGCCCGAGCTGAAGAAGGCGCTGTAGCCGCGGACCGCACATGAGCAGCCTCGCCGACTGGTTGAAGGACTTCCGCGCGCTGCACGCGAAGGCGCGCGCCGGCACGCTCGCCGGCCGGGAGGCCGACGTCTACCGCGCCGGCCGCGACGAGCTGGCGCGCGCGCTGCTCGCGGCCCAGCGGCTCACCCTGAAGCCGGGGGAGCAGCCGCGCCAGGCGCTGCGCGTGGCCCGCGCGCTCCAGGTGGACCTCGACATGCTCACCTCCGCCGCGCGCGCGCTGACCGTGGACGTCTCCAGCGGCGGGTTCGCCTGCCTGCTCGCGAAGGCGCCGCCGGCGGGCGACGAGGTGAAGGTCTCGATGCGGCTCCCCGGCGGCGAGACGCTCGCGTGCCGCGCGCGGGTCACCGACGTGAAGCCGCTGCAGGGCAACGTGCGCGCGTCGTTCCAGCTCGTCGGCCTGACGGCGGCCGAGCGCGAGCGCATCGAGCTGATGGTGTTCGACACCGTCCTCGAGCAGCTGACCGCCTGATCCAGGCGCGGTGAAAGAGGCGAGGCGCCCCGGATCTCCCCCGGAGCGCCCCGCCCGACGCGCACCCACGCGCGCCTCCCGCACTACTTCTTCGCGAGCAGCTCCACGTCCACGTCGAGCTGCACCGTCCACATCCAGTCGGTGCCGGTCGCGGCCCGGTAGTAGTCGTGGTCGAGGAAGAACACCGGGCCGGTGAGGACGTCCACGGCCGGCGTGAAGTACAGGCCGATGCCGCCGCCGGCCGCGCCCATCCAGTTCTTCCCGGTCGCGACGTCCGCCAGGAAGACGATCTTCTGCAGGCCGGGCAGGCTCAGCGTCACGTCCGGAGAGACCCAGCTCGCCATGAAGCCGGCGCGGTTCACGCCGCCGTCCGAGCCGGTCCAGAGCGCCTTCGAGCCCGCGCCGTAGTAGCCACCCACGCCCAGGATGCCGACCGGCGTGGTCTTCCCGAGCGTCGCGTGCAGGAGGTGGTAGTCGGACACGTCCTTCTCGAACCCGGCGTTGGCGATGCCGGCGGAGAGGCCCGGGGCCCAGCTCGCCAGCGCGCCCTCGGGCAGCGTCAGCTTCGCGTTCAGCTGCACGTACTTCTTCGTGTCGCCCGGGTAGAAGAAGTCCACGCCGGCCTCGGCCTGCAGGTAGGGCAGGCTGAACAGGCCCAGCTCCAGGCCGGTGTCGATCTGCAGCGCGCCCTGCTCGGCGAAGTAGGTGTCGTACGTGAGGTGCGGGACGAGGGCCGGCTGCGTGTACGTGGTCGCCGGGGTCCAGAACGTGGTGGACGGCGTGGCCCGCGCACCCTGCGCGACGGCGAGGAGCGCTGCGACCGCGAGCGCCTTCAGAGCACTGTTCATCGGGTGAGATCCTCCGTGGTGGTCGTCGCGGCCGGGTGACCGCTCGCCCGGACGGGTTTGCAGCGCGCGTGCCGCGGCCGACGAGGCCGGAACCGGCGGGGTTTTCCGCGGCCGCGGCCGCCGATGAGCGCCGCCGGGGCAGCCGCCTGCGCGCGCCGCGAGCACGCGCGGCGGGTTCACGCACCGAGAGGTCACGAAACGTGAACGCCCGCCCCCGGAGGCCGGGGGCGGGCGCGGGTCGCCGCGGTGGGGCCGGGATCAGGCGGCGCTGGAGCCTGGGCTCGGGCGCGCCACCGGCAGCGGGGCGTGCGCGGGACCGCCCGGCGTGGCGCCCGCCGTCTCCAGATCCGTGGAGAGGTAGGCCCGCTCGCCGGCCTCCGCCTGGTCGAGGCCGGACCACTCGTCCTGCTCGTCGGCGCGGAGCGGCGTCACGAGCGCCACCAGCCGGTACAGCCCGTAGGAGAGCCCGCCGGAGAACACCAGCGTCACGGCCACGCCGAGGGCCTGCTTGCCCACCAGCGCCAGGCTCGCGTCGGCGCCGGCCGCGTTCACCGAGGTGGTGGCGAGCGCGCCGGTGAGCACCGCGCCGAGCGTGGCCGCCACGCCGTGGACCGCGAAGACGTCGAGCGCGTCGTCCAGCCCGAGGCGCGGGCGCAGCCGGATGGCGCCGAAGGAGGCGAGCGCCGCGACCGCGCCCAGCACCAGGCTCGCGCCGGGCCGGATGAAGCCGGCGGCCGGCGTGACCGCGACCATGCCGGCCACCGCGCCGGAGGCGAGGCCCACGCCCGAGATCTTCCCGTGCATCAGCAGCTCGGCGAGGCCCCAGGCGGCGGCCGCCGCCGCGGGGGCGAAGAAGGTGTTCGCGAACGCGGTGCTGGCGAGGCCGTTCGCGGCCAGCGCGCTGCCGCCGTTGAACCCGAGCCAGCCGAACCAGAGCAGGCCGGCGCCGAGGATCGCGAACGGGACGTTGTGCGGGAGCACGGTGGGGGCGCGCAGGCCGCGGCGCTTGCCCAGCACCACCGCGCCGACCAGCGCCGCCGCGGCGGCGTTCACGTGCACCACCGTGCCGCCGGCGAAGTCGAGCACGCCGAGGTTGCGCAGCCAGCCGCCCGGCGCCCAGACCCAGTGCGCCACGGGCGCGTAGACCACCAGGCTCCACAGCGCGACGAACAGCACGTACGCCTTGATGCGCATGCGCTCGACCAGCGCGCCGGAGATGAGCGCCGGCGTGATCACCGCGAACATCGCCTGGAAGAGCATGAACGCGGAGTGCGGCACGGTCGCGGCGAGGGACGGCTCGGGCGCGTCGCCCACGCCGGCGAGGCCCGCCCAGCGCAGGCCGCCCAGCACGTGGTCGAGCGCGCCGGGCCCGGGGGCGAACGCGAGCGAGTACCCCACGGTCGCCCAGAGCACGCCCACGATCGCCATGCAGACGATCGAGAGGTTCATGGTGTGGACCACGTTCTTGGCGCGGACCAGGCCGCCGTAGAAGAAGGCGAGGCCGGGGGTCATGAGCATCACCAGGCCGGCGCTGACGAGGACCAGGGCGGTGTCGCCGGTGTCGATCCGGTCGGCGGCGGACGCGAGCGCGGGCAGGGCCAGCAGCAGGGGGACGAGGACCTTCTTCACGGAGCCTCCGGGGCAGGGTGCGCGGGGGCGCGCTCCCCGGGGCTCTGCAGCGCCCGTGCCCGCCCGGCGTGCTCGGATCCGCGGCGTTCCGGAACCTGCTCGTGGTGCGCTGCCCGAGTCCGCAGCACGCCGCTGCCCCGCCTGCGGGCAGGCGGGGGCGGCGGCGCGGTCCGGCTGCCTGATCAGCGGGCAGTGCGCGAGGTGCGCTTGCCCGCCGTGCGGGAGGCGGGCTTCTTCGCCGGCGCGGCCGCCTTGCGGGTCCCCGCCTTGGCGGTGGCCTTCGCCGCGGTCGCCTTGCGGACCGGCGCGGGCTTCGCCGCCGGCTTCCGCGCCGGCGGCGGCTCGGGCCTGGGCTCGGGCGGGAGCACCGCGGGCACCACGGCAGGATCGTCGTCGGAGGCGCTCGACACCGCGGGCGGCGCGCCGGCCACGGCGCGATACGGGCCGCGGGCGCGGGCCTCCACCTCGGCGGCGCGGCCGGCCCAGTCGCGCGCGCCCGGGGCGAGCCCGGCGCCGTCGAGCGCCGCGGCGGCCGCGGCGCGATCGCCGGCGCGGATCCGCAGCGCCGCCAGGTGCAGCGCCGCGCGGGCGCGCTCGGGCGCGGGCGTGGCGGCGGCGTCCGCCGCGAGCCGCTCGAGCGCCTTCACCGCGTCGGCCGCGGGCGCCTCGCCGGCCAGGGCCAGCTTGGCGAGCCCGTAGGCGGCGCGCGGGTGGGTGGGCGAGGCCGTCAGCGCGGCGGCGTAGGCGGCGCGGGCGGTGGCCGCGTCTCCGCGCGCCCGGCGCGCCACGTCGCCGTGGAGGGCGAGGCCGGCCGGCAGCGCGCGATCGGCGGCGGCGGCCTGGGCCGCGTCCGCGGCGGCCGCGAGCGAGCCGGCCGCGAGCGCGATGCGCGCCTGCAGCGCGTCGGCGAAGCCCGAGCCCTGCGCCGCGGCGGCCGCGGCGGTGGCGTCCCCGAGGCTGCGCCGCGACAGCGCGAGCAACCCGCTCGCCAGGCTGGCCCAGCGCGGCACCTCGGCGGCGCGGCCCGGCTCGACCAGGAGCGCCTCGGCCTGCGCGCCGGCGGCCTCGTCGCGGTAGTCCACGTGCAGCGCCGCGAGCGCGTACGCGCGGAGGCTGGCGGCGTCGAGCGGGTCGAGCGCGGCGAGCGGCTCCAGCAGGTCGGCCGCCTCGCGGTATCCGGCCGCGGTGTCGAGGCGGATCAGCTCCTCGGCGCGCTGCATCCCGGCGTGGAGCGCCTGCCGGCGGTGGTGCGCGCGGTAGGCGAGCAGGGCGGCGCCGAGCAGCAGCACCAGGCCCGCGCCGGCGACGAGCGCCACCCGGGAGCGGCGGGGCGGCCTCGAGGCGCCGGGCGAGGGTGCGCGGGGGCGCGCCGGCCCTTCGCCGTCGAGGTCGGCGGGGGCCGCGTAGGAGTCGTCGTCGAGCTCCACGAAGCCGTCCTCGGACGGCGCCGCGGCAGGGTCGGGCAGGGGGGGCGTTCGCATCGGCAGGTCGGGGGCGGGGCACGCCGAGGGTACTGCCCGCCCATGCCCCGGGTCAAAAGGGCGACGCAAAAAAGGCGAGCCCGCACCGGATGGACCGGTGCGGGCTCGCAAAAGCTCTCGAGACGTCGGCGGCGAGGGCCGCGGCTAGATGCCCTTCTCCTCGCGCTCGTCCTCCCGCGCGACGCCGGACAGCACGTCGTTGACGGACGGGAAGCGCATGATCTCGCCGCGGGCGATGCGCCAGGCCTGCTGGACGATCCACGAGAGCGACCGGTCCTGCCGGTTCGCTTCCGCCTGGATCTCGTTCAGCATGTCCTCGGGGAAGTACAGGGACTGCTTGCGCTTGTCGGTGCCGGCCATCACTGCTCCATGCTGTGGGGCAAACGACGGCGTTGTACGCTGGGATCGCTCCGTCGGTCAAGCTTTCATCCACCCGACGGGGCGCACCCACCGTGAGGCTGGCGCGACCGGGTCTCGCTCGCCCGGGACGCGGCACGGCGGGCGCGAACGTGAAAATCCCCGCGCGGATGCTGGGGGCGGAGGCGTGGCGATGGGCCGGATCGGGCGGCAGGAAAGAAGAGAGCCGGCATCGCTGCCGGCTCTCCGTGGGCCCAGAGGGGGAGGGGGGGGACCCCTAGGCCCAGCGCCACAAACTTGTCTCATCCTGCGCGGTCGTCAACACCGGCGACCCAACATCGCATTCCACAACGGATCCCGCGACTTGCCGCGACGACGGGGAAGGCGGCAGGCTGCGCGCTCCAGCCACTCGAACCCGCTGGCCGGCGATCGCATTCCCGCCTCGGTCCGCGGCCCGGCGCGGGCCCGACCCGCGCGCCTCCGCGCCGGGGCCGAGGAGCCCCTCCTCCATGCGATCCCCTGAACTCCACCCGTACCCCGCCGCCGTGCTCGAGACCGCCCGGCGCCGGCGCCTGTTCGGCCCCGCGGACCGCGTGCTCGTCGCCCTCTCCGGCGGCGCCGACTCCACCGCGCTGCTCGCCGCCCTGGCCGCGCTGCGCGACGCGGGGGCGCTCGCCGAGGTGCGGGCGCTCTACCTCGACCACGGGCTTCGGACGGGCAGCGAGCCCGAGGCGGCCTCGGCCCGCGGCGCCTGCGCGCGGCTCGGCGTGCCGCTCGAGGAGCGGCGCCTCGCGGTGAAGGCCGGCAACGTGCAGGCCGAGGCGCGCCGCGTGCGCTACGCGGCGCTGCGCGAGGCGGCGGCCCGCGCCGGCTCGACGCGGATCGCGACCGGCCACACCCTCGGCGACCAGGCCGAGACCGTGCTGCTGCGCCTGCTCCGCGGCGCCGGCGCCCGCGGGCTCGCCGCGATCCCGCCGCGGCGCGGGGAGGTGATCCGGCCGCTCATCGACCGCACGCGCGAGGAGGGGAACGCCTACCTGCGGGCCCTCGGGCTGGGCTGGGGCGACGACCCCACCAACGCCGCGCCCCGCTACGCGCGGAACCGGCTCCGGCTCGAGCTCTGGCCGCTGCTCCGGGCGGTGGCGCCCGCGGCGGACCGCGCGCTGGCCCGCGCCGCCGACCTGGCCCGCGAGGACGAGCGCGCGCTCGACCGGAGGGCGCGCGCGGTCGCCGGGGACGGCGCCGCGGTGGACCTGGCGGCGCTCCGCGGCGAGCCGATCGCGGTGCGGCGGCGGGTGGTGCGCCGGCTCTGGCGGGCGGCGACCGGCAGCGGCCGGGCGCTCGAGGCGCGGCACGTGGCGGCGGTGCTGGCGCTGCTCCGGCGCGGGCGGCCCGGCGAGACCGCGCTCCCGGGAGGGCGGCGCGCGCGGTGCCGCTACGGGCGGCTGGAGCTGCTCGCGGGCCCCGGGGCGCCGGCCCCGGAGGTCGCGCCGGTGGAGGTCCCGGGGCCGGGGAGGTACGCGCTGCCGGCGCTGCGGGTCTGGGTGGAGGTCGGCGCGGCGCGGCCGGACGCGGTGCCCTGGCCCCTCACGCTCCGCACCCGCCGCCCGGGGGACCGCTTCCGCCCGGACCGCGGGCCGGGCGGGACGAAGCTGAAGCGCTGGCTCATCGACCGGAAGGTGCCGCGCGAGGCCCGGGATCGGCTGGTGCTCCTCGCCGCACCCGGGGGCGCCGTCCTGGCCGTTCCGGAGCTGGGGGCGGTCGCGGAAGGGCTGGGCCCTTCGGGCGCCGGGCTGCGCGTGCGCATTTCGGCCGCGCCGGGGACGGACGGCTCGTACTGCAAAGGGGGTGAGGGCCTGTTATAACGGGCACCTGGCCCGGGCGTCGCCTGGCCGGACGCCTGGCGGCGCGGGGCGCGGTGCGGAAGAGTCGGACCTCGCCGTCGGTTCCGGTCGATCGACGCTCCACCGAAGGGGAAATCGAGCCTTGCGACAGTCCTACAAGACCGCCCTGCTCTGGGTCTTCCTGATCGTGATGTTCATCGCGCTCTGGAAGCTGTTCGAGCAGCGGGGGCGCGAAGCGAAGTCCTACAACTGGTCGCAGTTCATGTCCAAGGTCGAGGCGGGCGAGGTGAAGGAGGTCACCGTCAAGGACCTCGACTACTTCGGCCACCTGCGCGACGGCTCGGACTTCGTGACCACCGGGCCCATCGACGCCTCGGCGACCATCGCCGAGAAGCTGCGCGAGAAGGGCGTCAACCTGACGTACCAGAAGCCCGAGCAGAACTCGCTCTGGGTGACGGTGGTGCTGCAGTACCTGCCGCTCGTCTTCGTGTTCCTGCTCATCTTCTTCTTCATGCGCCAGCTGCAATCCGGCGGCGGGAAGGCGATGAGCTTCGGGAAGTCGCGCGCGAAGCTGATGACCGAGCACCACAACAAGATCACGTTCGCGGACGTGGCCGGCATCGACGAGTCGCGCGACGAGCTCGAGGAGATCATCTCCTTCCTGAAGGACCCGAAGAAGTTCACGCGCCTCGGCGGCCGCATCCCGAAGGGCGTGCTGCTGATGGGCCCGCCGGGCACCGGCAAGACGCTGCTCGCGCGCGCCGTGGCCGGCGAGGCGGGCGTCCCGTTCTTCTCCATCTCCGGCTCGGACTTCGTGGAGATGTTCGTGGGCGTCGGCGCGAGCCGCGTGCGCGACCTGTTCGAGCAGGGCAAGAAGAACGCCCCCTGCATCATCTTCATCGACGAGATCGACGCGGTCGGTCGCCACCGCGGCGCCGGCCTGGGCGGCGGCCACGACGAGCGCGAGCAGACGCTGAACCAGCTGCTCGTGGAGATGGACGGCTTCGAGTCGAACGAGGGCGTCATCCTCATCGCCGCCACCAACCGGCCCGACGTGCTCGACCCGGCGCTGCTGCGCCCGGGCCGCTTCGACCGCCGCATCGTGGTGCCGCGCCCCGACCTCAACGGCCGGCTCGGCATCCTCAAGGTGCACACCAAGAAGACCCCGCTCGACACGCAGGTGGACCTCACCCAGATCGCGCGCGGGACCCCGGGCTTCTCCGGCGCCGACATCGAGAACCTCGTGAACGAGGCGGCGCTCTACGCCGCGCGGCGCAACAAGGAGAAGCTCGCCATCGAGGACTTCGAGTTCGCGAAGGACAAGGTCATCATGGGCACCGAGCGGCGCTCGATGATCATCTCCGAGAAGGAGAAGCGCACCACCGCCATCCACGAGGCGGGGCACGCGCTGGTCGCGAAGATCCTCCCGGGCACCGACCCGGTGCACAAGGTGACCATCATCCCCCGCGGCCGCGCGCTGGGCCTGACCCAGCAGCTCCCGCAGGAGGACCGGCTCAACCTGAACCAGGAGTTCGCGCTGAACCAGGTGGCCATCCTGATGGGCGGCCGGCTCGCCGAGGAGATCACCTTCGGCCAGAAGACCACCGGCGCCGGGAACGACATCGAGGTCGCGACCAACCTGGCCCGCTCCATGGTCTGCGAGTGGGGCATGAGCGAGAAGATGGGCCCGCTCGCCTTCGGCAAGAAGGAGGGCGAGGTCTTCCTCGGCCGCGAGATGGCGACCGCGCACACGTACTCCGAGCAGACGGCGCGCGACATCGACGCCGAGGTGCACCGGATCGTCACCGAGCAGTACGAGCGGGCGAAGAAGGTCCTGCTCGAGAACCAGCCGCTGCTGAACGCCATCGCCGACGCGCTCATCGAGTACGAGACGCTCGACGCGGCGGACATCGACGTGCTGCTCGGCGGCGGGACGATCAGCCGGCCTCCGCCGGCGAAGCCGATGGTGCCGACGCCCGCCGAGAAGGGCGGGAAGCGCGGCGGGCTGCTCGACGCGGTGGGCGGCGTGCCGGCGGCGGGCAAGGCCTGATCGGCCGCGGCGCCCGCCCCGGCGGGCGCCGGCCGGAGACGACGTCGCGATGCGGATGCGGATCGGGGCCAGGCTCTTCGACGGGCCTGGCCCCTTCGTCATGGGGATCGTGAACGCGACCCCCGACTCGTTCTCGGACGGCGGCCGGTTCCTCGAGCGCGACGCGGCGGTGGCGCACGCGCTGCGGCTCGCGGACGAGGGCGCCGACCTGGTGGACGTGGGCGGCGAGTCCACCCGGCCCGGCGCGCCGCCGGTGACCGCCGAGGAGGAGCTGCGGCGGGTGGTGCCGGTGATCGCCGCGCTGCGCGCGCGCGGGTTCGCGCTCCCGATCTCGGTGGACACCTGGAAGGCGCGGGTGGCGCGCGAGGCGCTCGCGGCCGGCGCGGACCTGGTGAACGACGTGACCGGCCTCGGCGACCCGGAGATGGCGGGCGTGGTCGCCGCGGCCGGCGTGCCGATCGTGCTCCAGCACATGCGCGGCACGTTCGCCGACATGGCCTCGCGCGCGGTGTACGCGGACGTGGTCGGCGAGGTCACCGCCGAGCTGGCCGCCGCGCTGGCCCGGGCCGAGGCGGCCGGCATCCCGCGCGACCGCGTGGTGCTCGACCCCGGGCTCGGCTTCGCGAAGGACGCCCGGCACAGCCTGGAGCTGCTGGCGCGGCTCGGCGAGCTCCGGCGGCTCGGGTGCCCGCTGCTGGTGGGGCCCTCGCGCAAGAGCTTCATCGGGAAGATCACCGGGGCGCCCGCGGCGGAGCGCCTGCCCGGTACGCTCGCGGCGGTGACCGCGTGCGTGCTGGCCGGCGTGGAGCTGGTGCGCGTCCACGACGTCGCGGCCGCGCGGCAGGCGGCCGACGTCGCCGCCGCGATCCGGGGAGCGGCGCGCGGCGCCGGTCCGCTGTAGACTGCCGCGCCGGAGAGCCCGTTGCAGCGCATCCTCGTCTACCTCATCGGCCCGGACGTCACCCTCGGCGACCTCGCGCTCGCGCTGGTGGACATCGGCCTCGTCGCGTACCTCGTCTACCGCGTCCTCCGCGTCATCCGGGGCACGCGCGCGGTGGCGGTGCTGTTCGGGCTGTTCCTGCTCGGCGTCGGCTACCTCGGCGCGCAGGCCGCCGGGCTGGAGACGCTGAGCTGGGTGCTCGGCCACTTCCTCAGCTACTCCTTCATCTTCGGCGTGATCGTCCTGTTCCAGTCGGACATCCGCCGCGCGCTGGCCGAGCTGGGCCGCTCGTCGCGCCTGCTCGCCGCGCTCTCGCGCGACGACCTCGCCACCCAGCGCGGCGCGGTGGACGCGGTGGTGAAGGCCGCGGGGGAGCTGGCCCGGCGCCGGCACGGCGCGCTCATCGTGCTCGAGCGCTCGGCCGACCTCTCCGACGTCATCGACTCCGGCCTGCGCGTGGACGCGGCGGTCACCTCCGAGCTGCTCCTGTCGATCTTCCTGCCGGCCGGGCCGATCCACGACGGCGCCGTGGTGATCCAGGGCGCCCGCCTGGCCGCCGCCGGCTGCCTGCTGCCGCTCTCCGCCGCCGAGGCGCCCCAGGAGCTGGGCACGCGCCACCGCGCGGCGCTGGGCCTCGCCGAGGAGGTGGACGCCGCGGTGGTGGTGGTCTCCGAGGAGCGCGGCGAGGTCTCGGTCGCGCTCGAGGGCGCGCTGCACCGCGCGCTCGACGAGAAGGCGCTGCGGACGCTGCTCTATTCACTGTTCGTCACCAAGGGCCGCGGCACCGGCGGCGCCGCCGGGCACCCCGCGCAGGCGGGCGGCGCTCACCCCGCCGGGCAGGGAGCGCCCCGTGCGGCGATCTGACCTCGCGCTCGCGCTGCTCGCGGTGGCCGCGGCGGTCGCGCTGTTCCTGGTGGTCCGGGGGGAGCGGCGGGTGACCGCGACCTACGCGGTCCCGGTCGTGGCCACGCTGCCGAAGGGCCTCGCCACGGAGCCGGCGCTCCCGTCCGAGGTGAGCGTGGCCATCTCCGGCCCGTGGGCCCGCCTGCGCACCCTCGATCCGGGCGCGCTCGAGCTCCGCGCCGAGCTCTCCCGCACCGGGCCCGGGGTGGCCACCTGGTACCTCCGCTCCGAGGCGCTCCACCTTCCGCGCGGGCTCCGCGTGGACGCGATCCACCCTGCGCAAGGCTCCGTCGAGCTCCACCGCGCGCCGGTTGAAGGCGCTCCCACCCACCCATAGGTTGACGCGATGACCACCCCCGCGACCCGCACCCGCCCCACCGCCGACGGCGCCCCGCGCCGAGCGCCCCGCAGCGCCGGCGCCCGCAACGGCGTCCACGCGCCGCCCGCCGCCCGGCCCGCGCCGGTGGCGCGGCGCCTGTTCGGCACCGACGGGGTGCGCGGGGTCGCGAACGTGCACCCCATGACCGCCGAGATGGCGCTCCAGCTCGGCCGCGCGCTCGCCTACATCGTGCGGAGCGGGCCGCACCGGCACCGGATCGTGATCGGCAAGGACACCCGGCTCTCCGGCTACATGCTCGAGCAGGCCATCGCGTCGGGCATCTGCTCGATGGGCGTGGACGTGATGCTGTGCGGCCCGCTGCCCACGCCCGGCATCGCGTTCGTGACCCACTCGATGCGCGCCGACGCCGGCGTGGTGATCAGCGCCAGCCACAACCCGTACCAGGACAACGGCATCAAGTTCTTCTCGCGGGACGGCTTCAAGCTGCCCGACGAGCTGGAGCTGCAGATCGAGCGCCTGGTGCTGGACGCGGGCGAGGACGACGCCGGCGCCGAGGAGTTCCGCGCGCTCCGGCCAACCGCCACGCGGATCGGCAAGGCGAAGCGCATCGACGACGCCATCGGCCGCTACGCGCAGTTCCTGAAGACCATCTTCCCGAAGGAGCTGACGCTGGACGGGCTGACGGTGGTGGTGGACTGCGCCCACGGCGCCGCGTACCACGTCGCGCCGGCGGTGTTCGAGGAGCTGGGCGCGAAGGTCATCCCGCTCAACGTGAAGCCGGACGGCAAGAACATCAACGACGCCTGCGGCGCGGTGCACCCGGAGTCGATGGCGAGGGCGGTGAAGCGCCACGGCGCGAACCTCGGGCTGGCGCTCGACGGCGACGCCGACCGCGTGATCCTGGCCGACGAGCACGGCAACGTGGTGGACGGCGACGCGATCATGGCGCTGGTGGGGCGCGACCTGCTCGCCCGCAAGGCGCTCGCGAAGCGGACGGTGGTGGCCACGGTCATGTCCAACCTGGGCCTGGAGCGGGCGCTCGCGCCGCTCGGCGGCAAGGTGGTGCGGACCGCGGTGGGCGACCGCTACGTGGTGGAGGAGATGCGCCGGAGCGGCTACTCGTTCGGCGGGGAGCAGTCCGGGCACCTCGTGTTCCTCGACCACGTCACCACCGGCGACGGCGTCGCGGCCGGCCTGAACGTGCTCGCGGTGATGGTGCGCGAGGGCAAGCCGCTCTCCGAGCTGGCCCGCTGCTTCGAGCCGTTCCCGCAGGCGCTCGTCAACGTGGAGGTGCGCGAGAAGCGGCCCGTCGCCGAGCTGCCCGGGGTGGCGAAGGCCATCGCCGCGGCGGAGAAGGCGCTCGGGGCCGAGGGGCGGGTGCTGGTCCGGCCCTCCGGCACCGAGAACAAGGTGCGGGTGCTGGTGGAGGGGCCCGACGCGAAGCGCGCCCGCGCGCTCGCCGACGGCATCGCCGCCGAGCTGCGCCAGGCCATCGGCTGAGGCCGAGACCGCCAGGCGCACCCGTCGCCGGGGCGGCCCACGAACGTCCGGCGGCGGGCCGGGTTCCGGGGTAGACTCCGGCCGCCATGCCCGCACGCCTCGGAGTCAACGTCGATCACGTCGCGACGCTGCGCCAGTCGCGCCGCACCCAGTACCCGGACCCGGTCGCCGCGGCGGTGCTCGCCGAGATGGGCGGCGCCGACCAGATCACCATCCACCTGCGCGAGGACCGCCGGCACATCCAGGAGCGCGATCTCCAGGTGCTGCGGAAGACCGTCTCGAGCCGGCTCAACCTCGAGATGGCCGCCACGCAGGACATGGTGAAGATCGCCTACGGGGTGAAGCCGGACATCGCCACCCTGGTGCCGGAGCGGCGCGAGGAGCTCACCACCGAGGGCGGCCTCGACGTGGTGGGCGGCCGCGAGCACGTGCGCAAGGTCGTGAAGACGCTCCGCGACGCCGAGATCGAGGTGTCGCTCTTCATCGACCCGGACCTCGACCAGGTGAAGGCGGCCCACCGCGCCGAGGCGGAGGTGGTGGAGCTGCACACCGGCCGCTACTGCGACGCCCGGCTCGCCTCCGACCGGCGGCGCGAGCTGTCGCGCGTGATCGACGCCTGCAAGGCGGCCGCGAAGCTCGGGCTGCGGGTGGCGGCGGGCCACGGGTTGAACTACCAGAACGTGCTGCCGGTGGCCGCCATCCCGGAGATCGAGGAGCTGAACATCGGCCACTCGATCGTGGCGCGGGCGGTGCTGGTGGGGTTCGAGCGCGCGGTGCGCGAGATGCGCGAGCTGCTGCGCGAGGCGCGCCCGTAGCGCGGGGCGCCGCCCGGCGAGGGAGGAGCGGGCGTGATCCTGGGGCTCGGCCTGGACGTGGTGGAGGTGGCCCGGATCCAGCGGATCCTGGCCGGCCCGCCCGCGCGCGCGGAGCGGTTCCTGGCGCGGGTGTTCGCGCCGGCCGAGCGCGCCTACTGCGACGCGCGGCAGGACCGCGCCACCCGCTACGCGGCGCGCTTCGCGGCCAAGGAGGCGGCCGTGAAGGCGCTCGGCACGCCGGAGGGCGTGCGCTGGCTGGACCTGGTGGTCGAGCGCGGGACGGGCGCGCCGTCGCTGGCGCTGGACGGCGTCGCGGCGGACGCGGCACGGCGCATGGGGGTCGCGCGCGTGCACCTCACGCTCACGCACGACGGCGGCGTGGCGGTCGCGGCGGTGATCCTGGAGGGGGCCGGGCCATGAGGCTGGTGGGCGCCGCGGAGATGCGCGCGATCGACCGGGCCGCCATCGACGGCCTGGGGATCCCGTCGCTCGACCTGATGGAGCGCGCGGGGCGGGCCGCGGCCGACGCGGCGCGCGCGCTGGCCGGGCCGGGCGGCCGGTTCGCGGTGGTCTGCGGCGGCGGCAACAACGGCGGGGACGGCTGGGTGGTGGCGCGGCTGCTGGTCGGCGCCGGGCGGGCGGTGCGGGTCGTGTCGCTCGTGGACGCGGCGCGGCTCGGTCCGGACGCGCGGGCCGAGCGCGCGCGCGCCGAGGCGGCCGGGGTGGGGGCCGAGCCCGGCGACGCGCCGCTCGAGGCGGGCCCGGGCGACGTGGTGGTGGACGCGATCTTCGGGACCGGCCTGTCGCGCGCCCCCGAGGGCGCGTTCGCGGAAGCCATCGCGCGGATCGAGGACGCGCGGCGCGCCGGCGCGCGGGTGCTGGCCGTGGACGTCCCCTCGGGACTGTCCGCCGACACCGGCCGGCCGCTGGGCGAGGCCTGCGTCCGCGCCGACCGCACCGTCACCTTCGCGTTCCAGAAGCGCGGCCTGGTGCTCCACCCGGGCCCGGCCTACGCCGGGGAGGTGACGGTGGCCGACATCGGCATCCCGCCGGAGGCGGCGGCGCAGGTTCCCGCCGAGGCCGAGATGCTCCTCGAGGAGGAGGCCCGCGCGCTGGTGCCGCCGCGCGACCCGGAGGCGCACAAGGGCGACGCGGGGCGGGTGCTCGTGATCGCCGGCTCGCCCGGGAAGACCGGCGCGGCGCACCTCGCGCTCACCGGCGCGCTGCGCGGCGGCGCCGGCCTGGTGACGCTGGCAGCGAGGGCGGAGGTCCTGCCCATGGCGCTGGCGGGGCGGCCGGAGGCGATGAGCACCGCCTTGCCGGGCGCCGGGCCGCTCGGCAAGGCCGACCTGCGTCCGCTGCTGGAGGCGGCCTCGGCCGCGGACGCGCTGGTGATCGGGCCGGGGATACCGCGCGGCGACGGCACCGGCGCGCTCCTGCTCGAGCTGCTCGCGCGCGCGGGCGTCCCGGCGGTGCTCGACGCCGACGCACTCAACGCGCTCGCGGGCCAGGCGGAGCGGCTCGCCGCGACGGGCGCGCCGCTGCTGCTCACCCCGCACCCCGGCGAGATGGCCCGGCTGTGCGGGGTCTCCACCGCCGAGGTGCAGGGCGACCGCCTCGGGCTCGCGGCGCGCCAGGCGCGGGCCTGGGGCGCGACGGTGGCGCTGAAGGGCGCGCGCACGGTGGTGGCCGGTCCGTCGGGCCCGCCGGCGGTGATCCCGACCGGCAACCCGGGTCTCGCCACCGGCGGCACCGGCGACGTGCTGGCCGGGCTGTGCGGGGCGCTGCTCGCGGGCGGGCTCGCGCCCGCGGCCGCGGGGCGGGCGGGCGCGTGGATCCACGGGCGGGCGGGCGACCTGGCCGCGCGGCGGCTCGGGCAGCGCGGGCTGCTCGCCGGCGACCTGGGGGCGGCCATCGGGGAGGTGTGGGCGGAATGGCGGAGATGAGCGGGGAGCGCTTCACCGCGCGGCGGACCACCCGGTCGGCGGCGGCCACGCGGCGGCTCGGCGCGAGGCTCGGCGCGCTGCTCCGGCCCGGCGACGTGGTGGCGCTGGAGGGCGACCTCGGGGCCGGCAAGACGCAGCTCGTCCGCGGCGCCTGCGAGGGCGCGGAGGTCCCGCCCGGCGAGGTCTCCAGCCCCACCTTCGCCATCGTCGCCACCTACGGCGGGCGCATCCCGGTGCACCACGCCGACCTGTACCGGATCGCCGACGAGGACGAGCTGTACGGGACCGGCTTCGGCGACCTGGTGGGCGGGGAGGGCGCGCTGCTGGTGGAGTGGGCCGACCGGATCCCGGGGGCGCTCCCGGCGGAGCGGCTCACCCTGCGCCTCTCGCACGACGCCACGCGGCCGGACGTCCGCCACCTGGAGCTGGACGGCGTGGGCGCGCGCCACGCGGCGCTGGCGCGGGCGCTGGCGGCCCCGGCCGCGCGCGCGCCGCGTCCCGCGGCCCGCGCCGCGGCGCCCCGCCGCCGCTCCCGCGGCGCCGGCCCCCGCTAGTCGAACGCGTGGCAGGCGAGGCAGAGCGGCTTCGGGCTCACGTCCGCGCCGTCGCGGAGCACCTCGCCCTGCCGTTCCTCGTAGGTGCTCTCCACGCCCGGGATCACGCGCCCGCGCGCGGTCGCCCCCTGCGGCAGGAGCAGGTGGAAGCGCCACCGCGAGGTGGCCGAGTGGCAGCTCCAGCAGTGGACCTTGCCGTCCGGCAGGGCCACGCCGCGCCGCTCGACCTCGGCGCGGGGGCGGAGCATGCCCGACGCGTCGGGGCTGTAGAGGACGTCCACCGGGTGGGCGTCGTGCATGCGCGCCGCCTCCTCGTGGCACTCCACGCACGTGGACACCGGGGCGCCGAGCAGCCCCCCGTGGATCTCGTCCCAGCGGCCCGGAACGGTCTGCCCCGCGATACGCGCCGGGGCGAGGGCCGCCGCTGCGGACACCACCGCGAAGATCGTCGAACGCATGGCCCCTCCGCGCAGCGTCGAAGCGATCGCAACCTCGCCACGAGCGTACCGGGAGCCATCACCCTCGGCGGCCTCACCTCGGGGTTCGCGCAGGCGGGTCGCGCCGCCGGGCCTGCTACGCTGGCGGCACGGAACGCGCCGGGGTGGTCCCCGCGCGGAGGGGCTCAGGCGGCGTGCAGCGGCGCGTCAACCACGCGGATCCCGTCCTCGGTGGCGACGAAGCCGCCCTCGGGCACCTCGCGCCAAGGGGCGCGGCCGATCCGCTCGCTCGCCACCACGAACGCGTGGCGCGGCCCGGCGTCGCTCGCGGCGTGGAGCGTGCGACCGCGGCGGCAGGCGGCGAGCAGCCGGCCGTCGGACACGAGGAAGGTGAGCGAGCTCGGCTTCGGCGACGGGACCGCGTCCGCGATGCGCAGCACGGTGTCGGTGGTCGCTGCGAGCGCCGCGCGCACCGCCTCGACGCCCGGGGCCTCGAGCCCGCCGCGCGCGCGCAGCCGGGTGAGGAACAGGTGGAAGCAGCGCTCGCTGTCGGTGTCGCCGCGGATGCGCCCGCGCAGGTCGGGGTCGATCTCCGCGAGGAGCCGCTCGCGCACCTCCGGGTCGTCCTTGAAGCGGGCCACGGTCCCGTTGTGGGCGAAGATCCAGCGGTCGTGGACGAACGGGTGCGTGTTCTCGCGGAGCACCGGCCCGACGCTCGCCTCGCGCACGTGCGCGACCACCAGCGCCGAGCGGATCTCGCGCCCCGCCTCGACGAAGGCGGCGTCGGCGTGGGCGGGGAGGATGCCCCGGCGCACGAGGGGTGAGCCCTCCACGTACCACCCGATGCCCCAGCCGTGCGGGTGCCGGTGGGACTGGAACCGGAGGGCGTTCTCTGCGCTGCAGAGCGGCTCGCAGGCGTCGCGGCCGGGGTGGGCGTGCTGACCGAAGAGGCGGCACATCGCGGACGCAGGGAATCTAGCAGGGCGCCGGCCGCCGATCCAATCCGGGCGGGGGCGCACCCGCGGCGGCGGGCGGGCGGGCGCCGCCCCTCAGAGCCGCGCGTCCACGGGGGGCCCGAACGGCCGCGGGGCGCCGGCGCCCAGCTCGTAGAACGCCACCTGCGCGTGCCGCCCGCGCACGGTGAGGATCGCGGCGGTGCGCGGCAGGCGGAAGCGGCGCGGGCCGGCGCTCCCGGGGTTCACGTAGAGCGTGGGGCCGAGGCGCGCCGCGCCGGGGCGGTGGGAGTGGCCGTGGATCACCATCTCGGGCGGATCGCGCGCGAGCAGCGGGCGCGCCGGCGGGCGGGGCCGGTCGCGCGGGCCGAGGTCGTGGACCACCAGCGCCCGGAGCGCGCCGAGCGCGAGCCGGGCGGTCTCCGGCAGCGCGTCGAACGCGGGATCCCGGTCGTTGTTCCCGCGGACCGCGGCGACCGGCGCGACCTCGGCCAGCGCGTCCAGGATCTCCGGGCGGACCACGTCGCCGGCGTGGACCAGCAGGGCGCAGCCGCGGAACAGCCCGGGCAGCGCGGGGTCGAGCAGGCCGTGGGTGTCCGAGAGGAGCCCGACCCGCACGGCGCGCCCTCAGCGGCAGTCCACCATCGCCGCGGGCGGCGCCTCGTGCACCACCCGCCCGTGCTTCACCACCACCAGCGCGTGGTTGACGGCCATGTGCCAGGCCAGGTGCTCGGGCGAGCCGCAGCCCCACAGCACCAGGTCCGCGTCGGCGCCGCGCGCGACGCGGCCCAGGTCCGGCTGCCGCAGCGCCCGCGCGCCGCCCGCGGTGAACGCGACGAGCGCCTCGGCGGGCGTCAGCCGCAGCTTCAGGCAGGCGAGCGAGAGCGTGAGCCCGACGTTCTCGCTCATGGCGCTGCCCGGGTTCATGTTGGTGGCGAGCGAGACCGGCACGCCCGCCTCGAGCAGCCGCCGCGCCGGCGCGTACCGCTCCGACCCGAGGAACAGCGTCGAGAGGGGCAGCAGCCCGGCCACCACGCGCGCCTGGGCGAGCGCGGCGATCCCGGCGTCGTCCAGCTCCTCGAGGTGATCCGCGCTGGAGCAGCCGAGCTCGGCGGCGAGCCGCGCCCCGCCGCCCGCGGTGAGCTGCTCCGCGTGGACGCGCGGCACGAGCCCGCGGTCCTTCGCGGCCTGGAGCAGCAGCCGGGCCTCGTCGGGCGCGAAGGCCCCGTCCTCCACGAACACGTCGCAGAACTGCGCCAGCCGCTCGCGGGCCACCTGCGGGATGAGCGACGCGCACGCGTCGCGCACGAACCCGGCCCGGTCGCCCACCTGCTCGGGCGGCACCGCGTGGAACAGGAGCGTGGGCAGGATGGTCGCGTCCCCGCCGAGCGCGCGCCCGAGCTGGTGGACGATGCGCAGCAGCCGCAGCTCCTCGGGCGCGTCCAGGCCGTAGCCGCTCTTCACCTCGAGGGTGGTGACGCCCTGGGCGATCAGGCGGCGGGCGCGCGCCGCGGCGGCCGCGAGCAGCTGCTCGTCCGGCGCGGCGCGGGTCTCGCGGGTGGTGACCGCGATGCCGCCGCCGGAGAGCGCCACCTGGAGGTACGTCCGCCCGGCGCAGCGGAGCGCGAACTCGCCGGCGCGCTCGCCCGCGAAGACGAGGTGCGTGTGCGAGTCCACCAGCCCCGGGGTGACGAGGCCGCCGCGGGCGTCGATCACCTGCGCGCCGGCCAGGTTCACCTCGGCCTCGACGTCGCGCTCGCGGCCGACCCAGGCGACGCGGCGGCCCTCCACGGCCACCGCGGCCCCGGGGAGCAGGCCGGCGTCGGAGGGGCCGCGGTCGCAGGTGGCGACCACGGCGTTGCGGAGGACCAGGGTGGCGGCGGGGCGGCTCACGGCAGCTTGATACCCCGTTCCCGCGCGACGCGCTCGGCCTCCGGATAGCCCGCGTCCGCGTGACGGAGCACGCCCATGGCCGGGTCGCTGCGCAGCACCCGGGCGATGCGGCGCGCCGCCGCATCGGTCCCGTCCGCCACGATCACCTGCCCGGCGTGGAGGCTCCAGCCGATCCCGACGCCGCCGCCGTGGTGGAAGCTGACCCACGACGCCCCGTTCACCGCGTTCACCAGCGCGTTCAGGATGGGCCAGTCGGCCACCGCGTCGGACCCGTCCTTCATCGCCTCGGTCTCGCGGTTGGGGGAGGCCACCGAGCCGCAGTCGAGGTGATCGCGGCCGATGACGATGGGCGCCTTCACCTCGCCGCGCCGCACCAGCTCGTTGAACGCCAGCCCGGCGCGGTCGCGCTCGCCGTAGCCCAGCCAGCAGATGCGCGCCGGCAGCCCCTGGAACCTGACCTTGCGGGCGGCGAGGTCGAGCCAGCGGCGCAGGCCGGCGTTCTCCGGGAACAGCTCCGCGACGGCGCGGTCGGTGCGCGCGATGTCGGCCGGGTCGCCGGACAGCGCCACCCAGCGGAACGGCCCCTTGCCCTCGCAGAACATGGGCCGGATGTAGGCCGGGACGAAGCCGGGGTACGCGAACGCGTCCGCGAGGCCCGCCTCGCGCGCACCGGCGCGCAGGTTGTTGCCGTAGTCGAACACGTGGCTGCCCATGCGCCGCATGGCCAGCATCGCCTCGACCTGCCGGGCCATGGACTCCTTCGCGCGCCGCACCACGCCCTCGGGGTCTCGCGCGCGGAGCGCGGGGAGGTCCGCGAGCGGCGCGTCGGCGGGGACGTAGCCGTTCAGCGGATCGTGGGCGGAGGTCTGGTCGGTGACGAGGTCGGGCGCGACGCCGCGGCGGGCCAGCTCGGCGTAGACGGTGGCGGCGTTGCCCACCAGGCCGACCGAGAGCGGCCGCCTGGCGCGGCGCGCCTCGTCGAGCCGGGCGAGCGCGTCGTCGAGGTCGGCGGCGCGCGCGTCGAGGTAGCCGGTCGCGAGCCGCTTCTCGATGCGGGCCGGGTCCACGTCCACGCCCAGGAACGCGGCGCCGAGCAGCGTGGCCGCGAGCGGCTGCGCGCCGCCCATGCCGCCGAGCCCGCCGGAGAGCACCAGGCGGCCGGCGAGGTCGTCGGTGCCGAAGTGCGTGCGGCCGGCCTGCGCGAACGTCTCGTAGGTGCCCTGCAGGATCCCCTGGCTGCCGATGTAGATCCAGGAGCCCGCGGTCATCTGCCCGTACATCATGAGCCCGCGCGCCTCGAGGTCCCAGAAGTGCTCCCAGGTGGCGAAGCGCGGGACCAGGTTCGAGTTCGCGATGAGCACGCGCGGCGCGTCGGGGTGGGTGCCGAGCACGCCCACCGGCTTGCCGCTCTGCACGAGCAGCGTCTCGTCGTCGCCGAGCGCCTTCAGGGCCGCGACGATGCGCCGGTAGCTCTCCCAGTCGCGGGCGGCCTTCCCGGTGCCGCCGTAGACCACCAGGTCCTCGGGCCGCTCGGCCACGTCGGGATCGAGGTTGTTCATGAGCATGCGGAGCGCCGCCTCCTGCACCCAGCCTCGGCAGGAGAGGGCGTCGCCTCGCGGCGCGCGGATCGGATCCATGGACGCAACCTCCGGCGCGAGAGCGTGGCCCGGGGGCCGGCCGGCCGCACCGCGAAAAACGGGGCCCGCCGCGGCCGGCCGCTGCTAGACTCCGCGCGCTCCATGAACGACCGCCTGTTCATCTCCGCCCTGCGGCTCCTGCCCAAGAACGCCCTCTCGCGCGCCGTCGGCGCGCTCACCCGCTGGCGCGCGCCGCTCCCCGTGCGGCTCGCCGCCATGCGGGCGTTCGCGCGGCGCTACGGCATCGACCTGTCGGAGTGCCCGGACCTCGACGTGTACCGGACGTTCGGCGAGTTCTTCGCGCGCCCGCTGCGGCCCGGGCTGCGGCCCGTCGCGCCCGGCGAGCGGGTGCTGGTGTCACCGGTGGACGGCGTCGTGTCCGAGACCGGCCGCGCCGAGGCCGGCCGGCTGGTGCAGGCGAAGGGCATCGACTACCCGGCCGCCGCGCTGCTGGGCGACGACGCGCTCGCCGCGCGGCTGGCGGGCGGCGCCTACGCGACGCTGTACCTCTCGCCCAAGGACTACCACCGCATCCACTTCCCGCTGGGCGGGCGGGTGACCGGCTGGCGCTACGTGCCGGGGAAGCTCTGGCCGGTGAACCCGGCCTCGGTCCGGACGGTGCCCGGCCTGTTCGCGCTGAACGAGCGGCTGGTGACCGTCCTGGAGACGCCGCTCGGCGCCTGCGCGGTGGTGGCGGTGGGGGCCACGGTGGTGGGCCGGGTGTGCGCCTACTACGACCCGTCCATCCCGTTCACCAACCTGGCGGGCGCGGCGCCGCGCCGCCACGACTACCCGACGCCCATCCCGGTGGAGAAGGGGCAGGAGCTGGGGGCGTTCGAGATGGGCTCCACGGTGATCCTGCTCTTCGAGCCGGGAAAGGTCCGGCTCGACCCGCGGCTCGCGCCCGGGGCGCGGGTCCGGGTGGGCGAGCCGCTCGGCGGCGCCTAGCCCCGCCGCGGAGGGCGGGCTCCCCACACCCCCGTGCATCACGGGCGGGGCTCTGGTATCTACGCCGGCGTGAAGATCAACGGCGTGAAGGGCATGAACGACGTCCTCCCCGCGGACGTCGCCCGCTGGCACGAGATGGAGTCGGTCGCGCGCGACGTGTTCGCGCTGTACGGCTACCGCGAGGTGCGGACCCCGGCCGTGGAGCACGCGGCGCTGTTCGCCCGGGGCGTCGGCGAGGCCACCGACATCGTCAACAAGGAGATGTACGTCTTCGAGGACAAGGGCGAGGAGCTGCTCGCGCTGCGCCCCGAGGGCACCGCCGGCACGGTGCGCGCGTTCATCGAGCACGGCGCGTTCGTGGAGGGCCCGCAGAAGTGGTTCTACATGGGCCCGATGTTCCGGCGCGAGCGGCCGCAGAAGGGCCGCTACCGCCAGTTCCACCAGATCGGCTGCGAGGCGTTCGGCGTCGCCGAGCCGTACCTCGACGCGGAGCAGATCGCGCTGCTCGCGGACTACTTCGCGCGCCTGGGCGTCACCGCCGAGCTGAAGCTCAACTCGGTGGGCGACGCGCAGTGCCGCCCCGCCTACCTCGCCGACCTGAAGGCGTACCTGGTCTCGAACCAGGGCGCGCTCTGCGCCGACTGCAAGGACCGCATCGAGCGCAACCCGCTCCGCGTGCTCGACTGCAAGGTCGAGTCCTGCCAGCCGGTGCTGGAGAAGGCCCCGCGGCTGCTGGAGCGGCTCTGCGAGCCGTGCCGGACGCACTTCGACCAGGTGAAGGCCGGGCTCGACGCGCTCGGCGTCGCCTACCGCGTCGAGCCGAGGCTGGTCCGCGGGCTCGACTACTACGTGCGCACCGCCTACGAGTTCACCTCCGACGCGCTCGGCTCCCAGTCGGCGGTCGCGGGCGGCGGCCGGTACGACCGGCTGGTCGAGACGCTGGGCGGGCCGCCGACGCCGGGCATCGGCTTCGCGCTCGGCGAGGAGCGCCTCTCCATGATCCTGGAGAAGGTGGGCCGCGCCGCGCCGGAGCGCCGGCCGGCGGTGTTCTTCGTCAGCGCGGACGCGACCGGCGCGCTCGAGGCGCTGCGGCTCGCCGCCGCGCTGCGCCGCGCCGGGATCGCCTGCGAGCTCGATCCGCGCGGCGGCAAGATGAAGGCGCAGTTCAAGCAGGCGGAGCGGGTCGGCGCGCGCTGGGCGGTGGTGCTCGGCGGGAACGAGGTCGCGACCGGCCAGGCGAAGCTGAAGGACCTGCAGACGCGCGAGGAGACGCCCATCGCGCTCTCCGACCTCGCCGCGCGGGTCGCGGGGTAGCCGCCATGCCGCTCGCGCCCCTCGCCGCGCTCGCGCTCGCCCTCGCCGCCGCGCCCGCGGCGGCCCCCGCCGCCGCGCCGGCCGCCGCTCCGAAGCCCGCGCCCGCCCAGGGTCCGGCCCGGGCGCCCGCGCCGGCCGGCGCCCGCCCGGTGGTGCTGGAGGTCTCCGCGGACCGCGGCGTCGCGGCCGCGATCGTCGGGGCCGTGACCGAGCGGCTCTGCGCGGCGGTCGCCGAGGCGGCGAAGGCCGACGCGATCTGCCCGGACGGCGCCCCCGAGCTGGAGGTGGTCCAGCGCGCCGAGGCGCTCGGCGCCTGCCGGGGCGAGGACTGCCCGCGCACGGTGGCCGAGGCGCTCGAGGCGGATCGCCGCGTGCTGGCGCGCCTGGAGCGCGACGCGGCGGGCGGGCTGCGGATCACGGTCCGGCTGCTCGGCGCCGCGGGCGTGCCGGTCGCCTCCGCGGCGGCGCCGCTGCCGGAGGACCTCGAGCCGCTGCTCGCGCGCGCGGCGTCGCTCGTGCCGGGGCTGTTCGAGGCGCGGGGCGCCGGGGCCCGCTGATGCGGCTGGTGTTGGTCGCCGGACCGACCGCGTCCGGCAAGACCGCGCTCGCCGTCGCGCTGGCGCAGCGGCTCGGCGGCGAGATCGTCAACGCCGACTCGCAGCAGGTCTACCGCGGGCTCGACGTCGGCACCGCCAAGCCCACCGCCGAGGAGCGCGCCGCCGCCCCGCACCACCTGCTCGACCTCGTCGAGCCGGGGGAGGGGATGGACGCGGCCCGCTTCGCGGCGCTCGCCGACGCGGCCATCGCGGACATCGCGGCGCGCGGGCGCGTGCCCATCGTGGCGGGCGGCACCGGGCTCTACGTGAGGGCGCTGCTGCACGGCGTGGTGGAGGCGCCCGGGCGCGACCCCGAGCTGCGCCGGGCCCTGGAGGCAGAGGCGGCGCGCGACGGCCGGCCGGCGCTCCACGCGCGGCTCGCGGCGGTGGACCCCGCCGCGGCGGCGCGCATCCGCCCGAACGACCTCGTGCGGGTGGTGCGCGCGCTGGAGATCGCCGCCGGCGGCCGGACGCCCTCCGAGCTGTACCAGGCGCACGCCTTCCGCGAGGACCGCTACGACGCGGCGCTGCTCGCGCTCGATCCCCCGCGCGCGGAGCTGCACGCGCGCATCGACGCCCGGGTCCGCGCCATGTTCGCGGGCGGCCTGCTCGAAGAGGCGCGCGCGCTCGCCGCCCGCTTCGGCGGCGCGCTGCCGGCCCGGCTGCCCATCGGCTACGCGGAGGCGGCGGCGCACCTGCGCGGCGAGCTCGACCTCGAGGAGGCGATCCGGCGCGTCCAGGTCGCGCACCGCCGCTACGCGCGACGCC
The DNA here is from genome assembly GCF_000013385.1 of Anaeromyxobacter dehalogenans 2CP-C. Lineage (GTDB taxonomy): Bacteria > Myxococcota > Myxococcia > Myxococcales > Anaeromyxobacteraceae > Anaeromyxobacter > Anaeromyxobacter dehalogenans_B. The sequence goes on from NC_007760.1 coordinate 1,738,747, forward strand.
AGGTGATCTGGCTGCGCAAGGAGCGCGGCGTCGTCTGGATCGCCCCGCCGTACGACCCGGAGGCGTTGGCGCGCCGCGTCGAAAAGCGCTGAGAAGCCGGTGGGCTGCGCGCGTGCGTTCCGCCGGGGCCGTGCTATAAGCCGTCCGTGTCCAAGCCAGCCTACGCCCTCGACTTCGAGCGCCCGCTCCTCGCCCTCGAGTCCAAGATCGCCGAGCTGAAGGAGCTCTCCGGCGGCGCCAAGGTCGACTTCAGCGAGGAGATCCAGAAGCTCGAGAAGAAGGCCCGGAAGCTCCAGGCCGAGATCTTCAGCGACCTCGACCGGTGGCAGACGGTCCAGCTCGCCCGGCACCCGCAGCGCCCGTACACCCTCGACTACCTGAGGGAGCTGTTCACCGACTTCTTCGACATCGAGGGCGACCGGCGCTTCTCCGCCGACCACTCGATCGTGTCCGGGTTCGCCCGCTTCGACGGCGAGCCGGTGGTGGTCATCGGCCACCAGAAGGGCCGGAGCACCAAGGAGAACATGCTCCGGAACTTCGGCATGCCGCGGCCGGAGGGCTACCGCAAGGCGCGCCGGCTGTTCGACCTCGCCAACCGCTTCCGCAAGCCGGTCATCACCTTCATCGACACGCCGGGCGCGTACCCGGGCATCGGCGCCGAGGAGCGCGGCCAGGCCGAGGCCATCGCGGTGAACCTCGAGGTGATGGCGTCGCTCGAGGTGCCGGTCATCGCGATCGTCATCGGCGAGGGCGGTTCGGGCGGCGCGCTCGCGCTCGGCGTCGCGAACCGCGTGCTCATGCTGCAGTACTCGATCTACTCGGTCATCTCGCCGGAGAGCTGCAGCGCCATCCTCTACCGCGACCCGACCAAGGCGCAGAAGTCGGCCGACGCGCTGAAGCTGACGGCGCGCGACCTGGCCGGCTTCGGGATCACCGACGAGCTCATCCCCGAGGCGCCCGGCGGCGCGCACCGCGACCCGGTGCTCACCGCCAAGAACGTGGGCGACGCGCTCCGGCGCCACCTCGCCGAGCTCCGGAAGCTCACCCCCGAGCAGCTCGTCACCGACCGGTACCGCAAGTTCCGGGCGATGGGCGTGTTCACCTCGGAGGAGTGACGGCGCCGGCGCCGAGCGGGATCCGCTCCTCCGGCGCGCCCTCCGGGCCCGCCCGCAGCACCGCGTAGGAGCCGGGCCGGGGTCCCGCGGCGCGCACCGCCGGCTCCACCGCGGCCCAGAGCGCCCGCGCGTCCGGGCCGGCCAGGTGCAGCACGCAGTAGCCGTCGCGCCACTCGTCCCGGACCAGCCGGCCGGCGCCGGCCGCGAGCCGATCCATCAGCGCGTACTCGAGCTCGCGGAGCCGCTCGCGCTCCGCCCGCGAGCCGTGCGGCCGCTCGTCCAGCCGCAGGTGGACGGTCACCGGCTGCTCCGGCGCCCTCGCCGCGCCGGGCGCGGCGAGGAGCAGGGCGGCGAGGCCGGCGGCGGCGGCGTGCACCCCGGGATCGTGACGCCGGGGCCCGGCGGCGCCAGTCCGCGAACGGGGACCTCGGCGCGGTCGCGCCTCCCGGCGGAGAGGGGTATAAGGGTTCGCCCATGCCCGCCTCCCAGGGCTCCAGCCCCGCCTCCGCGCACCGCCCATTCATCGTCGCGATCGACGGCCCGGCCGGCGCGGGCAAGTCCACCGCCTCCCGCCAGCTCGCCGCCCGGCTCGGCTTCGCCATGGTGGACACCGGCGCCATCTACCGGACCGTGGCGCTCGCCGCGACGCTCCGCGGGATCGCGCTCGACGACGACGCCCGCCTGGGCCAGCTGCTCCCGAAGCTCGCCATCCGGTTCGCGCCCTCGGGGCAGCCCGGCGGCGGCCAGCGGGTCCTCCTCGGCGAGGAGGACGTGTCGGTGGAGATCCGCACCCCGCCCATGTCGCTCGGGGCGAGCAAGGTGTCGGCGCGGCCGGTGGTGCGGGCCGGGCTGCTGGACCTGCAGCGCCGGCTCGCGCTCGCCGCCGAGAACCGCGGGGCGGTGCTGGAGGGGCGCGACATCGGCACGGTGGTGTTCCCGGACGCGGACGCCAAGTTCTTCCTGGTCGCCACGCCAGAGGAGCGGGCGCGGCGGCGCCACGCCGAGCTGCTGGCGAAGGGCGATCCCTCCACGTTCGAGGAGGTGCTCGCCGATCAGCTGAAGCGCGACCGGCAGGACTCCGAGCGCGAGATCGCGCCGCTCCGCCCGGCCGACGACGCGGTGGTGGTGGACACGAGCGGCACGCCGCTCGAGGCGGTGGTGGACGCGCTCGCCCGCGAGGTGCGCGCGCGCCAGCGCCGGCGCGGGCGGGGCGGGGGCCGGCCGTGAGCGACGGCGCGCGCACGTACGGGCCGAAGGAGTGCGGCAGCTGCCGGCTGTGGAGGCCCATCCTGGAGGACGCGCGCGGGCCCATCGGCCCGTGCCGCCTCGGCGTGCGCACCGGCGACTTCCCCGGCACGGCGCCCGTCTGCGAGCGGTACCTGTCCCGCGAGGCCGCCATCCCGTCCGCGCCGCCGCCCGAGCCGGCGCGCCGCCGCGCGCGCGCGCCCGGGCCGACCGTGGTCGTGCACCGCGCCCCGGGCCACGGCGCGGCCGCGCCGGCGCCCGCGACCACGTTCTCCGTCCCCCTGCCCGAGGAGCTGACCGACATGACGCGAGAGGAGTTCGCCCAGGCCATCCGCGAGGCGCTGCGCGAGGACGTGCCCGTCCCGCTCGCGCCCAAGTGGGAAGGCGGCACGGTGGTGCTGAAGCCCGGCGATCCCGGCACCGCGCCCAAGGAGATCCCGCTCGACAGCCTGTTCCACAAGATCGTGATGATCCGGGACCGGCTGCGGGTGCTGGAGCAGAAGGTCAACGCGAACGACAAGCTGACCGACACCGAGAAGGTCGAGCTGCAGCAGTACGTGACCCGCTGCTACGGCTCGCTCACGACGTTCAACGTCCTGTTCAAGGACGAGAAGGACCGCTTCGTCGGCGACAAGGCCTGAGCGGCCCCGCGCTCACCGCCCGCGGGTGGTGAGGGAAGGCGGGCTGGAGCAGGTGCCGGAGAAGGCGCGCTCGGCCTCGGCCACCGCGCGCTGGTAGGCCTTCTCGTAGTCGGCCGCGCGCGGGTCCTTCGCCTTGCGCGCCAGGTCCCAGGCGGACTGGAACTCGCGCCGCGCGTCGCCGGCGCGCCCGCCCGCCTCGTACGCCTGCCCCAGGACCCCGTGCGCCGCGGGCACGCCCGCGTGGAGCGAGGCGTTCCGCTCCAGCGTCCGGAGCGCGCCGGCCGCGTCGCCGTCCCTGGCCTGCTGGAGCCCGGCGAGGCGCAGCGCCGGCTCGGGGGGCGGCACCTCCCACCCGAACCGCGCCGACAGCGCGCGGTAGTGCGCCTCGACCGCGGCCGCCCCGCCGCGCGGGCCGACGTCGCCGCGGGCCACCGGCATGCCCCAGCCCTGGAAGATGCCGCGCAGCCCGGCCACGGCGGCGGCGGTCACCTCGGGCGCGGCGTCGCCGGCGAGCGGCAGCGGGCGCCAGCCCTCGGGCGTGCCGGCCGGTCGCCGCCCGGCCACGATCCGCAGCGCCGCCGCCGGGTGGTTGCGCTCCACCCAGGGCGCCACCTCGGGGGCCAGCGCCGCGTCGGCGGCCGGCGAGGCCGAGCCCGCGCCGGCGGCCGCCGGCGTCACGCCGGCCTCGGCGCGCTCGACCGCCACCAGGATCACCTCCGGCATCTCGCCGCGCCGCGCGAGCCCTTGCGCGGCCGCGCCCACCGCGGCGAGATCCCGGGCGCCGTCGGCCAGGTAGACCACCGGGAGCCGCGCGCCGGGCGCGGCCTCGGGCGCGCGCACGGTGAGCCGCAGCGCGGCGCCCGACCGGGCGGGCAGCTCCACCACCCGGTCCGGCGCCGCCGCGGCGGCGCGGCCGGCGAGCGACGACAGGAAGAGCAGGGCGGCGGCGTGAGACGGGCGGATCATGGAACGCTCCTTCGCGGACTGCGGGTGCTCCGGTGCGCGGCCGGCGGCCGCGCGGTTCACTGACCGTGGTGGTGGTGGTCCTCCCAGCTCCGGTCCCCCGCCTTGCCGCACAGGTTGGGCAGGCCGGGCCAGGTGGGGCTGAACTCGCGGGGCGCGACGCGCGCGGTCGCCGCCTCGAGGTGCGCGCGGTAGGCGGCGGCGCCCGGGTCCTTGGCGCGCTCGGCCAGCTCGAGCGCCGTCCGGAACGCCCCCTTCGCCTCCTCGAGCCGGTCCGCGCGGGCCAGCGCCATCCCCAGCACGTCGTGGGCCGCCGCGCTGGCGGGATGCCAGGCCGCGTTCTGCCGCAGGGCCCGGATGCCGTCCTCGAGCTTCCCGTCGCGGATCGCCTGCCGGCCCGCGGCCTCCACCACAGGCTCGGGCGGCCGGACCGTCCACCCGAGCCGCTCCGAGAGCTTCGCGTAGTGGCGCTCGACCGCCGGGAGCCCTCCGCCCGGCCCGACGGCGCCCACCGGGGCGGGCATGGTCCACCCGGCGAACACCTCCTTGAAGCCGCGGGAGGCGCCCTCCAGCACCACCGACCAGTGGTCCTCGCCCGGGAGGTCCAGCGCCGCGACCTGGAGGCCCCCGCCGGCGGCGCTCGCGGCGCCCGCCAGCGCCTTCGCCTGCTTCGCCGCCTCCGGGCCGTCCTCCGCGGAGACGATCACCATCACGCCGCGCGGCGCGCGGCCGCCCGCCAGCGCCTCGCGGGCGCGCCGCACCGGCTCGCCGCCGTTCCAGGTGAGCGTGGGCGCGAGCGCCAGCGTCGCCTGGAACAGGCCCGGCCGCGCGAGCTGCGCGTGCACCGCGAGCAGCCCGCCCAGCGAGTGCCCGACCAGCATCCGGAACGGCTCGGTGCGGTAGGTCCGCTCCACGTGCGGGATGAGCTCGTCCTGCACGAACGACAGGAACCGGTCGCCGCCGCCCGAGGTCTTGAACACCGCGGGCGGCGCGCCCTCGAACTTGCCCGGCGACGGGGTGAGGTCGCGCATGCGGTCCGGGTGGTCGATGCCGACCAGGAGCACCTCGGGCATGCGCCCGTTCTGCGCCAGGAACCTCGTGACGGTGGCGAGCACCGCCAGGCTGGGGCTCCCGTCGGTGAAGTAGACCACCGGGTAGCGCCGGCCGGAGGTGGCGTAGCCGGGCGGCGCGAGCACGACGAAGCTGCGCTCCTCCCCGAGCACCGCCGAGCGGATCCGGAACGCGCCGGACGGCTCCGCCGGCGCGGGGGCGTCGGCGGCCGGCGCGCCGCCGGCGGGGGCCGGGGCAGGCGAGGGGGCTCCCTGCGCGGCGGCGCCGCCGGTGACGGTGAGCGCAACCAGCGAGGCCACGGCTCCGAGCGTTCGCATCGCCTTCCTCCAGGGCGGTCCAGGGGCGAGAGGCCCGCCCTGCGAACTTCGTGACTCGGAGTAGAGGGGACAACCCCGGCGGTGCGCCACGGATGGAGGGGGGAGGGTTGCTGGCCGGCGAGGGGGGCGCCGTTATATAGAGGCGCCGTGGACGTCAAGATCGCGAAGACCGCCGGGTTCTGCTGGGGTGTGCGCCGCACCGTAGACAAGGTGATGGAGGTCGCCGACCAGCATCGGGCGCCCGTCGTCACGCTCGGGCCCATCATCCACAACCCTCAGGCGGTCGCCCGCTTCAGCGAGAAGGGCGTCGGGACCGTGAACGGGATCGGCGAGGTGGCCGACGGGACCACGGTGGTGGTCCGGACGCACGGCGCCGTGCGCGAGGAGCTGGAGCGCGCCGAGGCGCGCGGGCTCGAGGTGGTGGACGGCACCTGCCCGTACGTGAAGTACCCGCAGGCCATGGCCCAGCGCCTCTCGCGCGAGGGCTACCACATCGTCATCGTCGGCGACGCGAACCACGCCGAGATCAAGGGCGTCATCTCGTACTCCGAGCAGCCGTGCACGGTGGTGAAGCCGGGCGGCCCGGTGCCGGAGATCAAGGCGAAGAAGGTCGCGGTCATCGCCCAGACCACCTGCATCGGCGCGGAGTTCGAGCGGGTGGTGGGCGTCCTGGCCCTCCGGCACAAGGAGGTCCGGGCCGTGAACACCATCTGCAACGACACCGAGGAGCGCCAGGCGGACGCCCGGGCGCTCGCGAGCGAGGTGGACGCGGTGGTGGTCGTGGGCGGGAAGAACAGCGCCAACACGCGCCACCTCGCCGAGATCTGCCGCGCCATCCAGCCGCGCACCTGGCACGTCGAGACCGAGGCCGAGCTCGAGGCGGCCTGGTTCGACGGCTGCCGGGTGGTCGGCCTTTCGGCGGGGGCCTCGACGCCGGACTGGGTGGTCGAGGGGGTGGCGGCCTGGCTGAGGGCGCTCCGCTAGCCTGGGCCGCCTTGACGCTGCAATTTCGGACGTGTAGCGTGCGCACTCCGTAATCTGCATGTGGGCCGGGGTACGCCCGGCGCGCGACGGCCTCTCGATCCCCGGGGGCGCGGCGCGAAGCACGAGACCAGGGGGCAACGCAGTGGCAACGCCGGCACGATCCAGCCCCGAGATCCGACGGGCGCCGGCGCTTCCCGACAAAAGGTTGGCCTAACCGAATGGAGAATCAGACTCCCCGCACGCCCGACGTCGAGACCGAGGACTTCGCGACGCTCTTCGCCGCGAGCGAAGCCAGCGCCGGTCCGATCGAGGAGGGCAAGGTCGTCAACGGCACCGTGATCCAGCTGACCAAGGACTACGCCGTCATCGACATCGGCTACAAGTCCGAAGGCCAGGTGCCCATCTCCGAGTTCTCGACCGCCCCCGGCGGCGAGCCCGCGGTGAAGGTGGGCGACAAGGTCGAGGTGCTCGTCGAGTCCCGGGAGAACGACACCGGGATGGTCGTCCTCTCCAAGGAGAAGGCCGACAAGATGCGCATCTGGGACGAGATCTCCGCCGCGTGCGAGCGCGACGAGCTCGTCGAGGGCGTGATCGTCGGGCGCGTGAAGGGCGGCCTCTCCGTCGACATCGGCGTGAAGGCGTTCCTCCCCGGCTCCCAGGTGGACATCCGGCCGGTCCGGAACCTGGACAAGCTGATCGGCGAGAAGTTCAAGTTCAAGGTCATCAAGTTCAACAAGAAGCGCGGGAACATCGTGCTGTCGCGCCGGGTCCTCCTCGAGAAGGAGCGCGAGGAGCTGAAGAAGGAGACCCTGAAGAACCTGAAGGAGGGCGCGATCCTCAAGGGCGTGGTCAAGAACCTCACCGACTACGGCGCCTTCATCGACCTGGGCGGCATCGACGGCCTGCTGCACGTCACCGACATGAGCTGGGGCCGCATCGGCCACCCGTCGGAGATGTTCGAGGTCGGCCAGGAGGTCCGCGTCGTCGTCCTGAAGTTCGACCCGACCTCCGAGCGCGTCAGCCTGGGCCTGAAGCAGATCCAGGAGGACCCGTGGCACCGCGCCGACGAGAAGTATCCGGTCGGCACGCGCGTCAAGGGCAAGGTGGTCTCGCTCACCGACTACGGCGCGTTCATCGAGCTGGAGCAGGGCGTCGAGGGCCTCGTCCACGTCTCCGAGATGAGCTGGACGAAGCGCGTGAAGCACCCCTCGAAGCTGGTCAACGTGGGCGATCAGGTCGAGGCGGTGGTGCTCGACATCGACCCGAAGGCCAAGCGGATCAGCCTCGGCATGAAGCAGATCGAGGCGAACCCCTGGACGCTGCTCGAGGACAAGTATCCGATCGGCACGACGATCCGCGGCGAGGTCCGCAACGTCACCGACTTCGGCATCTTCGTCGGCGTCGAGGAGGGCATCGACGGCCTGGTGCACGTCTCCGACATCTCCTGGACCGAGCGCATCAAGCACCCGGGCGAGAAGTTCAAGAAGGGTGACGTGGTCGAGGCGGTGGTGCTCAACATCGACGTCGAGAACGAGCGCTTCAGCCTCGGCATCAAGCAGGCGCACGTCGATCCGTGGACCACGCTCTCCGAGCGTCACCCGGTGGGCGCCCGCGTGAAGGGCCGCGTCACCAAGGTCACCGACTTCGGCGCGTTCGTGGAGATCGAGCCGGGCATCGAGGGCCTGGTGCACGTGTCCGAGATGAAGGACGAGCGCGTGGAGAACCCGCGCGACGTGGTGCAGGAGGGCCAGGAGGTCGAGGTCAAGGTCATCGACATGGACCTCCAGGACCGCAAGGTCGCGCTCTCCATGAAGGCGGTCAACCGCGACGGCGGCGAGGACGACTACCGCGAGTACCTGCGCCGCCAGGGCGACGGCCGCGCCCGCCTCGGCGACCTGATGGAGAAGTTCAACCGCCGGAAGTAGCCTCCCGGCGGTCCGGAGCACCTGCGGGCGGCCTGCGCGAGCGGGCCGCCCGCTTCCTTTTTGCCGGTTGCGACCCCCCGGGCCGCGTGCTTACCTGACCCGACCATGAACCCCAGCGATCCCAACGAGCCCCTCCCCACCACGCCCGTCGGCCCCCAGGAGCCGCAGCCCGGGGCGACCGGGCCGGGATCGCCGGCGCGGCCCGAGCCGCCGCGCTGGGGCGCACCGCCCCCGCCGCCGCCGAGCTGGGGCCCGCCGCCCGGCCCGCCGCCGTCCTCGGGCTGGGGCGCGCCGCCGCCCGGCATGCCGCCGCAGCCGCCGCCGCGCCGCGACCGGCTGGCGCTCGGGATCGTGGCGTTCATCTTCGGCGGCCTGTTCCTGGTGTTCTTCGGGTTCCTGCTGCTGGCGTTCGGCGCCGTGCGCGGCGAGTCCCCGCGCCTCGGCTCGGGCCCGCGCGTCGGCGTGATCGACGTGAAGGGCACCATCGGCGGCGGCCCGGAGCGCGACGAGACCGAGGACATCCTGAAGCGCATCCGCCGCTTCGCCGACGACGGCGACCTGAAGGCGGTGGTGATCCGGGTGGACTCGCCGGGCGGCTCGGTGGGCGCCAGCCAGGAGATCCACGACGAGGTGAAGCGCCTCGCGCAGAAGAAGGTCGTGGTCTGCTCGATGGGCAACCTGGCCGCGTCGGGCGGCCTGTACGTGTCGGTGGCCTGCCCGAAGATCGTCGCGAACCCCGGCACGCTCACCGGCTCGATCGGCGTCATCAGCCAGTTCCCCAACGTGAAGGACCTCGCCGAGAAGCTCGGGGTGAAGGTCGAGACGGTGAAGACCGGCAAGCTGAAGGACGCCGGCAACCCGTTCCGCGACATGACGCCGGAGGACCGCGCCTACTGGCAGGGGCTGGTCGAGAACACGCTGGGCCAGTTCGTGAAGGCGGTCGCCGAGGGCCGCAAGCTGGACGAGGCGAAGGTGCGCGCCATCGCCGACGGCCGCGTGCTCACCGGCGCGCAGGCGAAGGAGGCCGGGCTGGTGGACCAGCTCGGCAACTTCTACGACGCGGTGGAGCTGGCGAAGCAGGAGGCGAAGCTGAGCGGCGAGCCGGTGCTGGTCTACCCGCCCGACGAGCACGGCCGCTTCCTCGAGCAGCTCATGGGCGGCGCCGCCGGCGCGGTGGCCGACGCGGTCGCCACCCGGGTGGCGCAGGGGGCGGCCGACGCGCGGCAGCCCGGCGTGTACTTCCTCGCGCGGTAGCGGCGCGCGCCGCAAGGAGATCCCGTGCAGCAGCCGCTCTGGGCCCCGTGGCGGATGGAGTTCATCCGGTCCGAGAAGCCGACCGGGTGCATCTTCTGCGACTTCCCCGCGGCGCCGGAGTCGGCCGACCGCGGCAACCTGGTGGTGCACCGCTCGGCCCACGCGTTCACCTGCCTGAACCGGTTCCCGTACAACTCCGGGCACGTGATGGTGATCCCGCGCGCGCACCTCGCCGACCTGGGCGCGCTCGGACCGGCGGAGTGGACCGACCTGCAGGAGGAGCTGCGCCGCGCGGCCGCCGTGGTGAAGGCGGTCTACCGGCCGGACGGGATGAACGTCGGCATGAACCTGGGCCGCGCCGGCGGCGCCGGGATCGCGGACCACCTGCACTGGCACGTCGTGCCGCGCTGGCTCGGCGACAACAACTTCATGCCGGTGCTGGCCGACAACCGCGTGGTCGTGGAGGCGCTCGACGAGGCCTGGCAGCGGCTGCGCGCCGGGTTCGCCGCGCTGGGCCCGTGACGCAGCTCTGGCTCGCGCTCGCCGCCGGCTCGCTCGCCGCGATCGTGGCGATCCTGCTCGCGGAGCGGCTGCGGCGGCGCCGCGACGAGGCGCAGGCCTACCTGAAGGGCGTCCGCTCCATCGTGCAGGGCGACCCGGACGCCGCCATCGAGGCGCTCTCCGACGCCGCGCGGCTGGGCACGCCCGAGGCGGTGGACACCTACCTGGCGCTGGGCGCGCTGTTCCGGCGCGAGGGCGACCTCGCGCGGGCGGTGCGGCTGCACCGCAACATGCTGTTCGGCCGGGGGCTCGACCCGGCGCGGCGCGCCGAGGTGGAGCGCGAGCTGGCCGAGGACTACCGGCGGAGCGGCATGCTCGCCGAGGCCGCCGAGCTGTACGCGCGGCTGGCGGAGCGCGACGGGGATCGCGCCGCGGCCGAGGGGCTGCGCGACGTGAAGGTCGAGCAGGGCGACCTGGCCGGCGCGGTGGCGCTGCAGCGGCGCATCGGCCCGCAGGACGGGGACCCGGTGCTGGCGCACCTGCTCGCGGCGCAGGCGCGCGAGGCGCTCCCCGGCGATCCGGCCCGGGCGGCGGCGCTCGCGCGCGAGGGGCTCGCCGCGCACGCGCGGAGCGCGGACGCCTGGATGGCGCTCGCCGAGGCCGAGGCCGCCGCCGGCGCGACCGCCGCGGCGCTGGAGGCCGCGGGCCGCTCGCTCGACGAGGACCCGCGCGCCGCGCTGCTGGCGTGGCCGGCGGTGGCCGCGGTCCCGGACGCCGCGGCGGCCGAGGCGTTCGCGGCGGCCCGCGCGGCCGCGCGCCCCGACGACGCGGCGCTGCACCTCCTGCACGGGCGCGCGCTGCACCGCTGCGGCCGGACCCCGGAGGCGGTGGCGGCGCTGCGGCTGGCGCTCGAGCGCGACCGGGTGGGCGAGGTGTCGCTGGCGATGCGGGAGCTGCTGCACCAGGCCGGCGCGCCGGGCCCGGACGACCTCGCCGCCCGCCACGACCTGCTGGTCGCGGCGCTGCTCCGCCGCGGCAAGGCCCCGCGCTGCGAGCGCTGCGGCTCCGACGCCCCGTCGCGCGCCTGGCGGTGCCGGCGCTGCGGCGCGTTCGACGCCTATCCCTGAGGGCGCCCGCGCCCCGCGCGGCCCGGCGCTTGCTTCCCGCGCGCGCCCCCGGTAGAGAGACCCCTTCCTATGGTCCGTGATCGCGTCATCGAACTCTTCCGCAAGGCGCTCGCCCAGGGCGCCGACGACGGGCGCTGGCCGGCGGCGGACGCCGGCTTCTCGGTGGAGGCGCCGCGCGACCCGAAGCACGGCGACTTCGCGGTCAACGCCGCCATGGTGCTGGCGAAGCAGGCGGGCAAGCCGCCGCGCGAGCTGGCGCAGGCGATCGTCGAGGCGGTGCGCGCGGCCGACACGGCCGGCGACCTGGCCGGGCTGGAGATCGCCGGCCCCGGGTTCATCAACGTGCGGCTCTCCCCGGACCTGTGGCTGCGCACGCTCGCGCGCGCGGTCGCCGAGGGCCCGGCCTACGGCCGCACCGCGGTGGGGCAGGGGAAGAAGGTCATCGTCGAGTACGTCTCGGCGAACCCGACCGGCCCCATGCACGTCGGGCACGGGCGCAACGCGGTGGTCGGCGACGGCGTCCAGGGCCTGCTGCGCTGGGCCGGCTTCGACGTGAGCCGCGAGTACTACGTCAACGACTACGGCGCGCAGGTGCAGACGCTGGCGCGCTCGGTCCACCTCCGCTACCAGGAGCTGCACGGGCGGGCGGTGACCATGCCGCCCAAGAGCTATCCGGGCGAGTACGTGAAGGACATCGCCGCCGGCCTGAAGGCCGAGTACGGCGCGCGGTTCCTGGACGCGCCGGAGGCCGAGTGGCTGACGCTGTTCCGCGACCACGCGGTCCAGCACGTGCTCGGGATGATCCGCGAGGACCTCGCCGCGGTGAACATCTCGTTCGACCGCTGGTCGTCGGAGAAGGCGCTCTACGAGTCGGGCACGGTGGACCGGTTCCTCCGCTTCCTGGAGGAGAAGGACCTCGTCTACGTCGGCAAGCTGCCGCCGCCGAAGTCGAAGAAGGGGCAGCCGCCGCCGCAGGCGCAGCCGGACGAGGAGGGCGTGACCGCCGCCGAGGACCTCACCCTGTTCCGCTCGTCGGCGTACGGCGACGAGGTGGACCGGCCGGTGAAGAAGGCGGACGGGACCCCCACCTACTTCTGCGCGGACATCGCCTACCACTGGGACAAGCGCCAGCGCGCCGACGCGCTGGTGGACGTGCTCGGCGCCGACCACGGCGGCTACGTGCCGCGGCTCGAGGCGGCCATGGAGGCGCTGGGCGCCTCGCGCAAGGACCTGCACGTCGTGCTGATCCAGATGGTCAGCCTGATGCGCGGCGGCGAGTCGGTGAAGATGTCGAAGCGCGCCGGCACGCTGGTCTCGCTGCGCGAGGTGGTGGACGAGGTGGGGCGCGACGCGACCCGCTTCATCTTCCTCACCCGGCGCTCCGACGCGCCGCTCGACTTCGACGTCGAGCTCGCCAAGAAGCAGACGCTCGACAACCCGGTGTTCTACGTCCAGTACGGCCACGCCCGCCTGGCGGCCATCTTCCAGAAGGCGCGCGAGGCCGGGCACGCGGTGCCGGAGTTCGACCTCGACGCCGCGCGGACGCTCGGCTCGCCGGAGGAGCAGGACCTCATCCGGCGGATCGCCGCGTTCCCGGACCTGCTCGCCGCCGCGGCGCTCGCCTACGAGCCGCACCGGGTGGCGTTCTACCTCCAGGAGACCATCGCCGCCTTCCACTCCTGGTACACGCAGGGGAAGAAGAGCGGCGAGAAGGTGATCGGGCCCGACCCGGTCAAGACCGCGGCGCGCCTGTTCCTGTGCCGGGCCCTGAAGCAGGTGCTCGCGAACGGGCTGGCGGTGCTGGGCGTCTCCGCGCCGGATCGGATGGAGAGTCCGGAAACTCGCGATATCGCGGACGACGTCTAGAATCCTGGCTGCCGCGGTTCGCGCGCCCGGTCCTCGCGGCGCGCGCCCGTCGCCGCGGCGGGGTGACGTCCATGCGCGAAGAGAACGCCCGGAGCCGTGAGAAGTTCGAGCTGTCCCTGGACGGCCGCCAGATCGCGTCGATCGTGGTCGGCGCGCTCGTGATCCTGGGCGTCATCTTCGTCCTGGGGCTGAACGTGGGCCGGCAGATGGCCGCCCGCCAGGCGGAGGCGGTCCGCGGCTCCGGCGACCTGGACGCGCTCGACCGCGTCCCGGTGGCCGCGCCGGCCGCCCCGGCTCGCAACGACCTGACCTTCTACGATCAGCTCCCCAAGGGGAAGCCGTCCGCGCCGCCGCCGGTCGAGGCGCGCCCCGCTGCGGCCCCGGCGCCCGCGCCCGCCGCGGCGCCGGCCCCGTCCGCCGCGCCCGCCCCCGCGCCCGCGGCGCCGGCCGTCGCCGCCACCGCGCCGGCGAAGCCCGCTGCCACCGCGGCGCCCGCGGCGACGCCGAAGCCGGCCGCTGCGCCGGCGCCGACCCCGCCCGCTGCCGCCGCGCCGAAGCCCGCCGCGGCCGGCGCGTTCGCGGTCCAGCTCGCCGCGACCCAGAGCCGAACCGAGGCGGAGCGGATCGCCGCGAAGTACCGGGCGCTCTCGCCGCGCATCGAGGCCGCCGACGTCCCGGGCAAGGGCCGCTTCTTCCGGGTGCGGGCGGGCAGCTTCGCCACCCGCGCGGAGGCGGAGCGCTACCTGCGCGACGCCGAGCGGGAATCGGGGGCGAAGGGATTCGTGACCGCGAGCCGGTGAGCCTAGCTTCACGTCGGAGCCGGAGACACATGACCAGCACGTTCGAGAACCCGAAGCGCGTCGAGAAGCCCTGGGGCCACGAGCTGTGGTGGGCCCACACCGAGCGCTACGTCGGCAAGCTCCTGCACGTGAAGGCGGGGACGCAGCTCTCGTTGCAGTACCACGTGAAGAAGGACGAGACGATCCACCTCTGGAGCGGCGAGATGGTGCTCGTGCTCCAGGAGGACGGCCGCCTGGTCGATCACCCCATGCGCCCGGGCGACAGCTACCACGTGCGCCCGGGCACGGTGCACCGCATGCGCGCGGTGACCGACTGCGACGTGCTGGAGGTGTCCACGCCCGAGGTCGAGGACGTGGTGCGCGTCCAGGACGACTACGGCCGCTGAGCCCGGCGACGGCGGGTTGCCTCGCGCAGGCGCGCCGGCGGCTTCGCGCGCGGTCCGGGGCGCGAACGCGCCCGCGCGGCGGCGGCGGGGCGCAGGCGGGCGAGAGCCGGTCTCAGCGCGAGAGCAGGACCCCGATCGCGGTCGCGACGACGACCAGCGCCGCGACGAGCAGCGCCACCTTCCGCGGGCTCTCGGCGCGCGCCTCGCGCACGCCCTGCAGCGCGTGCATGGCCCCGGCGCGCGTCCAGCGGTCGGAGGTCTCCGCGCGGACCAGGTCGTCGTCGCCGAGGAAGCCGTGCGCGTAGAGCGCGTGCAGGTCGGCGAGCGACGGGACCACCAGCTCCCGGCCGCTCGCGTCGCGCACGTGGTAGCGCATCGGCGCGCGCCTCATGCCGGCCCCAGCTCCGCGGCGATGGCCTCGGCGACGCGCAGCCCGTCCACCGCCGACGAGACGATGCCGCCCGCGTACCCGGCGCCCTCGCCGGCGGGGTAGACGCCGCGGAGCGCCGGGCTCTGCAGGTCCTCGCCGCGCACCAGGCGGCAGGGCGCGCTCGTGCGGGTCTCGACGCCGATGAGGAGCGCCTCGTCGGTGACGAAGCCGTGCATGCGCTTCTCGAAGCTCCGCAGCCCGGCGCGGAGCGCGTCGCGCACCGCCGGCGGGAAGAGCTGCGACAGATCGGCCGGCACCAGGCCGGGGCGGTAGGAGGTGCGGCCGGGCGGCGCGCCGGGGCGGCCGGCGAGGTAGGCCGACAGCCGCTGCGCGGGCGCGTGGTAGCCGCCGCCGCCGAGCCGGTAGGCCGCCCGCTCCCACTTGCGCTGCCACTCCAGGCCGGCGAGCGGGCCCTCGAAGCCCTCGGCGGCGAAGTCGGCGGGCGAGACCGCCACGACCATGCCCGCGTTCGCGAGCGGCGAGCTGCGGTGCGAGTTGGACATGCCGTTCGTGCACTGCATCTCCGGCTCGGTCGGGGTGGGGACCACCACGCCGCCGGGGCACATGCAGAACGAGAAGACGCCGCGCGCCTCGCCCGCGACCCGGGGGTTGTCGGCCAGCTTGTAGTCGGCGGGCGGGAGCTTCGGGTGGCGCCGCTCGGTGCCGTACTGGATGCGGTCGATGAGCGGCTGCGGGTGCTCCGCGCGGAACCCGACCGCGAACGGCTTCGCCTCGACGGGCCAGCCGCGCCGGGCGAACAGCTCGAACAGCTCCCGCGCGCTGTTCCCGGGGGCGAGCACCAGCCGGTCGGAGTCGAGCGTCCGGCCGTCGGCGAGCGTCAGGCCGCGGAAGCGCCCGCCGGCGAGCGCCAGGTCCACGGCGCGGGCGCCCCACAGGAACGTGCAGCCGCCGCGCTCCAGCTCCTCGCGCATGGCGGAGATGGCGCCGGGCAGCAGGTCGGAGCCGACGTGCGGCTTGCCCTCGGCCAGGATCCGCGACACGCCCCCGAAGCGGGCGAACAGCTCGACCACCTTGCGCACGGCGGGGTGGTGGATGCGCGTCCCGAGCTTGCCGTCGGTGTACGCGCCCGCGCCGCCCTCGCCGAAGTTCATGTTCGACTCGGGGTCGAGCGCGCCGGACCGCATGAGCTCGGCCACGTCGCGCCGGCGTGGCCCGACCGGCTTGCCGCGATCGACCACCACCGACGGCACGCCGCGCTCGAGCAGCTCCCAGGCGCAGAACAGGCCGGCGGGGCCGGCCCCGAGGATGATCGGCCGTGCGGCGGGCGCGCGCACCCTGGGCGCCGGCGGCTCGGGGGCGGGGGCGGGCGTCACGTCGGCGCCCGCGCCGCGGACCTCGCCCTCGACCGTCACCTCGAGGTTCACCAGCCAGCGCGCGTGGCCCTTCTTCCGCGCGTCGAGCGAGCGCCGGATCACCAGCACCTCGCGGAGGTGCGCGGCCGAGACGCCCAGGCGCTCGGCAGCGCGGCGCGTCAGCAGCGCCTCGTCCTCGTCGAGCCAGAGCGGGATGTTCGAGACCCTGTACCGCAAGCGACTCCTCTCCGACCGCGAAGCGTGTTACGCGCCGGCCTGTCACGCAGGCAGGGGATGCGAACCGGCCTACGCACCAGCCCTCGGCTCCGGAAAGGGCCTGGAAGGGCACAACTACATGAAAATATTGGTGCCGTCACCTTCGAACGGGTTTGGCCCGCCCCTTGCTGCCTCCGGGGCCACGGTTGTCTGCGGCGCGGCCCGGTCCGCTCCGCGCGGGAGAAACTCAATGGTGCCAGGCATGCTCGACGTCAAGGGAACCCAGATCCTCGCGAAGTCGCTCTTCAAGGAGCTGCGTGGCAACGGCTACTCGCCCAACCAGATCCTGAGCCTCTCGACCGAGCTCATCGATCTCGTCACCCAGGATCTCAAGGGCGAGCACGAGGCCGAGGCCCTCCGGGCCACGCCACCCCAGCTCCTCGGCGACGACGCGAAGGAAGGCTGGCGGGCCGCGCTGTAGCGCGACCGGACCCACGGCCTCGAAGCGCGCGGACGGTGCCGGGAGAACCCGGCGCCGTCCTTGCTTTTTTTCGGGCCCCGTCCCACCTCGTTTCCGTTGACTCCCCATGTCGCGGAAAGTAGCTTAGGCCACCTTTTCAACCCCCAGGAGGAGGGCGGCGCATGGCGCGTATCGCAATCAACGGCTTCGGTCGCATCGGTCGCTGCATCGTTCGCGCTGCCATCGAGCGCGGGGAGAAGGATCTCGAGTTCGTCTCCATCAACGACCTCACCGACACCAAGACCCTCGCGCACCTGCTGAAGTACGACTCGGTGCACGGCGTCCTCGCCGCCGACGTGAAGGCCACGGACAAGGGCATCGTGGTGAACGGCAAGGAGATCCAGGTCACGGCCATCAAGTCGCCGGCCGACCTGCCGCACGCCGCGAACAAGGTGGACCTGGTGCTGGAGTGCACCGGCCTCTTCACCGAGCGCGCCAAGGCGGAGGGCCACCTCCAGGCCGGCGCGCCGCGGGTGCTGATCTCGGCGCCGGCCAAGGGCCCGGACATCACCGTCGCCTACGGCATCAACCACCAGCAGCTCGACCTGTCGAAGCACAAGATCATCTCGAACGCGTCCTGCACCACCAACTGCCTCACGCCGGTGGCGAAGGTCCTGCTCGAGTCGTTCGGCGTCAAGCGCGGCCTGATGACGACGATCCACTCGTACACGAACGACCAGAACCTGCTCGACCTGCCGCACAAGGACCTGCGCCGCGCCCGCGCCGCCGCGCTGTCGATGATCCCGTCCACCACCGGCGCGGCCAAGGCGGTCGCCGAGGTGATCCCGGCGCTCAAGGGCAAGCTGCACGGCACCGCGGTGCGCGTGCCCACGCCGAACGTCTCGCTGGTGGACCTCACGGTCGAGCTGGAGAAGAGCGCCACCGCCGAGGAGATCAACGCGGAGTTCAAGAAGGCGGCGGAGGGCGCGCTGAAGGGCGTGCTCGAGTACTCCGAGGCGCCGACCGTCTCGGTGGACTACAACCACAACCCGCACTCGTCGATCTTCGACGCCACCAACACCTTCGTCATCGACGGCAACTTCGCGAAGGTGTTCGCCTGGTACGACAACGAGTGGGGCTTCTCGAACCGCATGGTGGACGTGGCGAAGCTCGTCACGAAGTGAGAGCCGCCATGGCGCTCCGGACCATCGACGCCCTCGATCTCGCGGGCAAGCGGGTCTTCATCCGCGTGGACTTCAACGTCCCGCTCGACCCGCAGGGCAAGGTCACCGACGACGCCCGCATCCGCGCCGCGCTGCCGACCATCCGCCACGCCATCCAGGCCAAGGCGAAGGTCATCCTCGCCTCGCACCTGGGCCGCCCGAAGGGCAAGCCGGACGACCGCACCAAGCTCACCCTCGAGCCCGCGGCGGTGCGGCTCTCCGAGCTGCTCTCCCAGGACGTGATCCTGGCGGACGACTGCGTCGGGGACGGGGTGAAGAAGCTGGTGCGCGACCTGAAGGACGGGCACGTCCTGCTGCTCGAGAACCTCCGGTTCCACCCCGAGGAGGAGAAGAACGACGAGGCGTTCGCGCGCGAGTTGGCCAGCCTGGCCGACGTGTGGGTGAACGACGCGTTCGGCACCGCCCACCGCGCCCACGCCTCCACCGCCGGCATGGCGAAGTTCGTGAAGGAGAAGGCCGCGGGCTTCCTGGTGCAGAAGGAGGTCGAGTACCTGGGCAAGGCGCTCGGCAGCCCGGCGCGGCCGTTCGTGGCCATCGTCGGCGGCGCCAAGGTGTCCGACAAGATCAAGGTGCTCGAGAACCTCATCGCGAAGGCCGACGCCGTCTGCGTGGGCGGCGCCATGGCCTACACGTTCCTGAAGGCGCAGGGCGTGCCGGTGGGGCGGAGCCTGGTCGAGGAGGACAAGCTCGAGCTGGCCCGCCAGATCCTGGAGCGCGCCGAGGCGCGCAAGGTGGACCTGCTGCTCCCGGTGGACCACGTCTGCGGCGCGGAGCCCAAGGAGACGGCGGAGCGCGTGGTGGTGAACGACCGCGCCATCCCCGACGGCCTCATGGGCCTCGACATCGGCCCGAAGACGCTCGACCGCTACCGGCAGCGCATCGCCGGCGCGAAGACCGTCTTCTGGAACGGCCCCATGGGCCTGTTCGAGCAGAAGCCGTGGTCGGAGGGGACGTTCGGCGTCGCGAAGGCGATGGCCGCGAGCCCGGCCGTCACGGTGGTCGGCGGCGGCGACAGCGCCGCGGCCGTCGAGCAGGCCGGCCTCGTGGACAAGATGAAGCACGTCTCCACCGGCGGCGGCGCCAGCCTCGAGTTCATCGAGGGGCGGGAGCTCCCCGGCGTGAAGGCGTGCGAGGAGTGACCGTGGCCCGCACCAAGTTCGTCTGCGGCAACTGGAAGATGCACAAGACCGTGGCCGAGGCGGCCCAGCTCGTGAAGGAGCTGGCCGCCGGGCTCGGCGAGGCCGCGGGCAAGGTGCAGGTGGCGGTCGCGCCGCCCTTCACCGCGATCCACGCCGCCGCCCAGGCGGCGGCCGGCTCGGCGATCGAGGTCGCCGGGCAGGACGTGCACTGGGAGGCCCAGGGCGCGTTCACCGGCGAGGTGTCCGCCGCGATGCTGGCGGAGGCGGGCTGCCGGCACGGCATCGTGGGCCACAGCGAGCGGCGCCAGCTGTTCGGCGAGACCGACGAGGCCGTCCGCAAGAAGGTCGGCGCGCTGCTCGGCGCCGGGCTCGCGCCCATCGTCTGCGTGGGCGAGACGCTCGCCGAGCGCGAGGCCGGCCGGACGCTCGAGGTCGTGGACCGGCAGGTGCGGCAGGGGCTCGCCGGGCTGGACGCCGGGGCGCTGGGCCGGGTGACGATCGCCTACGAGCCGGTGTGGGCCATCGGCACCGGCAAGACCGCCACCTCCGCGCAGGCGCAGGAGGTCCACGCGGCCATCCGGAAGATCCTCCGCGAGATGGGGGGTTCCGTGGCGGACGCGATCCGGATTCAATACGGCGGCTCGGTGAAGCCCGAGAACGCCCGGGAACTCATGTCCCAGCCCGACGTGGACGGCGCGCTCGTCGGCGGGGCCAGCCTCAAGGCGAACGATTTCGTCGCCATCGTGAAAGGTGCACTCCGTTGATCACCCTCATCACCGTCCTCCACGTCCTCGTCTGCATCTTCCTCATCCTCGTGATCCTGCTCCAGGCCGGTAAGGGCGGGGGCATGGGCGCCGGCCTGGGCGGCGGCGGCTCGCAGACGGTGTTCGGCGGGCGCGGCTCCCAGACGTTCCTCGGCAAGGTGACCAGCGTGTCGGCGGGCATCTTCATGCTCACCTCGGTCACGCTCGCGTACCACGCGTCGCGCACCAGCTCGGTGGTCGAGCGCGAGGCCGCGCCTGCGTCGGCGCCGTTCGCGCCGGGCGCGCAGCTCCCGGCGCCCGCGCAGCCCGCCCCGGCCCAGCAGCCGGCGGCCCCGGCCCCGGCGCAGCCCGCGCCCGGCAGGTAGCGGCGAGGGCAGGGCGCTCGCGTCGCGCGGGCGCCCGTCCCCGGGACTCCAGCGAGAGGGCAAAACAAAAGGGGATCCGGTTTCGCCGGATCCCCTTTCTGCTGTTCGGTGTGCCCAGGGCGAGATTCGAACTCGCACGCCTTACGGCGCCACCCCCTCAAGATGGTGTGTCTACCAGTTCCACCACCTGGGCGTTCGGAGCGGACGGTTTCTAGCAAAGGCCCGTTCCGGGCGCAACAGCGGAAAACGCGAACGGGTCAGGAAGGCGGAGCTTTCGGCCCGGTCAGCGCTCCAGCTTGTCCCGCTTCTCCTCCACGTCCTTCCACTCCTCGGCCTCGGGCAGCGGGTCCTTCTTCTCGGTGATGTTCGGCCAGGCCTTGGACAGCTCGGAGTTCAGCTGGACGTACTCGTTCCACTTCGCCGGCAGGCTCTCCTCCGGGAAGATGGCCTTGGTCGGGCAGGCGGGCTCGCAGGCGCCGCAGTCGATGCACTCGTCGGGATGGATGACGAGGAAGTTCGGGCCCTCGTAGAAGCAGTCCACCGGACAGACCTCGACGCAGTCGGTGTACTTGCACTTGATGCAGGGCTCGGCGACGACGTAGGCCATGGCGCGTCCTCCAGGAGGGGACGGGTTCCTAATCTAGGGCTCGTAATAGTCGAGCCCGAGGTGGGTGATGAGCTCCTCGCCCGCCAGGTGGCGGAGCGTGTTCTTCAGCTTGGTGAGCTGGATGAACAGGTCGTGCTCGGGGTAGAGGCCCTCGGCGACCATGGGGCTCTTGAAGTAGAAGGAGAGCCACTCCTGGATCCCGGACATCCCGGCGCGCTGCGCCAGGTCCAGGAACAGCGCCACGTCGAGCGCGACGGGGGCCGCCAGGATCGAGTCCCGGCAGAGGAAGTTCACCTTGATCTGCATCGGGTAGCCGAGCCAGCCCGCGATGTCCACGTTGTCCCACCCCTCCTTGTTGTCGCCGCGCGGCTTGTAGTACTCGATGTGAACCTGGTGGTCGAAGTGGCCGTAGAGGTCGGGGTACAGCTCCGGCTGCAGGATGTACTGGAGCGCGGAGAGCTTCGAGACCTCCTTGGTCTTGAAGCTGCCGGGATCGTCGAGCACCTCGCCGTCGCGGTTGCCCAGGATGTTGGTGGAGAACCAGCCGTTCAGGGCGAGCAGCCGCGCCTTGAGCATGGGCGCGAGCACGGTCTTCATCATGGTCTGGCCGGTCTTGAAGTCCTTGCCGGCGATGGGCACGCCCTGCTTCTTCGCGAGCTGCTGCAGCGCCGGGACGTCCACGGTCAGGTTCGGCGCGCCGTTCCCGAACGCCACGCCCTCCTTCAGCGCCGCCCAGGCGTAGATCATCGAGGGGGCGATGGCGGGGTCGCTCGCCGCCATGGCCTTCTCGAACCGCCCCAGCTCGGCGTGCACCGCCGAGGGCTCCAGGTACACCTCGGTGGACGCGCACCAGAGCATCACGGCGCGGGCGCAGTCGTTCTCGCGCAGGAAGCGGCGGATGTCCTCGCGCAGCGCCTCGCCCAGCTCCAGCTTGCTCGGCGCCTTCTTCACGTTCGGCCCGTCGAGCCGCCGCACGTACTCGGGCGAGAACACCGCCGGCATGGGCCGGACCGCGGACAGCGGGACGCGCAGCTGCTCGAGCAGCGCGTGGTCGAGCACCGAGGCGTGGGTCGCGGACGCGTAGGCGTCGTCCGGGAACGGGTCCCACGCGCCGAAGCGCACGTCCTCCAGCGCGGCGATGGGCACGAGCTCGCGCACCAGCGGCGCCCGCTTCTCGGTGCGCTTGCCGAGCCGCACCGTGCCCATCTGCGTGAGCGAGCCGATCGGCTTGCCCATCCCGCGCTTCACCGCCTCCACCCCCGCGATCAGCGTGGTGGCGACGGCGCCCAGTCCCGGCACGAGCACGGCCAGCCGGCCCTTCGCCGGCGCGATCGAGCGTGGCTTCCTCACGGTGGCTTCCTCCCGGCGCGGTGCGCGACCGCTCCCAACAAGGTTTCGGGCGGCGACCGCCGCCGCAAGGCCTGACGCGTGGCCGGGCGGGCGACCGCTCACCGGAAGCGTAGGCCACGGAGTGCCGCGAAGGGGCCGCCATTGGGCTCGGGCTGGCGGGGCGGCCCGTCAGGGGTACAATCCGGCGGAATGCCGCAGGAACGCCGCGACCCCCGTGTCCCCGTCTTGCTCCGCATCCGGCTGGCCTACGGATCGGTGGACGAGTTCGTCGATCGCTTCGCGCTGAACGTCTCGCGAGGCGGCCTGTTCGTGCGGACGCTCGATCCGCAGCCGCCCGGGACCCCGCTGCGCCTCGACGTGGTGCTCGAGTCCGGCGACCAGGTCATCCGCGGCAGCGGGGTGGTGCGCTGGAGCACCCCCCCGTCCGCGCCGGGTGAGCCGGCCCGCGTCCCGGGCATGGGCATCAAGTTCGTGGATCTGTCGCCGGAGAGCCGGGCGCTGGTGGACCGGCTGGTCGCGGGCCGCGGCGCGGAGGCGCAGAGCGACGAGCCGCCGCGCCCCGCGGCCCCGCCGGCCCGCCCGCCCGCCGCCGCGTCGGCCCCGGGACGTCCCCCCGGCGCGCCCGCGCCCCGCCCGGCGGCCCCGCCCGTCGCGGCACCGGCCCGGCCCGCGCCGCCGGCCGCCCCACCGCCGGCCGCCCCGGCGCCGGCGCCCTCGGCCCCGGCGCCCTCGGCCCCGGCCGCGAAGGCGCGCGCTCCGGTGATCGGCATCGACCTCGGCACCACCAACTCCTGCGTGGCGGTGGTGCGAGGCGGCAAGCCGGAGGTGCTCGCCTCGCGCCAGGGCTACCGCACGCTGCCGTCGGTGGTCGCCTACGACGCGCAGGGGCGGCTGCTGGTCGCGCACGCCGCCAAGGCGCAGATGGTGGTGAACCCGCGCAACACCGTCTACGGCTCGAAGCGGCTGGTGGGGCGCCCGTTCGCGTCGCCCACGGTGCAGGCGTGCCGCGATCGGTTCCACTACGAGATCGTCCCGGGCCCGGACGGCGCCGCGGCGGTGCGCTTCGCCGGCCGCGACTTCTCGCTGCAGCAGATCGCGGCGCTGATCCTGAAGGAGATGCGCGAGACCGCCGCGCAGGCGCTGGGGACGCCGGTGGAGCACGCGGTGATCACGGTGCCCGCCTACTACAACGACCACCAGCGGAACGCGGTCCGCGAGGCGGGCCGCCTGGCCGGCCTCGCCGTGGACCGGATCGTGAACGAGCCCACCGCCGCCGCGCTCGCCTTCGGCTTCGGCAAGGGGCTCGACGAGCGGGTGCTGGTGTACGACCTGGGCGGCGGCACGTTCGACGCCTCCGTGCTGGAGATCCAGGGCGACGTGTACGAGGTGGTCTCCACCGGCGGCGACACGTTCCTCGGCGGCGTGGACTTCGACGCGCAGCTGCTCGATCACCTGGTCTGGCGCTTCATGGAGGAGCACGGGTTCGCGCCGCCCGAGGACCGGGTGGTGTGGCAGCGCATCCGCGACGCCGCCGAGGAGACGAAGGTCGCGCTCTCCACCCGCGAGGTGGCGGTGGCCCAGGTGCCGTACCTGTGCAAGGACCGGGACGGCAAGGACGTGGGCCTCGAGGTGAAGGTCACCCGCGAGGAGCTGGAGGCGCTCACCGAGCGGCTGGTGGACCGGACCATCGAGGTGTGCCGCGAGGTGCTCGCCGCGAAGGGGCTCGGCCCCGGCGACGTGGACGAGGTCCTGCTCGTGGGCGGCCAGAGCCGCATGCCGCTCGTCTGGCGCAAGATCCAGGAGGCGCTCGGGCGCGAGCCGAACCGCGGCGTCCACCCCGACGAGGCGGTCGCGCTCGGCGCGGCCCTGCTCGCCGACTCGGCGCACCGGATCGACTCGGTGGTGCTGATCGACGCGCTGGCCATGGGCATCGGCGTCGGCCTGCCCGGCGGCCGGATGGCGCCGGTGTTCCCCCGCAACACGCGCCTCCCCGCGAAGAAGGCGCACGAGCACGCCACCACGCGCGACGGCCAGACCGAGCTCGAGCTGCAGGTGTTCCAGGGCGACTCGGACAAGGCCTCCGAGTGCGAGTACCTCGGCACCGTGCGGGTGGAGGGGCTGCCGGCGCGGCCGCGCGGCGAGGTGCGGGTGGCGGTGGAGTTCGCGCTCGGGGCCGAGGGCATCCTCACGGTCACCGCGCGCGACCTCGCCACCGGCCAGGTCACCGCGATGCAGCTCGCCACGCTCGACACCCCCGACTCGCTCCGCCAGAAGCTGCAGCTGCCCGAGGCGCAGACCGCGCCGCGCGGCGCCCGCCCGCTGGAGCGCGCCCCGCGCCCGCGCCCGCCCGTCCCGCCGCCGGCGGCGGCGCCGAGGCAGGGGCTGTTCGGCCGCATGTTCGGCCCGAGGAAGTGACATGCCCGGCCCGCTGGTCGTCTTCCTGCACCGCGGCGGCTGGGAGGACCGCTACCAGGCGGCCACGCTGGCCGTGACCGCGGCCGCGTTCGGCGAGCAGGTCACGGTGGCGCTGTTCTTCGAGCCGCTCCGGCTCTGGGTGGCCGGACGCTTCGACGAGGGCGCGCCGCGGGCGGCGGCCGAGGCGCGGGTGACGCCGCTCGCGGAGGCGCTGGAGGAGGCCCGGCGCGAGCTCGGGCTGCGGGTGGTGGCGTGCGACACCGCGGTGCGGCTCGCCGGGCTCGATCCGGATCACGTCCTCGGGCGGCTCGACGCCATCGACACGCTGCCCTCGCTCTGGCGCGCCGCGCGCGCGGGCAGGGCGCTCACGTTCTAGCCGGCCGCGCCCCGGCGCGGTTGCCGGGGAGGCGGGGGCGGGATATAGGCGAACGCGTCCCATGACCAGCCTCTCCGGCAAGCGCGTCCTCGTCATCGGCGCCGGCGGCCTCGGCGGCCCGGCCCTCCTCACGCTGGCGGCGGCCGGGGTGGGGCAGCTCGTCCTCGTCGAGGACGACGCCGTCGAGACCTCGAACCTGAACCGGCAGCCGCTGTTCCAGGAGGCCGACGTCGGCCGCCGCAAGGCCGCGGCCGCGGCGGAGCGGCTGCGCGCGATCTTCCCCTCGGTCGCGGTGGACGTCCGCGACGAGCGGTTCGACGCCGGGAACGCCGAGGCGCTGGCCGCCGCCGCCGACGTCGTCGTGGACGGCTCGGACAACTTCGAGACCAAGTTCCTCGCCAACGACGCCGCCACGCGGGTGAGGCGGCCGCTGGTGCACGCCGGCGTGCTCCGCACCACCGTCCAGCTCCTCACCGTGGCGCCGTCCGGCCTGGGCGGCTGCCTGCGCTGCCTCTTCGAGGCGCCGCCGCCGCCGGGGTCGGTCGCCTCCTGCTCGCAGGCCGGGATCCTCGGCCCGGTGGCCGGGTTCGCCGGGGCGCTCCTCGCCGCCGAGGCGCTGCGCCTGCTCGCCGGCGAGCGCGGGACGTACGAGGGGCGGCTGTTCACCTACGAGCTGCGCACCGGGCGGTCGCGGCTGGTGCTGGTCCGAAAGCGCCCCGGATGCCTGGCCTGCGCCGGGCGCCAGGTGCTGGGGAGCAGCGCGCCCGCGGCCTGCGACGCGCCCGCGGCGCCGGCCGGGAGCCCGGCGTGAGCGGCCCCGGGCGCGCCACCAGCCGGATCGACATCCGCGCGTTCGCCTGCCCCATGACCTGGGTGAAGACCCGGATCGCGCTGGAGCGGCTCGCGGAGGGCGAGACGCTCGAGGTGTGGCTGCGCGCCGGCGAGCCGCTGGAGAGCGTCCCGCGCACCGCCGAGGAGGACGGGCACCGCGTGCTCGCGGTGGAGCCGCTGCCCGCCGAGGGCGACGGCGCGTACCGCCTGCTCCTCGAGAAGCGCCGCCCCGGAGACGCGCCGGTGCTCCCGTGAGCCACGCCCGGCCGGAGGAACCATGTCGCTGAGCGACGATCGCATCGCGCGCTGGGCGCGGCAGCTGCTGGTGCCCGGCTTCGGGGAGGAGGCCCAGGAGCGGCTGCTCGGCGCCCGGGTGCGGGTGGTCGGGATCGACGCGGTGGCTTCCGCGGCGCTCGTGTACCTGGTCCAGGCCGGGGTCGGCCGGCTCTGGCTCGACGACCCCGAGGACGTGTCGCCCGCGGACCTCGCCGGCTGGCTGTTCTCGCCGTCGGCGGTGGGATCGCCGCGGGTGGACGCGGCCCGGAGCGCCCTCGCGCCGCTGTCCGCGTTCGTCCAGGTGGACCGGTATCCGACCGGCGGCGTGCCCAGCGCGGCGCTGATCTGCGCGCCGTCGGTGGTGCAGGCGGTCACGGCGGCCGAGGCGGCGCGCCGGGCGGGCATCCCGCACGTGGTGGTCGAGCCCGACGGGGACGGCGGCGCGGTGGTGTCGGTGCCGCCGGGGGCGCCGTGCTACTCCTGCGCCCGCTCCACCGCGGGCGCGGGCCGGCCGCCGGAGCCGGGCGTCGCGGCGCTCGCCGCGCTCGGGGCGGCGGAGCTGATCCACCTGATGGCCCAGCCGGGCAGCGTGACCGGTCGGCGCGTCGAGCTGGTGCGCGGCGTGGCCACCGCCCGCCCCACCGCGCGGCTCGCGGGCTGCGCCTGCGCCGGCGCCCAGCCCGCCGAGTCCTGAAAGTCCAGCGATCCCGCGCCCGGGGGAGCCCGCGGACCCGTTCGCGCGCCCGTCGCCGCGGGCCGGCGGCCGCCCGCGGCGGCGTTCTCGCACCGTGAACGTCCGGCCCGCGGCCGGCGCGAGATTGACCCACGGAGAAGGGGTCCACCGATATCGGATTGCGCAAGCGCCCGGAAAAACAGGGCGAACGTGGATTTGGCGCGGTGCGGTCCGATTTTGAGAACGGAGGTGCGAGAGGGTATACTCCACCGACCAAACCGCTCGTTCGCCGCCGGTGACACCGCCGCGGCGCGTCCGGAGGACGGCATGGAGACGCAACACGGCGCCGGGTTCGTGGTCTGGCTCACCGGGATGAACCGGGCGGGCAAGAGCACCCTGGCTTCGCATCTGGCCGCGCGGCTCGCGGCCGCGGGCCGTCCCGCGACGCTGCTCGACGAGGACGGCGAGGCGGCGCTGCTGCTGGAGGGGCTGGGCACGCTCAAGGACGATCGGGCCAAGGTCGTCACCCGGCTCGGCTTCGTCGCCAAGGCGGTGATGCGCTCGGGGGGGATCGCCGTCTGCGCGGCGCTCTCGCCGTACCGCGACGCGCGCGAGCAGCTCCGCCGCGAGGCGCGCCGGTTCGTCGAGGTCTTCGTGGACTGCTCCATGGAGAAGCTGCGGGAGCGCGATCCCCAGGGGATCTACGCGAAGGCGCTCGCCGGCGAGCTGAAGGGCGTGCCCGGGGTGGACGTGCCGTACGAGCCCCCCGCGCGCCCCGAGGTCGTGGTGCACACCGACCAGCTCTCGGTCGAGGAGTGCGTCCTGCGCGTGCTCCAGGCGATGGTGGACGCGAAGGTGATCGGCCCGGCCGAGTTCGGCCGGCTCACCGGCGGCCAGCGCCCGCGGCGCGCGCGCCCCGAGGCCTCCGCGAAGCCGGCCGCGAAGCCGGCCGCGAAGCCGAGGGCGAAGCCGGGCGCCGGCAAGGTCGCGCCCGCCGGCGGCGCGCGCCGGAAGCTCGACGCGCGCCAGGCGGCGCGGCGGCCCCAGCGGAAGGCCGCGCCCACCCCGGCGAAGGGCGCCAAGCGCCGGCGGTAGCGGCCCCGGGCGCGCGCCGGGTATAAGACCGGCGCCATGCGCCCCGACGACCTCGACGCGATCCGCCGGGCCTCCGAGCCCAAGCTCGCCCGCCTGAAGTCGGACGTCGCCGCCTGCGGCAGCGCCCTGGTCGCGTTCTCCGCCGGCGTGGACTCCACGTTCGTGCTCGCGGTGGCGCGCGAGGTGCTGGGCGCGGGCGCGGTGGCGCTCACCGCGCACTCGCCGTCGGTCCCGCAGGCGGAGCGCGCCGAGGCGCGCGCGCTCGCGGCGCGGCTCGGCGCGCGCCACCTCGAGGTGGAGAGCCACGAGCAGGACGACCCGCGCTACCTCGCGAACGGCGCCGACCGCTGCTACTTCTGCAAGTCGGAGCTGTACCGGCTCTGCGAGCGGGCGGCGCGCGACGCGGGGCTGGCCGCGATCCTCGACGGCTTCAACGCCGACGACCGCCGCGATCACCGTCCCGGCCACCAGGCCGCGCTGGAGCGCCGCATCCGCTCGCCGCTCGCGGAGGCCGGCCTCGGCAAGGACGAGGTGCGCGCCTGGAGCGAGGCCTACGGGCTGCCGACCTGGGACAAGCCGCAGATGGCGTGCCTCGCGTCCCGGATCCCCTACGGCACGCCGGTCACCGCGGAGCGCCTCGCCCAGGTGGAGCGGGCCGAGGCGGGGCTGAGGGCGCTCGGGCTGCGCGACTTCCGGGTGCGGCACCACGGAGACATCGGGCGCGTGGAGGTGGGGGAGGGCGAGCTGGAGGCCGCGTTCGCGCGCCGCGCCGCCCTGGTCGAGGCGGTGAAGGCGGCCGGGTTCCGGCTCGCGGTGCTCGACCTGGAGCCGTTCCGCTCCGGCCGGCTGAACGCGCTCGCCGGCATCGCGCTGCCCGTCGTCGAGGGCTGATCACCGCACCCCCAGCAGGTCGCACCGCGTCCGAGATCGCGCCCGGAGGCCCTTGGCCCATCCGTGGCGCTCCGGCGCGACGTTCGCGGGTTCTGTCAAGTTTCCGGTCGGTTGGACGTTTTCTTGAGGGCCGGATACCGGGTGGTAGCGTGTAGGTGCAAGTCAGCCCATGTCGCAAGGAGCGCACATGCACCCCGTCGATATCGCACCCGATTCGCTCGAGAGCAGCGCCGTGGAAGGCAACCCGAACCGGCTCGAGCCCATGCTGGTCCGCCTGCCGCCCGCGCTCGCCGCCGAGCTGCGCAACCTGGCGCGGAAGACCCGCGTGCGCCAGTCGGACTACCTCCGCGAGGCGGTCGCCGACCTGCTCGCGAAGTACGGGCACCTGCCGGATCAGCGGAGCGCGATGTGATCGCGCCCGAGCGCGCCGAGGCGGTCCGCCCGCCGCCGCTGCCGGCCCGCACCCTGGGCCGCCTGCGCCTGGTCCGCGTCGCGGTGGTGCGCCGCGCCGACGGGGTCATCGAGACGCTGCAGGGTCCGGCGGCGCCGCGGGCGACGGCCACGCACCGTCCGGATAGCGCACCGCTGCGAGCGTGAGCCCCCAGCCCGGCGCGCGGACGCCGCGGTAGCGGCCGCGCGTCGCGAGCAGGGTGCGGATCACGTCCGGCGGGGCGCGGCCGAGGCCGACCGCGACCGCGGTGCCCACCAGGTTCCGCACCATCGCGCGCAGGAACCCCTTGCCCTCCAGCACCACCGCCACGAGCGGCGCCCACCCCGCCTCGACCACCTCGGCGCGGAGCAGCGTCCGCACCGTGCCGCGCTGCTCGCCGGGGCGGGCGAAGCCGACGAAGTCGTGCTCGCCGACCGCGGCGCCGAGCGCCTCGCGCATGGCCGCGGCGTCGAGGGGCGGGACCTCGGCGAGCTCCGGGAACGCGCGCGCGTCGGGCAGCGTCCACGCGTACGGCCGCAGCCCCTCCGGCGGCGGAGCGCCCACGAGGTAGACGTAGGTGCGCGACGCCGCCGAGCCGCGCGCGTGGAAGGACGGGCCGACCCGCGCCGCGTCCAGCACCAGGATCCCCTCGGGCAGGCCCTCGTTCAGCCCCCGCCGCAGCGCCGCCGGATCGAGGGCGGCGCGCGCGGAGAAGCTGACGACCTGCGCGAGCGCGTGGACGCCGGCGTCGGTGCGGGCCGCCACGTGCAGCTGGGCCCGGACGCCGAGCCGTTCCAGCGCCTCCTCCAGCGCCTGCTGCACGGTCGGGAGCCCGGGCTGCCGCTGGAAGCCCCGGAACCGGCCGCCGTCGTAGGCGAGCCGCAGTGCGTAGGAGCGCCGTTCCATGCCGACGTGCTAAGTTCCCACGCCCGCCGCGCCGGCGCGAGCCGGTCGTGCGCGCCTCCGACCTCACCCCACGTCCCCGCACCGCATGGCGCCAGGCACCGAACCGAACCCCATCAACGACGACCCGGCCCTCGAGGGCGGCGAGTGGCTGTTCCGCCGCGCCGGCGAGGTGTTCGGACCGGTGGACTCCCGCGCGCTCGCCGCGATGCTGTACCGCGGCGAGCTCGAGCCGACCACGCCGGTGTCCCCCGGCGACGGCCACTGGACGCCGGTGGGCGAGCTCCCGCCGTTCGTGGTCCACGCCAAGAAGGCGCAGGCCGCCCTCCGCGTCGAGCGCGAGGTCACCGGGGCGCGGCTGCTGCGGCAGCGGCGCGGCCGGCGCAAGGCCCTGGCGATCGCGGCGGCCGCGCTCCTGCTCGTCGCCGGCGGCATCGGCGGCGCGTTCCTGATGGCCCGCCGGAGCGCCGAGACCAACCCGCTGCTCGAGGACTTCGGCGCGGGCATCCGCATCGCCTCGGTGGCGCGGGTCGGCGTCTCGAGCCGCGCCGCGCCGGACGACGAGATCGAGGTGCCGCTCGACGGGCCGGGCGACGCGCCCACGGGCGCGGGGGCCGCGGGCGGCGGGGCGCGGGGCGCGCTCCGGCGCGAGCAAGGCCTGGCCGGGCGCGGTGGCCCGGCGGGGCGCGCGGCGAGCGGCGACGTGAGCGGCGGCGAGCTGGTCGCGGCCCAGTTCGACGAGCGGAAGATCCAGGCGGTCGTGGCGCGCGAGCAGCGCAGCCTGGTCCCGTGCTTCCGCGCCGAGGCGGCCCGCTCGCCCGAGTTCCGCGGCGACGTGCCCATCGAGTTCGCCATCGGGAACGACGGCCGCGTGGCCGCGCTGTGGGTGGACGACCCGCGCTTCAAGCAGGGCGCGCTGCACGACTGCCTCGTGCAGGCGCTGCACGGCTGGCGGTTCGACCCGTTCCCGGGGCAGCGGCCGACCGTGTCGCTCGCGTTCCGGATCGGCCAGTGAGCCCCCCATGACCGCCACCGCCGACAAGCTGGCCGCCCGCGCCGAGGACCTCCCGGAGGGCTCCGTGCGCCGGAAGGTGCTCGAGGGGGCGCAGCGCTTCAAGTCGGCCTGGGTGGAGCTCGGACGGCTCCTCTCCGAGGTCCGGCGCAAGGAGCTGTGGCGCGGGTGGGGGTACCCGAGCTTCGAGCGGTACTGCACGAAGGAGCTCTTCATCCGCAGCGCGACCGCCGAGAAGCTCACCGCCAGCTACGGGTTCCTCGAGCGGCACGAGCCGGAGCTGGCGAGGGCGCGCGGCGAGACGCGCGCTCCGCCGTTCGAGGTGATCGAGGTGCTCTCCCGCGCGGAGGCCACCGGCCGGCTCTCCGACTCCGGCTGGCGCGAGCTGCGGGACGAGGTGATCGAGCGGCCGCCCACCCCGGCGGCGATGAACCGCAAGATCGCGGAGCGCTTCGGTCCACCTCCGGCCCCGCCGGCGCCGCCCAGATCGGAGCGGGTGGAGCGGCTCGCCGCCGCGGCGCGGCGCCTCGCCTCGGCCTGCCGCGACGAGGACGCGATCCCGCGGTCCGTGGCGCAAAGGGCCGATGCCCTCGCCGGGGAGATCGAGGCCCTCCTCGATCGCTAGCCTCCGGGTTTGGAGGAGCGGTCCCGCGACACCCTGGCTATATTCGAAGCCGGGCTCCGAATTCCGGGGGCTCCCAGTTTGGTGGTAACATCCGAGCCGTCGAGGGAAACGCGTGAGCCGGAAAGAGCATCACCACGGAAACCTGTCCTGCTCGTTCTGCGGCAAGGGCCAGCGGGAGGTCCGCAAGCTCATCGCGGGGCCCACCGTCTACATCTGCGACGAGTGCATCCGGCTCTGCAACGACATCATCGCGGAGGAGGCCGAGCGGGACGAGGGCCGTCCGGCCGTCTCGCTGCCCACCCCGGCCGAGATCAAGAGCTTCCTCGACGACTACGTGGTCGGGCAGGACCGCGCGAAGAAGGTCCTCTCGGTCGCGGTCTACAACCACTACAAGCGCGTCTACTCGCGCAAGCCGGCCCGGCCGCAGCGCCCGGGGCAGGCGCGCGCGGCCCAGGACGACGTCGAGCTGCAGAAGTCGAACATCCTGCTCGTCGGGCCCACCGGCTCGGGCAAGACGCTGCTGGCGCAGTCGCTGGCGCGCTTCCTCAACGTCCCGTTCACCATCGCCGACGCCACCAGCCTCACCGAGGCGGGCTACGTGGGCGAGGACGTCGAGAACATCATCCAGAACCTGCTGCACAACGCCGACTACGACGTGGAGAAGGCGTCGCGCGGCATCGTCTACATCGACGAGATCGACAAGATCGCGCGCAAGGGCGACACGCCCTCGCCGACCCGCGACGTGGGCGGGGAGGGCGTCCAGCAGGCGCTCCTCAAGATCATCGAGGGCACGCGCGCCAACGTCACCCCGCGCGGCGGCAAGAAGTACAACCAGCAGGAGTACATCCAGGTCGATACCTCGAACGTGCTGTTCATCGTGGGCGGCGCGTTCTGCGGGCTGGAGCAGGTCATCCGCCGGCGGGTCGGCGTGAAGGGGCTCGGCTTCGGGGCCAAGATCGAGCGCAAGGAGGAGGCCAGCCTGGGCGAGCTGCTCGCGCGGGTGGAGCCCGGCGACCTGGTGCGCTTCGGGATGATCCCCGAGTTCGTCGGCCGCCTGCCCATCGTCGCGACGCTGTCCGACCTGGGCGAGGACGACCTCGTCACCATCCTCACCCAGCCGAAGAACGCGCTCACGAAGCAGTACATCAAGCTCTTCGACCTGGAGAAGGTGAAGCTGTCCTTCACCAAGGAGTCGCTGCGGGCCACCGCCCGCGAGGCGATGCGGCGCAAGTCGGGCGCCCGCGGCCTGCGCGCCATCCTCGAGCAGGCCATGCTCGACATCATGTACGACGTGCCGTACCGGGAAGGCGTGAAGGAGTGCAAGATCACGGAGGGCGTGATCGTGAACCGCGAGCCGCCGCTCCTGAGCTTCGAGAAGGAGAAGCGGACCGCCTGAGCGCGTCCGCCTCGCCGGCGGCTCCCAGCGGCCGCCCCCGGGCGGCCGCTCGCACGTCCGGACCGCGGCCCTGCGGCGGATCGCCCCGTCCGCGCGCGGACCCCTCGAGGCGGGGCGGTCGCGGCCCGCACGGTGAAGCCGGCGCACACTGTGCCCCGGTGGACCCCCGCGGCGGCCCGGCAACTCCGCGTCAGCAGGGAGGAATTGCGCGGCACCCGCCTTGCTTGTAGGACGGGTGAAGGCTCAGGGGCGATCGCCCGTACAGCCAGCAGAAGCCATCGCATCGCCAGGAGGCTGCCATGCTCCGCCGCACCCTCACCCTCGTCGCCCTCGCGACCCTCGCCGCGCCGGCCCTGCCGCGCGCCGACGACCGGGAGTGGGAAGAGGACTACACCGACCGGTGGTCGGACGAGCGTCCCGCCGACTACGACGTCTCGGTCGATCTGAACTCGGGCGCCGCCGTGAACTTCGACACGTTCCAGGGCGCGCTCTCGCCTTACGGCGAGTGGGTCGTGGTGGGCGGCTACGGGCGCGTCTGGCGGCCGTACGTCGCCGCCGGCTGGCGGCCTTACTACTACGGCCGCTGGGAGTGGACCAGCGAGGGCTGGCTCTGGGTCTCCGACGAGCCGTTCGGCTGGGCCGCGTACCACTACGGCCGCTGGACCTGGGACCCGAGCTACGGCTGGGTCTGGATCCCCGGCTACCAGTGGGCGCCGGCGTGGGTCGCGTGGCGTTACTCGGGCGACGTGGTCGGCTGGGCGCCGCTCGGGCCGGGCGTGTCGATCTACGTGTCGAGCTATCCGTTCGTGGACGCCTGGTGGACGTTCGTGCCCTGCGGCAGCTTCGTCTCGTACCCGGTGTACCGGGTGGCCTACGCGCCGCGCTACACGCGCCAGTACTTCTACGCCACCGCGCCGGCGCCGCCGGTGGGCGGCGGGCGCGCGGTGCCCGGGCGGCCCGGCGGCGCGCGCCCGGCCCCCGGCCGGCCGGCGTGGGGCGGCCCGGCGCGCGGCGCGATCGAGCAGCGCGTCGGCAGGCCCATCACGCCGGTGCGCGTCGTCGCGGCGCCCGCGCCCGGCCCGGCCCGCGCGCGGCCCGGCGAGGTCTCCATCTACCGGCCCGATGCGCGGCCCGCGCCCGGCGCGCGGTCCGACGGCGGCCGGGTCGCCCCCGGCAGCGCGCCCACCCGCGGCGACGGCCGCGGCGCGCCGGGGCTCGCGCCGCCCTCGCGCGGCGAGACCCGAGGCGCCCCGGGCTACGCGCCGCCGTCCGGCGGCGGGACCCGCAGCGCCCCAGGGAACGCGCCCAGCCGCGGCGCCCCCGGCTACGCGCCGCCCCGCGGCGGCGGCCCGTCCGCGGCGCCGCCGGCACGCGGCCCGTCCGCGGCCCCTCCCGCGCGCGGCGGCCGCGCGCCGGACGCGGGCCCGCGCGGCGAGGTGCCTCGCGCCGCGCCCGGCTACGCGCGCCAGGATCGCGGCGGCGACCCCTGGAGCGCCGGCGGGTCGTACGGCTCCCCTGGCGTCCCGGCCCGCAGCGCCCCGGCGTACTCCGCGCCCCCGGCGCGCAGCGCGCCGTCGTACGGGGCGCCGTCGGCCCGCAGCGCGCCTTCGTACGCGGCCCCGGCAGCCCGCAGCGCGCCGGCCTACTCCGCGCCCGCGCACCCCGCACCGGTCCGCGCGGCCCCGCCCGCGGCGTCGCACGGCGGCGGCGGGCGCGCGGCCCCGGCCCCGCACGGCGGGGGCAGGGGCGCCGACCGGCGCTAGCCGGAGGGAGCCTCGCGTCCTCGCGGCCCCCGGCGCGCTCCGCGCCCGGGGGCCGCGCCGTCTCCGCGCGCCGCGCTCAGCTCGAGGTGACGCGCACGGTGGTGCGCATCTGCCGGCCGGTGTCGAGGTCGCGGGCGCTCATGGAGAGGATCCCCTCGACGTTCACCTCGAAGACGATCTCCAGCCGCACCTCGCCGGCGCGGCAGGGCCGGACGCCGCTGAACGTGAACTCGCCCAGCAGCTCGTTCTGCGCGGTGAGCCCGTGGTCGCCCTGGAAGATCCGCACCACCAGCTCGCGCTGCCCGTCCACCGCGTTCGTCGCCGCGATCGTCCGCGCGTTCGGGATCGAGGCGTTGCGCGGGAAGACCACGTGCATCGTCCCGCCCGCCTGCTCGATGCCGATCGCCATCGGGATCACGTCGAGGAGCTGGATGCGCAGGTCGGAGGTCTCGCGCAGCGACCACCCGTACAGCGCCGCGCCGATCGCGACCGCCTCGTCGGGGTGGACGCCCTTCGACGGCGGGCGGCCGAAGTAGCGGGTGAGCCGGTCCTGGATGATGGGCATGCGCGTCTGCCCGCCCACCAGCATCACCTCGTCGATGTCGGCCGCGCCGACGCCCGCGTCCACCATCACCCCGGCCATGATCTCGATCGACCGGTCCACCAGGTGATGCGTGAGCGCCTCGAGCAGCGTCCGGTCGAAGCGCAGGTCCATGTTGAGCGGCTGGCCCTGCGCTGTCATGGTGATGAACGGGATCGAGAACGGCGCCTCGGAGCGGGCCGAGAGGTCGATCTTGGTCCGCTCGGCCAGGTCCTTGATCCGCTGCATCGCCACCGGGTCCGACGAGAGGTCGATGCCGTGCTTGCGGCGGAAGTCGTCGAGCACGTGCCCGATCACCGCGTTGTCGAAGTCCAGGCCGCCCAGGAAGATGTCGCCGCCGGTGGCCTTCACCTCGAAGACGCGGTCGCGGATCTCGATGATGGAGACGTCGAACGTGCCGCCGCCGAGGTCGTACACCAGCACCCGCTGGTCCAGCCGCTTCCCGATGCCGTAGGCGAGCGCGGCGGCGGTCGGCTCGTTGATGATCCGCACCACCTCCAGGTCCACCAGCGTGCCCGCCTCCTTCACCGCCTGGCGCTGGCGGTCGGTGAAGTACGCCGGCACGGTCACCACCGCGCGCTTCACCGGGATGCCCAGGTGATCGGAGGCGACGTCGCGGATCTTGCCGAGGATCTTCGCGCTCACCTCGGGCACGTGGTAGCTGCGGCCGTGGCAGTCGAGCGCCACGTCGTTCAGGTCGCCGGCGTGCACCCGGTACTGCACCGAGCGCTGCACCGACTCGACCACGTCGTCCTTGGGCGCGCGCCCGATCAGGCGCTTGGTGGCGTAGAGCGTGTTGCGCGGGTTGAGCTGCCACTGGCGCTTGGCCTCGTGGCCGATCAGCTCGTGGCCCTTGTCGTCGATCGCGAAGATCGACGGGATGGTGTACTCGCCGCCCTTGTACGGGATGAGCTTCACCTGGCCGTCGCCGACGGCCAGCGCGGCGCACGAGTTCGTGGTGCCGAGGTCGATCCCGATGATGACGTCGCTGGGCAGCCGCTCCATGGGTGCCGGAGGGTACTACGGAGGGGACCCAGCGTGGAGTGGCCCGCCGTCCGGGCATGCACACACGCGCCCGCATGGACGGCCGTTGGCGCGGCGGTCGCCCCGTGCGACGGTTAGGAACCGCTGGGAGGCCACCCATGGAGGCGCAGCGCTGGCTGGCGAACGTCGGGTCGGGCGTGAAGGGCGCGTTCGTGGCGAACCGCTCGATCCTGTCCTACCCGGAGTACCTGCAGGCCTTCCTCGAGGCGCCGCGGGCCCACGCGCGCTCGGCCGCCCAGTACCTGCGCGACGTGCTCGACCACTTCGGGTCCGAGGAGCGCGACACGCCCGTCGGGCGGGTCCGCCGCTTCGCGCTGTTCGACCTGCCGTTCGACGCGGACGGCCGGCAGCACCGCGTCGCCGGGCAGGAGGAGGTCCAGGCCGCCATCTACCGCGCGCTCGGCGCGTTCGTCCGCAGCGGCCGGGTGAACAAGCTGGTGCTGCTGCACGGACCGAACGGCTCGGCGAAGTCGTCCATCGTCTCGGCGCTGATCCGCGGGATGGAGGCGTACTCGCGCACGCCCGAGGGGACGCTGTACCGGTTCCACTGGGTGTTCCCGAGCGGCCGCGCCGTGCGCGGCGGGGGCCTCGGGTTCGGCGGCGGGCGCGGCGACGAGCCGGAGCTGGCCAGCTTCGCGCACCTGGAGGGCGACGCGCTCGACGCGCGGCTCTCCTGCCCGATGAAGGACCATCCGCTCCTGCTGGTGCCCCGCGCCGAGCGGCGGGCGCTGCTCGAGGAGCGCTGCCGGCCGAGCGCGCGCGAGGGGGCCGGTGAGCGCGACTTCGTGCTCTCCGACTACCTGCTCGAGGGCGAGGTCTGCCAGTACTGCCGGCAGGTCCACGACGCGCTGCTGGCCGCGTACCGCGGCGACTGGCTGAAGGTGCTGCGGCACGTGCAGGTGGAGCGCCTCTACGTGTCGGCGCGGTACCAGCAGGCGGCGGTCACGCTCGAGCCGCAGCTGTCGGTGGACGCCGGCTACCGGCAGGTGACGGTGGACCGGAGCGCCGCCGCGCTGCCGCCCGCGCTGCACGCGCTGACGCTGCTCGAGCCGGCCGGCCCGCTCGTGGCCGGCAACCGCGGCCTGGTGGAGTACTCGGATCTCCTGAAGCGCCCGCCGGAGGCGTTCAAGTACCTGCTCGGCATGGCGGAGACGGGCCGGGTCGCGCTCGACCAGGTCCTGCTGCAGCTCGACGCGGTGCTCATCGCGAGCGCGAACGAGAAGCAGCTCTCCGCGTTCAAGGAGTCGCCGGACTTCGCCTCGTACAAGGGGCGCCTGGAGCTGGTGCGCGTGCCCTACCTCCGCCGCGCGTCGGTGGAGCGCGAGGTGTACGACCAGCAGATCACCTCGGCGGCGGTGGGCCGCCACGTCGCCCCGCACGCCACCGAGGTGGCGGCGCGCTGGGCGGTGCTGACCCGGCTGAAGCGGCCGCTCCCGGAGCGCTACGAGGGCGAGCTGCGCAGCATGGTGGAGGAGCTCGCGCCGCTCGAGAAGCTGCGCCTGTACGACGCCGGCGCGGCGCCGGACCGGCTCTCGCTCGCGCAGGGCAAGGTGCTGCGCAAGCACGCGCCCGACCTCTACCGCGAGTCCGAGTCGTACCCGAACTACGAGGGGCGCATGGGCGCCTCGGCGCGCGAGCTCAAGACCGCGCTGCTGAACGCGGCCCAGTCGCCCGCCACCCGCTGCCTCACGCCGCGGGCGGTGCTGGAGGAGCTGCGGGCGATCTGCCGCGAGCGCACGGTGCACGACTTCCTCGCCCAGGAGGTCGTGGACGGCTACCACGACCACGAGGCGTTCGTGCGCGTGGTCGAGGCGGAGGTGCTCGACGCCATCGACGAGGAGATCCGCGACTCGATGGGCCTCGTCTCCGAGGGCCAGTACCGCGAGCTGTTCGGGCGCTACGTGGCGCTCGTCTCGCACTGGGTGCGGGACGAGAAGATCCGCAACCCCGTCACCGGCGAGTACGCGCCGGCCGACGAGGGGCGCATGGTCGAGCTGGAGAAGGTCGTCATGCCGGAGGGCGAGAACCGCACCGCGTTCCGGCGCGGCCTCATCGCGGCGGTGGGCGCGTACCGCCTCGACCACCCGGACGCGGCCGAGATCGACTACGTGGCCATCTTCCCGGACCTGTTCCGGCGCCTGCGCGAGCACACGTACGAGGAGCGCCGGCGGGAGCTGGGGCGGGCGACCGAGAGCCTGCTCCGCTACCTCTCCGACGAGCGGGCCTCGCTCGACGAGCGGGCGCGCCGGCAGGTCGAGCGCACGCTCGCCACCCTGCGCGAGCGCCACGGCTACTGCGACGAGTGCGCGCGCGACGCGATCCTGTTCCTGACGCGCCGCCGCTACGAGGCCGCCGCCTGACGGGCGGGCGGGCGCACGCCGCCGCCGGGCGGTCGGCCCGCACGCCGAGGGAATTGCCTCTTCGGGTCGGCCGTTTCGAATTTCGTGCCCCGCTATCGACTCCTGTCCAGCCTTGGCGGCGCGGCCCTGGTCGCCGGCCTCTTCCTCCTCGCCTCCCCGCTGCTGGGGCTCTCGTCTCCGCGCGCCGGCAACCCGCGCGCGGAGACCGTGCACAAGGTCTTCCCCTCGGCGGTCCGCCTCCAGATCGTCGCCGGCGAGAACGTGGTGCGGAGCGCCTCCGGCATCGCGTTCGCCCACGAGGGCGGCCGCAGCTACGTGCTCACGAACGCGCACGTGGTCGAGCCGGCCCGGGAGTGGCCGGAGGGCGCGGAGCTGCGCGTGCTCCCCTCCGACGGCTCCGCCGCCGTGGCCGCGAAGGTGGTCGCGCGCGGGCGCGTGCCCGAGGCCGACCTGGCCGTCCTCGAGGTGCAGGCGAGGCTGCCGGTGACGCCGCTCGCCGGCGACGACCTCCTCGAGCTCGGCGACGACCTCGTGGTGATCGGCGCGCCCTTCGGGAAGGGGCTCTCGGTGGCGGCGGGCATCGTCTCGCAGGTCGAGTACGAGCTGGCCGAGAACGCCGCGGCGCCGCGGCGCGCCCGCGCGCTCAAGACCGACGCGGCCATCGGCTACGGCAGCTCGGGCGGCGGCGTCTTCGACGTGCCGGGCGGCCGCCTCATCGGGCTCGTCGAGGGCTACCGCACCGCGCGCGTGGCGTTCGGCAAGGACGAGGAGCAGTACGCGTTCGACGTGCCCATGCCCGGCGAGACGTTCGTGGCGCCCGCGGCCAAGATCCGCCGCTTCCTGGTCGAGAAGGGGCTCGGCCGGCTCGCGCCGTCGGAGACCGTGGCCGGCGCGCAGGGACCGGTGGCGACGCCGGCGGCGAAGCAGTTCTAGCCGCGCGCGCCCCGCGTCAGCGGCCGGGACCGCCGGCGGGCGGGGCGGGAGGGCCGGGCGAGGTGCTGCCCGGGGCCGGGCCCGCGGGCGGCGCGGTGGCCGGACCGGGCGCGGTGCCCTCGCCGGCGGGAGGCGGGCCGCCGCCGCCGGGCCCGGTGCCCTGCGCCGGCGTGGACGGCGTCCGCTGCGGCCCGCGCACCGTGACCCAGTAGGCCAGGTCGTCGGCGTTCCGCCCCGCGCGGACCGACGCGCCGGGGATCACGTCGAGCACCGTGGTGAGGCCGGCGGGCCCGTACACCAGCGTGTTGCGGTCCACGGTCAGCGTGACCGGCCCGGCCGCGCCGTCGATCGTCAGGCGGTGGTGCACGCGATCCACCTCCTTCACCGTCCCGACCACCTCCTCGAGCACCGAGGCGCGCGGCAGCGGCCTGGGCGGCTTCGCGTCCTTGCCGCCCTTCGCCTTCACGCCGGCCTGGTCGCCCGCGCCGGGCTTCGGGTCGGGGATGGCGCGCGGCGGCGGGAACTGGCCGATCGGCTCGGAGGCCGGCGGGGCGGCGGGCGTCGCGGGGGGCGCCCCGGCCTGCGGGAGGGCCTCGGTGGGTGCGAGCAGGGCGGCGGCGAGCAGCGCCAG
The DNA here is from genome assembly GCF_000013385.1 of Anaeromyxobacter dehalogenans 2CP-C. Classification (GTDB taxonomy): domain Bacteria; phylum Myxococcota; class Myxococcia; order Myxococcales; family Anaeromyxobacteraceae; genus Anaeromyxobacter; species Anaeromyxobacter dehalogenans_B. Next base: position 1,779,085 of record NC_007760.1, read on the forward strand.
GGCAGGGCGGACCATGCGACATGGTATGCCGCGGCGGCCGCCGGGCGTCGGCCCCGTGGGGTAGGATGACCGACCGCACCAGGGAGGACGGATGGACAACCGCGTGAGCTGGGACGAGTACTTCATGAACGTGGCGCGGGTCGTCGCCACCCGCGCCACCTGCGATCGCAAGCACGTGGGCGCGGTGCTGGTGCGCGACAAGACCATCCTCTCGACCGGCTACAACGGCTCCATCCGCGGGCTGCCCCACTGCAGCGAGGCCGGCCACATGATGGAGGACGGTCACTGCGTGGCGACCGTCCACGCGGAGGCGAACGCCATCATCCAGGCCGCCAAGAACGGCGTCGCCATCGAGGGCGCCAGCATCTACACCACCGCCTCGCCCTGCTGGCCCTGCTTCAAGCTCATCGCGAACGCCGGCTGCCGCCGGATCGTGTTCGGCGAGTTCTACCGGGACGCGCGCATCTTCGAGTTCGCGCAGCGGCTCGGGATCGAGCTCGTCGAGCTGAAGGTGCCGGCGCGGCCCGACGTGCAGCCGCCGGACACCGGCGTCCCGCACCCGGTCACGGCGCGGCGGACGGAGTAGCCGTCGCGGGCGCCGCCCGGGCCGGAGCCGGCGCAGCGGGCGCGGGCGCCTCGGGGCCGGCCAGCTCGGCCGGGCCGAGCGTGCGGAGCAGGTCCTCGCCCATCACCCCGGCGACCGCGGCGCGGCGGGCGAGGTACAGCTCCTCGCGGCGGCGGAGCGCCACGTAGCGGGCCCGGTCCGCCTCGGGCAGCGGGTCGGGGAGCGCGGCCAGCTCGGCGCGCACCGAGGCCAGCGCGCGATCCACGGCCACCACGCGGATGGCCGGCCGGCGGGCGGGCTCCTTCCGCCGGTCGATCTCCACCGTGTCGTTCTCGGTCCACAGCGGCAGGAAGTCCGCCCCGGCGACCTCCACCTCCTCGACGCCGCGGCCGTAGTCGCGGCGGGCCAGGGACACGCGCAGCAGCGCGCCGTCGCGGGGGGCGGCCACCGCGTCCGGCGTGACGCCGGCGACGTAGTTGCGCGACTGGTTGGAGACGAAGTTCCCGAGCGAGTAGGCGATGACCGCGGTGCGGCCGTCCGCGCGCCGGTACAGCTCCACCGGCTGGAGCACGTGCGGGTGGTGGCCGAGCACCACCAGCGCGCCCGCGTCGGCCAGCCGGTGCGCCAGCTCCACCTCGTCGGCGCGCGGCGCCTGCTGGTACTCGACGCCCCAGTGCACCGAGACTACCACCGCGTCGGCCGCGGCGGCGGCGGCGCGCACCGCCTCCACCATGCGGGCGCGGTCCAGCTCGGCCACCTGCTCGCAGGCGGCGGCCGCGGGCGGGCAGGTGTTGCCGTCCTGGTTCAGGCCGTAGGTGTAGCCGAGGAACGCGAGCGAGAGGCCGTTGCGCTCGAGCCGCACCGGGCCCGCCGCGCGGGGCGCCGGCCCGGCGCCCACGTAGGGCAGGCCGGCGGCGCGCAGCCAGCGCAGGGTCTCCTCGAAGCCGCGGCGGCCCTGGTCCATGGCGTGGTTGTTCGCGACCGAGACCAGGTCCACGCCGGCGCGCTGCAGCGCCGCGATCACCGCGGGCGGCGCGTTGAACACGAACGCGCGCGATCCCTGCGACGCCTGCGGCGCGATGGGCGTCTCGAGGTTCGCGAACGTGAGGTCGGCGGCGCCGAGCAGGTCCGCCACCGGCGCGAACAGCCAGGCGTAGCCGCCGTCCGGCGCATCGGCGCGGCGCGCCTCGGCGGCGCGCTTCACCGCGTCGTGCATGAGCACGTCGCCCACCGCCGCGAGCGTGAGGCGGGCCTCGCTCCGGACCGGCGGCTCCACCTTCGGCGCGAGGGCCACCGCGCGGGTCGGGGAAGGCAGCGCGCCCGCGACGGGGGAGCCGGCCGGCGCGGCCGAAGGGGACGGGGCGGGCGCGGACGGGCCGGCCGCCGGCGTCCGCGCCACCGAGGCACATCCCGCGAGTAAACAGAGGGTTACGACCGGCGCGGCGCGCCGGAGGCCGACAGTCGGGGTCACGCAACCTCCGTTAGCAGGCTATCCTCCCAGCAGGCTTGAAAAAAGCGGAGTCCGTACGCATCTCACGCCCATCCCGGGCCGCGGCAAGCGAGCGTATGCACACCTACCTTTCAGCAGGCGCAGCCTTCGTCGATCCCGCCGGAACCGTGATCGCCGCCGATCCCGGGTTCCTGGCCGGCCTGGGCCTCGAGGGCGGCGACCCGACCGGCGCGCTGCGCGCCCGGGCGGAGGGCAGCCCGGCGCTGCGCGCGCTCCTGGCGGGGGAAGGTCCGCCGGTCGCGCGTCTCGAGGGGGCGGACGGCGAGGGCACGGTGGAGCTCGAGCGCATCCCGGCCAGCGCGGGGGCGCTCCTGCTCGTCCGGCCGGCGGACGGCCAGGAGTGGCTCGAGCACGCGGCGCGCTCCGACGGGCTCACCCGGATCGCCGCCGGCGTGGCGCACGACATCAAGAACCCGCTCAACGCCATGTCGCTGCAGCTGGCGTTGCTGGCGGAGAAGCTCGCGGCGTCGCCGGAGGCGAGCGGGGCCGCGGCCTCGCACCTGGGCGCGCTGCGCGACCAGGTGGTCCGGGTGAACGAGGTGCTGCGCCGCCTCGTGGACGTCGCGGATCCGTCCGCGCCGCTCGGCTACACCGACGTGGGCGCGCTGCTCGCCGACGCGGCCGCCCTGCTCGGCCACGACGCCCGCCGGCGGCGCGTCGCGCTCGCCGTGGACGCCCACCCCGGCGCGGTGCGCTCGGGCGCCGACGCCGCGCGCCTCGGGCGGCTGCTGCTCGGGACGCTCGCCCGCGCGGTGGCGACGACGCCGGAGGGCGGCCGCCTGGCCGTCCGGGCCGCCACGGAGGGGGAGTGGGCGGTGGTGCGCCTGGAGCAGCGCCCGGGTGATCCCGGGCCGGAGAGCGGGTATTACAGCGGGGTGGCCGCCGCGGCGGCGGAGGCGCTGGGCGGAAGCCTGGAAGTCATCCGCGAGGGCGGCGAGCAGCGGTCGGTGCTGCGCCTGCCGAGGAACGATCGCTCATGAGATACCGCGTCCTCATCGTGGACGACGAGACCGACAGCCGGGAGGCGCTGGCGGAGCTGTCCCAGCGCTGGGGCTACGACGTCCAGACGGCCAGCGACGGCACCGAGGCGCTCCGGCGCGCGATCGAGGGCCACCCCGACGTCATCCTCACCGACCTGGTGATGCCGAACATGGACGGCCTGTGGCTGCTGCGCGCGCTGCGCGCCGAGTTGCCCGACTGCCCGGTGGTGCTGCTCACCGGCCGCGGCACCATCCAGACCGCGGTGCAGGCGATCCGCGAGGGCGCGTTCGACTTCATCGAGAAGCCGCTGGAGGTGCCGCGGCTGCGCCTGGTGCTGGAGCGGGCGCTGGAGAAGAAGGAGACGATGCGGGAGGTGCAGCTGCTGCGCCGCCGCATCGCCGCCCTCGCCCCGGGCACCGACATGATCGGCTCGGGCCCCGCCATGCAGCGGGTCTTCGAGCTGGTGAAGAAGGTGGCCCCCTCGAACGCGAGCGTGGTGATCGCGGGGGAGAGCGGCACCGGCAAGGAGGTGGTGGCGCGCGCCATCCACAACCTCTCGCCCCGCAAGGACAAGCCGTTCGTGGCGCTGAACTGCTCGGCCATCCCGGCCACGCTCATCGAGTCCGAGCTGTTCGGCTACGAGCGCGGCGCCTTCACCGGCGCCGACCAGCGGCGGCTCGGGAACTTCGAGCTGGCGCACAACGGCACGCTGTTCCTGGACGAGATCGGCGAGCTGCCGCTCGAGCTGCAGGCCAAGTTCCTGCGCGTGCTGGAGGAGCGGAAGATCCGCCGGCTGGGCGGGCGCTCCGAGGTCGAGGTGGACGTGCGGGTGATCTGCGCCACCAACCGCGACCTGAAGGAGGAGATCCGCCGCGGCCGCTTCCGCGAGGACCTCTACTTCCGGCTGCACGTCTTCAGCATCCTGCTCCCCACGCTGAAGGAGCGGCGCGAGGACGTCCCGCTGCTGGTCCACCACTTCATCGAGAAGTTCAACGCCGAGACCGGCAAGCACGTGCAGGGCGTCTCGCCCGCGGCCCTGGCGGTCCTGCAGGGCTACGCCTGGCCGGGCAACATCCGCGAGCTCCGAAACACCGTGGAGCGGGCGATGATCCTGGTGGACGGCGAGGTGATCGGCGAGGAGCAGCTCCCGCCCGACATGCAGGCCAGCCGCCCCGAGGCGGCCACGCTGCGCGTGCCGCTGGGGCTGCCCCTCGACAAGGTCGAGAAGGAGTACATCCTCGCCTCGCTCCAGCGGAACGGCGGCAACAAGGCGCGCACCGCCGAGATCCTCGGGATCAGCGAGAAGACGCTCTACAACAAGCTGAACCGCTACGCGGCGGAGGCCCGGTCGCGCGGCGAGGCGTCCGAGGGCGATCCCGCGGCGGCCGCCAAGGCGTAGTCCTCAGCCGGCGCTGGCCGAGGCGCGCGGCTCCGGCGCCGCCAGCGACACCCGCCCGCGCCCGGCCCGCTTCGCGACGTACAGCGCCGCGTCGGCCGCGCGCACCAGCGCGTCGGCGCCGTCGTCGCCGTCCTCCTCCGGCAGGCAGGCCACGCCGAACGAGGCGCCCAGCGCCACCCGCTCCCCGGACACCTCCAGCACCGTCTCGTGCAGGCGGGTGCACACGCGCTCGGCGAACACGCGCCCCTCCTCGCCGCTGGTGTGCGGCAGCAGGATCACGAACTCGTCGCCGCCGTAGCGCGCGCCGAAGTCGGTCTCGCGCAGCTCCTCGCGGATCACCGCCGCCACCGCGGCGATGGCGCGGTCGCCGGCGGCGTGGCCCAGCTCGTCGTTGATGGGCTTCAGGTTGTCCATGTCCGCCATGACGCAGGTGAGCGGCGTGCGGTAGCGGCGGGCCCGCTTCACCTCCTCCTCCACGCGGGCGCGGAACGCGCGCAGGTTCGCGAGGCCGGTGAGCGCGTCGGTCTGGGCGAGCTCCCGCAGCGCGCTCTGCGAGCGCACCAGGCGCAGCGTCCGCTCCACCCGGGCGCGCAGCTCGCGCTCGGAGAAGGGCTTCTGCAGGTAGTCCACCGCGCCCAGGTCCAGGCTGCGCACCTTCACGGCGTCGTCGCCGCGCCCGGACACGAAGATCACCGGGATGTCGGCGGTGGCCGGGTCGTGCCGGAGGCGCTCCAGCACCTCGAAGCCGTCCAGGCGCGGCATGGCGATGTCGAGCAGCACCACGTCCGGATGCTCGGCGCGGGCGAGGTCCAGCGCCTCCTGGCCGTCCGAGGCGGAGGCGACGTCGTACTCGGGCGCCAGCACCTGCGCCAGGACCTCCCGCGCGTCGGCCTCGTCGTCGGCCACCAGCAGGAGCGGGCGCTCGCCGCGGCGGCGCGGCGCGAGGTGGGCCGCCGTGCCCTCGGGCGAGCGGGCGCGGTCCAGCTCGTCGGCGAGCTCGAGCAGGCGCCGCGCCTGCTCGGCGCGGGCGGGGCCGCCGTCGGGATCGAGGAGGCGGGCGGCGGCCCGGAGCTCGTCCGCGGCGGTGGCCACGAGCGCGTCGCGGCGCGCCGCCGACTCGGCCAGGTGGCGCTGCGCGTCGGCGAGCTCGGCCACCGCCGCGGGGAGCGCGGTGCGGAGCACGCGCGCGATCTCGCCCGGCGCGCCGCCCCCCGCGGCCGCGAGCGCGTCCACGAGGCGCGCCAGCGCGTCGGAGGCGGCGACGGTGGAGGGCGGGCCCTCGGGCTGTCCGTTCACGGAGCTCATCCGGCAACAGGGGATCCCCTTGAATCTAGGGGGGCCGGCGCCGCTCAGCAGTCGGCCTTCCGGGCAGCCTTCGGGCGCTCGCCCGCGCACCCGCCCCGCCCGAGCGCATCGGGCCCCGCCCGCCCCGGAACGTCCCCCGGCGGCCAGCCTACTGCGCGCGGCGGAGGCCGATCCATGCGCCCCCTGGAGGGGCTGCGCGGGCGTGCGCACCGCGCGCGTGGCGCGGGCCCGCGGCGCCCGGGGGAGGGCTATCCTGCGCGGAGGGAGGCGCGACGATGGCGGACGCGGTCGAGATCTACGGCAAGGACGCGTGCCCCTACACGGCGGCCGCGCGCCGGGAGTACGCGGCGCGCGGGCTCGAGGTGCGGTACTTCGACGTGAAGCGGGATCGCGCCGCGATGGCCCGCTTCCTCGAGCTCTCCGGCGGCGACCGCCGGGTCCCGCTCATCGTGGAGCGGGGGCGGGTGAGCAGCGGTTTCGGAGGGAGCTGAGGCGTGTGACGGCTCCCGGTCGGGAGCCCGGAGCGGTTGAACCCGTCGCCGGCGCGGGCCAGGCGGTCGAGCCGCCCGCCGGCGCGGTTCACCGTCCGTAGATGGCGCGTCGGCCGCCGCGGAAGCCCGGGCCGGCGAACTGCGGGGGCGGCGCCTCCAGGTGGAACTGGAACCACTGCTCCTCGTAGAGCTTGCCGAGCTTGAGCTTCTTCCCGTTCTGCAGCGCCTGCAGCGAGGACTTCAGCTTCTCGTCCGACGCGTTCGCCGCCACCGCGCGCCCCAGCACCGCGATGGCCTGCGCGTGGTCGCCCTCCTTCTCGAGGATCCAGGCCCACGCCGACCAGAGGACGCCCTCCTTCTTGCTCGCCTTCGTCGCGTCCTGGAACACCTTCTTCATGCCGTCGAGATCGCGCTTGCGGTAGAGCGCGACCGCCAGCATCCCGCGCGCGATCCAGTTGCGCGAGAAGCTCTTCTGCAGGTGGGGCAGGGCGGCGTCGAAGTCGCGGCGGAGGTAGTGGAGGATGCCGATGTTCGAGTGCAGCTGCGAGGCGACCAGGAACTGCCAGGGCGCCAGCGCGAACCCGGACTCCAGCGTCTGGATGGCCCGGTCGAACTTCTGGGCCTGCACCTCGCGCTGCATGGCGTCGAAGATCGCCTCCAGCCGCTTCCACGTCCGGCGGGCGAGCACGAGGTAGGCGGCGGTCGCGACGACCATGCCGGGCAGGATGGCGGCGGCCCAGCCGAACTCGGTGCCGAAGCGGATCGCCGCGGCGACGGCGACGCCGAGCGCCAGGCTGATGACGAGGTTCCACATTGCGGAGATCCCTGGGGATTGGGTGCCGCTACCCGATACACGCGCGCGGCCCCCCGCCGCAAGCGAAAACGGGCCGGCGGCGGGGAGCGGCGCGACGGTTTGGCCCTCCCCGGACTCGAACCGGGACGGGGGGTCGCCCCGCTCGATTTTGAGTCGAGCGCGTCTACCATTCCGCCAGAGGGCCGCGAACTGGGGGCAAGCTATCAGAAAACTGGAATTGGCGCATGACATGGCAGCTATACTGGACGCACCCCCCAGATTGAGCTCGGCGGCAAACCCGAGCAATCGATCGCCACAAGGAGAAGCAACATGGCCCGCCGTCCAGCCCAGGATTCGATCGACTCCATCGTCCGCGAGGCGATGGACGGCGTGGTTCGCCGCGCGTCGGTCGCCATCGCGCGCGCGGTGGCGGACCTCGCGGCCGCGCAGCTCTCGGAGCAGCTCGAGGTCGGCGTCGCCCGGGCCGGCCGCCGGCGTCCGCGCGCCGTGGTCGCCGCCCGCACCACGCGCCCCCGCGGCGACATCTCGCGGTGGGCGGCGGACCGCCGCGCGCGCCGCGTCCCCAACTTCGTCATCGAGCTGACCGGCTTGAAGACGAAGAAGCAGATCGTGCAGAAGTACGGCGATGGGGTGGTGTTCGAGAAGGGCAAGCCCGCGCCGAAGCCCCGGTAGCGCCGCCGCGCCTCCCCGGCGCGCGGTGCGCACGGCGCTCGCCATCCTCGCGGCCGCGCTCGCGGCGGCCTGCGCCCGGCCGCCGGCGGAGCGCCCGTACGTGCTGCGGCTCGCGGTGGTCGGGCGCTTCTCGCCGCTCGATCCGCTCGGGAGCGAAGGGCACGCCATGCTGGCCCACGACCTCGTGTACCAGGGCGCGCTCGCGCCCGGGGCGGACGGCACGCCGCGGCCGGGCGTGGCGCGCGTGGTGGAGCGGCGCGGCCCCCGGAGCTGCCGCCTGCGCGTCGAGCCGACCGCGGCGTTCTCCGACGGCGCGCCGGTGACGCCGGAGGACCTGGCCCGCTCGGCGCGCGCCGCCGGGCTCGCGGCCGAGGCGGCGGCGGACGGCAGCGTGACGGTCTCGTCGGAGGGGCGGGCGGTGGAGGCGGCGCTGCTCTTCACCGCCGTGTTCCGCCCCGGCCCGAGGGGCGCGATGGGCACCGGCCCGTACCGCATGGTGGAGCAGTCGGCGGACCGGATGGTGCTCGAGCGCGTGCGGCCGGCGCCGCGCCGCATCGCGCGCGTCGAGGTCATCGGGTTCCCCAGCGAGCGCGACGCGCTCGCGCGCCTGCTCCGGGGCGACGTGAACGCGATGATCGGGCTGGACCAGCGCTCCATGGACCTGCTGGAGGACGTCCCGGGGCTGCGGCCGATCCGGGCGCCCGGGCCGCATGCGTGGACGGTGATCCTCAACGAGCGCCGGCTGGGCGGCGCCCAGCGCCGGCGGCTGCAGGCGGCCTTGCCCGTCGCGGAGCTGGTCGCGGCGGTGTGCGGCGCGGAGGCGGCCGGCGCGCCCGCGGGCGCCGAGCGGCCGGCGCGCGCGATCCCGCCCGGCGCGCCGCTCCGGATCCTGGTGATCGGCGACGGCGTGGGCGAGCGGCGCGGCGCCCTCGCGCTGCGGCGGGCCCTCGGCCGTCGAGGGGGCGAGATCGTCCCGTTCGACGCGGGCGCGGGCGTGGAGGAGCAGATCGCCGGGGCCGACCTGGTCCTGACGCGCCAGGTGGTGTGGCCGCCCATCGCGGTGGCGCAGGTGTGGGCGGCGGGCTCGCCGTTCGCGGCGGCGGGGTACCGCGACGCCGAGCTCGAGGCCGCCATCGCGCGCGGCGACGCCGACGCCGCCGTCCGGCGCCTCCGCGAGGACGGCCCGGCGGTGCGCCTGTGCCGGACCACGCGCGCCGGCGCGGTGGACGCGCGGATCCGCGGCGCGGCCTTCGGCTGGGGCGCGCTCGACCTGCTGCCGGACTGGGAGGTCGCGCCGTGACCCGCGCCAAGGTGGCGGCGCGCCTGAGCGTCATGCTGGCGCTCACCGGCGTCGCGCCCATCGTGGCGCTCGGGGCGGTCGGCATCGAGGCGATGCGCCGGCACGCCGAGTCGTCCACCATCGCGACGATGCAGGAGCTGGCCCGCCAGGCCGCCGAGCGCATCGACGCGTACCTCGCGGCGCAGGAGGAGGCGCTGCGGGTCGGCGCCGCCGCGTCCGCCGACGACGCGCACTCGGGCCAGCGGCTGGAGGAGCTGGTGCTGGAGGCCCCCGGCCTGGGCCGGGTGGTCCGCGTGGGGCCGAAGACGCCGCCGTCGGCGCTCCCGGAGCGGATCACGCCGGCGATGGCCGCGCGCGCGCGCGCCGGCGCGCCGGTGCGCTCCGCCTTCTACCTCGCGCGCGATCTCACCCCGGCCCAGGACCTGTGCGTGCCGGCGCCGAGCCAGCCGCACGTCGCGGTCTGCGCCAGCCTGGACCTGCTGGAGCTGTGGCGCTTCGTGGGGCGGGTCCACGGCGGGGGCGCGGGCACCGTGCTCGCGTTCGACGAGACCGGCCGGCTGGTCGCGTCCGGCGCGGGCGCGCTGCGCGCGGCGGTGCTCACCGGCGAGCGGGTGCCGGAGGCGGAGGTGGCGGTCCGGGTGGCGCGCGGCGAGGGCACGGCCCCGACGCACTGGGTGGGGCTGGAGGGGGAGGCGCTGCTGGGCGGCTGGGCCCGGCTGCCGCGCTCGGGCTGGGCCGTCGCGGTGGCGCGGCCCGCCGGAGACGCGGCGCGCGCCGCGCGGACGGCGCAGTGGGCGCTCGCCGCGGTGGTGCTGGCGGCCCTGGCGCTGTCGCTCGCGGTGGGGCTGGCGCAGTCGAAGCGGGTGCTCGCCGAGATCGAGCGCGAGGAGCGCTGGCGCACCGCCGGCCGCATCGCGGCGGGGGTGACCCACGACCTCGGGCACCGGGTCGCGATCCTGCAGCAGCTCGCCCGGCTCGCCGAGGACGGCCCCGAGGCCCTGCCGCGGCTGCGCGACGGGCTGCGCGCCGAGGTGGCGGCGCTGCGCGCGTTCGTGGCCGACTTCTCCGACCTCTCGCGCGACGTGCGCGCGGCGGAGCGCGTCCCGCTGGAGCTCGGCGCGTTCGCGGCGAGCCTGGTCCGCACCGCGGGGCCCCACGCCGGGCGGGAGGGCGTGACGCTCGCACTCGAGGCGGGCGCGCAGGCCTGGATCCGGGCCGACCGCCACCTGCTGGAGCGCGCGGCGCTGAACCTCGTCTGGAACGCCTGCGAGGCCTCGCCGGCGGGCGCGGAGGTGCGGCTCCGGGCGGCCGTCGAGGGGGGCCGCGGGCTCCTGTCGGTGGCGGATCGCGGCGCCGGGATGCCGCCGGAGCGGCTCGCCTCGCTGTTCGACCTCGGCTCGACCAAGCGCGGCGCCGGCCACCTCGGGCTCGGGCTCGCCAACGTGAAGCGGATCGTGGAGGGGCTGGGCGGGGCGGTGGAGGTGGCGAGCGCCGAGGGCGCGGGGACCACCTTCACGCTCTCGTTCCCGGCGATCGCGCCGCCGCCGCCGCTCGAGGAAGAGGCCTAGCCGGTCCCCTTGCGCCGCGCGTGACCAGGGGTGAACCCGGCGCCCGCGGCGCGCTCAGGAGCCGGCGCCGCCCTTGCCGCCGCCCGGTGCCGCGGGGGCGGCCGGGGCCGCCGGCGCAGCCTTGGCCGGGGCCGCCGGAGGTGCGGAGGCAGCGCCGCCGTCGCCGGCGGGCGCGGGCTTCGACTTCGCCGAGGCGTACAGATCGGAGTACCAGCCGCCACCCTTGAGCTGGAACGTGGTGCGCGAGACCAGCCGGGCCAGCTTGCCGCCGCCGCACTCCGGGCAGGCGGCGGGCGCCGGATCCGACACCTTCTGCATCACCTCGGTGATGCGGCCGCAGGCCTCGCAGACGAACTCGTAGATGGGCACGCGGGGATCCTAGCGGCGGCGTGCGCCGGCGGTCAAAGCGTCAGCGGCCGCGCCGCCCGCCGCCGGGGCGCGGGCCGCGAGGGGGCCGGGACGGGCCGGACCCGGGCTTGCGCGGTCCGGGCCGGCCGGTCCCAGCGGGCCTGCCGGGGCCACCGGGCCGAGCCGAGCCGCCGGGCCGAGCCGAGCCGCCGGGGCGGCCAAGGCCGCCGGACCTGCCGGGGCCGCCGGGCCGGGCCGCGCCACCGGGGCGGCCGAAGCCGCCGGGCTTGCCGCCGGGGCCGCCGGTCCGGGCGGAGCCACCGGGCCTGCCGGGACCGGCGCGAGGCGGGCGGGGGCTCCCGCCGGCGCCGGGCGAGCGCTCGCCGCCGCGGGCGCGATCGGAGGTCCGGGGGCGCCAGGGCGCGGCTCCTGCCGGGCCTGCCGCGCCGGCGCGAGCGGGGCGATCGCCGGTCCGGGGCGGACGCCGCCCGCCGCGATCCGGCGGCCCGCCGGCGCCGGGCATGCGCCGTCGCGGGGTCCGCTCCCCGCCGGCAGGACGCGGCGGCCGGCCGGCGCGCTCGGGCCGGGCGGGGCGGCGCGCCGGACCCGGCCACTCCGCGGGCGACGATCCCGCGGCCGGGCCGAGCTCGAGGCCGAGCCGCGCCCCCAGCGCGTCCACGCCGGCGCGATCCAGCGAGAGGCTCGCGCCGAGCGCGGGCCGGAGCGGTCCCCCCGAGGCGCGCAGGGCGCGCAGGTGCTCGGGGAGCCGGGCGCGCAGGTCGGCCTCGAACTCCGGCAGCAGGCCGAGGTCGGCGAGCCGCGGCTCGTCGGAGAGCAGCAGGCGCACGCGCTCGGTCAGCGTGGCCCGGGCGCGCAGCTCGGCGCGGCGCTCGTCGCGCACGCGCTCCGCCTCGCGCTCCGCGCCCGCGCGCGCCAGGGCTGCGCGCAGCCCCGCGGCGTCGAGGCCGAGGCGCTCGGCGGCGCGGGAGATCACGCCCCCGGCGGCGCGGACCGCGTGCAGCAGCTCGTCCCGCTCGCGGCGCGCGAACGCGTGCGCCAGGCCGTGCAGGTCGAGCAGGGCGCCGAGGTCGGCGTCGCCCACCGGCGCGCCGTCGGCCCGGCGCCAGCCGGCGGCGAGGGCGGCCAGGATGGCGGGGCGGCGGGCCCCGTGCCGGCGCACCAGCCGCTCCAGCTCGCCACGGCCGGCGGGGAGCTGCAGCTCGTCCACGAGCGGCAGGGACGGCGCCGGGGCGGGCTCCGGCGCGGCGGCGCGGTCGCGCGCGCGCCGCACCACCAGCTTCGCCTTCCGCGCGCCGCCCTTCCTCCGCGGGGTCGCGGGGGCGCGGGCCGGCGCCGCGCCGGCGGGCGCGGCCGCCCGCGGCTCCTCGTCGCGCCGGTACATGCCGCCGCGCTCGCGCTCGGCCGCGATCTCCGCGGGGGTCCCGCGCGCCAGGTCCGCGAGCGCCTGCGGCCCCAGCGGCCGCGCGGGCGGCGGATCCGCGAGCAGCGCCTTCACCATGAGCAGCTCGTCCCAGCCCAGCGCGCCCAGCGCGCGGCGGATCTCCGCCGCGCCGGCCTGCCGCCCGGCCTCCGCGCACCAGCGCGCCACCCGCTCCAGCAGCTCGTCGTCGAGGTCGGCCATCGCGACGCGGAACGTTGCCGACGGGGCCCCAGGAGTCAAGGATCACGTTGCCGGGGGCACGTCCGCGTGGTTCACTCCCGCGCATGTCACCTGCTGCGCCGAACGGCGCGCGCGTCCCGGCGTTCGTGCGCGCCCTCCGGTGGATCCTGTACGCGTTGCTGCTCGTCGCCGCCGTGCTCACGCTGGCCGGCCTCCCCGAGCTGCAGCGCGCCGTGGCCGCGGGGCACTGGCCGCGCGCCACCCTCGCCCTCCCGCCCGCGCTCGTGGCGGTGTTCATCGCCGGCTACGCCACCTACCGCTTCGCGCTGGTCCGCGCCGGCCGCTACCCGGCCGGCAAGGCGCTGGTGCAGCTTGGCCTGATGGTGCTGATGGTGGCGGTGATCGGCGGCATCGCGCTCGAGCGCGGGCAGGGGATCCCGGACGCCCCGGTGGACCTGGCCCGCGCGCTCGCCTCGGCCGACCCGGATGCCCGCGCCATGGCGGCGGAGCTGGCGCGGCACCGCCCGCGCGAGGTCTCCGAGCGGCTGGTGCCGGCGCTGGTGGAGCTGGCGGCGGACCCGGCGCCGGAGGTGCGGCGGCAGGCGCGCGCCAGCCTCGCGGCGCTGGCGGGCGAGGACGCCGGCGGGGACGGCCCGGACGCGCCGGAGCGCTGGCGCGCGTTCTGGCGCGCGCGGGGCCTGATCCCGCGCTAGGCGCGCGGTCCGGGGCGGGCATACGGTCTGGGGCTTGTGCCCGGCGCCGTGGTCTGATATTGAGAACCATTATCAACATGAATACCGAACGGGACAGGATGAAGGGCTCGAGCAGGCCGCGGGAGGGCGGCGGGTCGGCGCAGGTGTCCGGTCCTACCGCCACGCTCGCCGCGTACATCCAGGAGCGCGGCCTCAAGCAGTCGCGGCAGCGCGAGCGCATCGCCCAGTCGTTCTTCGCGATGGGCGGCCACGTCACGGTGGAGCAGCTCGTCGCCCGCGTGCGCCGGGACGACCCGCGGGTCAGCGTCGCCACGGTCTACCGCACCATGAAGCTGCTGGCCGAGTGCGGCCTGGCGGTGGCGCGGCAGTTCGGCGACGGGCAGACGCGCTACGAGGCGTCGGCCGGGCGCGACCACCACGATCACCTCATCTGCACCGCCTGCGGCGAGATCATCGAGTTCGCGAACGAGCGGATCGAGAGCCTGCAGGAGATGGTGGCGCGCCGCCACGGCTTCGAGGTCGAGAGCCACCGCCTCGAGCTCTACGGCCGCTGCGCCCGGTGCCGCCCGCCGGGCCGCGCCCGCCAGGAGGCGCGCCCGTGACGCCTCCTCCCCCGGAGGCCGCCGCGCGCCACCAGGCCGACCTCGATCGCAAGCAGGTGGTGGCGGCCGCGCGGTCGGTGATCCTGGTCGGCAACCCCAACGTCGGCAAGAGCGTGCTGTTCGGCGCGCTCACCGGCAAGTACGTCACGGTCTCGAACTACCCGGGCACCACCGTCGAGGTGACCCGCGGCTCGGCCACCATCGAGGGCCGGCCCTGGCACGTGATGGACACGCCGGGGACGAACAACCTGCTCCCGATGTCCGAGGACGAGCAGGTGACGCGCGACATCCTGCTGGTGGAGCGCGACTACGTGTGCCTGCAGGTCTGCGACGCGAAGAACCTGCGGCGCGGGCTGCTGCTGTCCGCCCAGCTCGCCGAGGCGGGCATCCCGTTCGCGCTCGCGCTCAACATGGCGGACGAGGCCGAGGGGCGCGGCATCCGCATCGACGAGGTCGCCCTGACGAAGGCGCTGCAGGTGGACGTGGTCCGGACGGTGGCGGTGCAGCGCAAGGGGCTCGCCACGCTCCAGGCCCGGCTCGCCTCGGCCCGCCCGTCGCCGTGGCGGCCGCGGTACGACGAGGCGATCGAGGACGCCATCGCGCGCGTCGAGCCCCTCATGCCCCGCGGCGGCATCGGTCCGCGCGCGCTGGCGGTGATGGCGCTGGTGGGGGACGACTCGCTCCGCGCGTACGTCTCCGGCAAGCTCTCGGCGGTCGAGCTGGCGCGCATCGACGAGGTGCGCCGGGTGCTGGCCTCGCGGTACCCCGAGTCGCTGCGCTTCGTGATCGCCCGCCAGCGGCTGGCGGCCGTGGACCGGCTGCACGACGCGGTGCTCACGAAGGGCGACGGCTCGGCGGCGAGCGGGTTCGCCCGCCGGCTCGGCACGTGGTCCACGCACCCGCTCTGGGGGCTGCCCATCCTCGCGGTGGTGCTCGCGGTCGCCTACCTGTTCGTGGGCGACTTCGGCGCCGGCACGGCGGTGGACTTCCTCGAGAACACCGTCTTCCACGAGTACCTTATCCCCTGGACCGACCACCTGGTGCGCTGGATCGTGCCGGCCGGCGCGGTGCAGACGTTCCTGGTCGGGCCGCCGGGCGTCCCGCCCCTGGAGCACGGCGGGTTCCTGATCGGCAAGTACGGCCTGGTGTCGATGGGGCTCTCCTACGGCGTGGCGATCGTGCTGCCCATCGTCACGACGTTCTTCATCGCGTTCAGCATCCTCGAGGACTCCGGGTACCTGCCGCGGCTCGCGGTGATGGTGAACAAGGTCTTCAAGCGGATGGGCCTGAACGGCAAGGCCGTGCTGCCGATGGTGCTGGGGCTCGGCTGCGACACCATGGCCACCATGACCGCGCGCATCATGGAGACGCGGAAGGAGCGGGTGATCGTCACGCTGCTGCTGGCGCTGGCGGTGCCGTGCTCCGCGCAGATGGCGGTCATCCTGGCCATGACCGCCGGCCTCTCCGCCGGGGCCACCGCCTGGTTCGTCGGCACGCTGCTGCTCGTCATCTTCCTGGTGGGCTGGCTCGCGGCCAAGGTGCTGCCCGGGCGCGGCTCGGACTTCATCCTGGAGCTGCCGCCGCTCCGGCTCCCGCAGGCCTCGAACATCGCGGTGAAGACCTCGGCGCGCATCGAGTGGTACCTGCGCGAGGCGCTCCCGCTGTTCGTGCTCGGGACGCTGATCCTGTGGGTGCTCGACCGCTTCCACGGGCTGGCGGTGCTGGAGCGGGCCGCCGCGCCGGTGGTGGTGGGGATGCTCGACCTGCCCCCCGAGGCCGCCACCGCGTTCATCCTGGGCTTCCTGCGCCGCGACTACGCCGCCGCCGGCCTGTTCCGCCACTTCCAGCCCTACATGCAGGCCGGCACCATGACCTGGAACATGGAGATCCAGGTGGTGGTGGCGCTCGTGACGATCACGCTGTTCGTCCCCTGCATCGCGAACTTCTTCATGATCCTGAAGGAGCGCGGCTGGAAGACCGGCCTCGCCATCATGGGCTTCATCATCCCGTTCGCGTTCGGCGTCGGCGCCGCCGTCAACCAGCTCATGCGCCTCGTGCACTAGGAGCCGCCCGTGCCCGCCGTGGTCGCCAGGAACGAGAGGTGCCCGCTCTGCGGGACCGAGTTCGACGCCGAGGGGCAGGGCTGCCGCCCGAGCTGCCCGATGGCGAAGGGCTGCCGCGTGATCTGCTGCCCGTCCTGCGGCTACTCGTTCCCGCAGGAGGCCGGCGTGGCCGGCGGGCTGCGCAGGCTGTTCGACCGGCTGAAGGAGAAGAGGGGACACGCACCGTGAATCACCGCACCACGCACCGCAACGAGGAGATCCTGGAGGCGGTCTTCACCGAGCGCGAGGCGGGCCGCGACGCCGCCGCGGGCATCCTCGCGCAGGCGGCGCCCGATCACGCGCCCGGCGCGGACGCGTCCGACCTCGAGGCGCTCGCGGCCGAGGGGATGCTGCGCCTCGACGGGACGCGGGTGGCGCTCACCGAGGAGGGCGAGCGGCAGGCGCGCGACGTGGTCCGCCGGCACCGCCTCACCGAGCGGCTGTTCCGGGACCTGCTCGACCTGGGGGAGGAGCCCATGGAGAAGCAGGCCTGCGAGTTCGAGCACATCCTGTCGCCCGAGGCCACCGACTCGGTCTGCACGCTGCTGGGCCACCCGCCCACCTGCCCGCACGGCAAGCCCATCCCGTCCGGCCCGTGCTGCGGCACGTTCCAGCGCACGGTGCGCCCGCTCGTGACCGGCCTCGCCGCCTTCGAGCTGGGCGCGACCGGCCGCATCGTCTTCATCGCGCCCAAGTTCCACGACCGCATGGACCGGCTCGCCGCGCTCGGGGTCATCCCCGGCTCGACGGTCCGGCTCCACCAGCGCTCGCCCTCGTACGTCATCGAGATCGGCGAGACCACCATCGCCCTCGATCCCGAGATCGCGGGCGAGATCTACGTGAAGCCGGTCGAGGCGCGCTAGCGCCCCGGCCATCGCAGTCCACCCGGAAGCGACACCGGAGGCGGGCTCCCGCGCGAGCCCAAGATGAGAATGACAATCAACATCACGACCAGCGCCCTGCTCCTCGCCGTGTTCCTCTCCGCCCCCGCCGCGCGCGCCGCCGAGCCCGCGCCGGCGCCCCAGCCCGCCCCGGCCGCGAAGCCCGCCGCCGGCGGCGACAAGAGCGGCGCGGCCGCGAAGGACGACGCGCCCGCCACCCAGGAGCAGGTCCGGACGCTCGCCGAGGAGGTGCGCCGCCTGAAGCTCGAGCTCGGCCTGCGCGACGTCGAGTACCAGTCGTACGGCGGCATGGGCCCGGCCGCGTCCAAGGTCTACTTCGCGCCGAAGGGGCTCTCCATCGGCGGCTACGGCGAGCTGACCTACCGGAACATGACCGACGGCCCCACCGGCGACCAGAGCGACCTGCTCCGCGCGGTGCTCTACGTCGGCTACCGCTTCACCGACCGGATCGTCTTCAACTCGGAGATCGAGTTCGAGCACGCCGGCCACGAGGTCGGCGTCGAGTTCGCCTACCTCGACTTCCTGCTCACCGACGCGCTCGGGCTCCGGGTCGGCAACGTGCTCGTCCCGATGGGCTTCGTGAACGAGATGCACGAGCCCGCGTTCTTCAACGGCGTGTTCCGCCCCGACGTCGAGCGGCTGATCATCCCCAGCACCTGGAACGAGAACGGCGTGGGCGTGCACGGCGAGGTGGCCGGGCTCCGCTACAAGGCGTACCTGCTCACCGGGCTCGACCTGTTCCGCGGCGGCGAGGAGACGCCCGAGGCGGACTCGTGGATCCGCGAGTCCCGCAGCGGCGGCGGTGAGTCGCGCGCCGCCACCGGCGCCGGCGTCCTGGCGCTCGAGTACGCGGCCGGGCCCGCCACGGTGGGCGGCTCCGTCTACCGCGGCCGCGCCGACCAGCGCGAGCGCACCGCCACCGGCGGGCCCATCCGCGCCGACGTGACCCTGGCCGAGCTGCACGCGCAGGCGGCCTGGCGCGGCGCGAGCGCCCGGGTGCTCGGCGTGGTGGGGCGGCTGGGCGACGCCGCGAAGGTCTCCGAGCAGCTGGGGCTCTCGGGCGACGAGGTCCTCGGCTCGGGCGTGAAGGGCGGCTACGCCGAGGTCGCGTACGACGTCCTGACGCTCGCCGCGCCCGGCGGCGCCGCCTCGCTCTCGCCGTTCGTCCGGGTGGAGCGCTACGACCTGCACGACCGCGTGCCGGCGGGCGGCGTCCGGAACCCCGGGCTCGACCGCACCGCGGTGACCGCCGGCCTGACCTTCAAGCCCATCCCCACGGTGGTGCTGAAGGCGGACTGGCAGCGGCGCGACCCGAAGGCCGGCGCGGCCACCGACCAGGTGAACGTCGGCGCGGGGTTCGTGTTCTAGGGGCGGCCATGGCGCGCGCGCTGCTCATGGGGCTGGCCACCGCCGCGGCGCTCGCCGCCGGCGGGGCCGCCGCCGGCGAGGCGGGCCCGGCCCCGGCGAAGGACGAGGCGGTGGTCCGGTCCGCGTTCCCGGGCACGGAGCGGGTGGAGGTCCGCGACGTGCTGCTCACCGACCCGATGGTCGAGCGCATCGAGCGTCTGGCCCGGGCCCGGGTGAAGGAGCGCCTGGTGACGTTCTACACGGCGCGGCGAGGCGGTCAGGTGCTCGGGTACGCGGTGATCCACAGCCACGTGGTCCGGACGAAGCGCGAGACGCTGCTCCTCGCGTTCGAGCCGGACGGGCGCATCCGCAAGGTCACGGTGCTCGCCTTCCTCGAGCCGCAGGAGTACCGGCCGCCGGAGCGCTGGCTGCGGCAGCTCGAGGGGAAGGGGCCCGCGGACCGGCTGGCGGTGGGCGACGACCTCGCGCCCATCACCGGCGCCACGCTCTCCGCGCGCGGCATCGCCGAGGAGTCGCGCTGGCTGCTCCAGGCGCTGCGCGAGACCGCGGGGGCGCGGCCGTGAGGTTCCTCGTCCAGCCCACCCCCGACGCGCTGGCGCGGGCCCGCCCGCCGGTGCGCGCCTTCCTCGTCTTCGCGGCCCTGGCGCTGGCCGGGGTCGCGATCCAGCGCGCGGCCGCGGGCGGCTTCACCGCCGCGGGCGTGCTGGACCAGTACCTGGCCGGCGGCGACCCGCTCCCGGCGGCGGCGCTCTGGGAGGAGGTGCACGTCGGCGCGTTCCTGTACGGCTTCGTGCTCCTCATGGCCGGCTCGCTCCTGGCGGTGTGCCCGGTGCCGGCGCGGCTGCGGAGCGCGCTGGTGGGCGTCGCGTTCGCTGCGGCGCTCGCCGACCTGTTCTCGCCGTTCGCGGTGATCCGCCTGGGCGGCGCCGGCGCGCTGCGCGTCGCGACGTCCGTCGCCGCGCTCGGGTCGCTGGGGGCGCTCCTCGCCGTGGTCGCGGCCACCTACGGGCGGCCGGGGAGGCGCGCCGGTGCGTGACCCGCGCCTCGCGCCGTTCCGGGCGCCCGCGCTCGCGTTCGCGGCGCTCCTGCTCGTCTCTGCGGCGAGCGGGGCGGTGCTGTTCGTGCTGAAGCTCGGCACGACCGCGGCGCGGGTGCAGGAGTTCTACCTGGGCTCGGAGGCGCGCTTCACGGCGCCGCGGACGCTCGGCGGCATCCTGGAGGTCGCGGTCCCGCACCTCGTCGCGGTGCCGCTCGTGCTGTTCGCGGTGGCGCACCTCGTCGCCTTCACCCGCGCGCTCCGCCCGCGGCCGTACGCGGCGCTGGTGCGCCTCTCGTTCGGCTGCGCGCTGGCGGGCGCGCTGGCGGGGCTCGGCATCCGGTTCGTGGCGCCGTGGCTGGCCTGGGTGAAGATCGGCGCGTTCGTGGGGCTGGAGGCGGCGCTGCTCGCCTGGGCGGCGCTGCTCGTCGGCCTGTTCCTGCCGGACCGGGCCGAGGCGCACGCGCGCCGCGCCGCGGCCGCAGACGGCGCCAGCCCGCAGCGCGTGCCCGGGGCGCCGCGCCGCGACTGACGCGAGCCTCACCGGGGGGCGCGCGCCAGCCGGCCGGCGAGCGCCGGCGAGACGCGCACCGCCCCGTCGCCGTCCACCAGGATCGCCGCCGCGCCGGCCGCCTCGACGCGCGCCAGCCCCGCCTCGCCGCCCTCCAGGAACGCCGCCTTCCCCAGGATCTCGGCCTCCACCGCGGTCCGGGCCAGCACCGTCGCCGCGCGGCTCGCCGGGGAGGGGCGGCAGGTGCGCGGGTCGATGAGGTGGTGGTAGCGCCGGCCGCCGGCCTCGAACGCGTGCTCGTAGTCACCGCTGGTGGAGAAGGCGCGGTCGGAGACGTCGAGCGCGGCCATGGCGTCAAGCGGGCCGCCCCGCGGGTCCCGGATGGCGACGTGCCATGGCGCGCCGCCGCGCCGGCCCGCCGCGTACAGGTCCCCGCCGGCCTGGAGCAGGAAGTTCCGGATGCCGAGCGCGCGGAGGCGCCGGGCGGCCCGGTCCACCGCCCAGCCCTTCGCGAGCCCGCCGAGGCCGACCTTCATGCCGGCGCGCAGCAGGCGCGCCTCGCAGCCCGGGCCGCCGCGGCGCGCGCGCAGCTCGAGGCCGCGCCAGCCGACGAGCGCGCAGCGCGCCCGGACCGCCTCGTCGGGCGGGGGCGCCTGCTCGGTGCCGTCGAACCGCCAGAGATCCGACACCGCCGCCCAGGTCGGGTCGAACAGGCCGCCGGTGTCGCGCGCGCCGCGCCGGGCGATCCGGAGCACCTCGCAGAGATCGGCGGGCAGGGCCACCCAGCCGCGGCCGGCGCGGGCGTTGAGCCGGGAGAGCGGCGAGTCGGGCCGCCACTCGTTCATCACGCGATCCACCCGGTCGAAGACCGCGAACGCGGCGTCGATCCCGGCGCGGGCCCGGTCCGGTGGCGCCACCACCGCGACCGTGAGCAGCGTTCCCATCCCGGGGCGCGACTCCCGGAGCTCGGCCTCCGGGGGAGGCGCGAGCGAGAGCAGGGCGAGCAGGGCGGGGAGGGCGAGCACGGAGCGCTGGCATATCCGGGGTGCGGGCCGCCCGCCACCGGCCTCGCCGCGCGCGCCCGGCGGCGCGGCCGGCTCGACCGGGTGCGCCTTGACCGCGCGCGGCGCGATGTCTAGATCCCGGGTTCACTCGGTGAATCTGGATTCAGCGCCATGAGCACGCGTTCCCAGGAGGTCCCCCGGCTGCGGGAGCGGCTCCGCGAGGAGACGGGGCGGGCCATCCTCGCCGCGGCCGAGCGCGTGTTCGGGGAGGACGGGCTGCACGCGGCGCGGATGGAGCGGATCGCCGCCGCCGCGGGCGTGGCGGTGGGCACGCTCTACAACCACTTCGCCGATCGCGACGCGCTGGTCGAGGCGCTGTGCCGGGCCGGGCGCGAGGCGCTCCTCGCGCGCGTGGACGCGGCGCTCGCGGCGGCGCAGGACCGCCCCGCGCGCGACCAGCTCCGCGGCTTCCTGGAGGGCGTGCGCGAGCACGCGATCGCGCGCGGCCCGTTCCTGGCGGTCCTGGCGCAGGCCGGCGAGGGCCCGGCGCGGGCGCGGCCGCCGGTGACGCTCGACGCCGAGCTGACGCGGCGGGTCGAGGCGATCGTCCGGCGCGGGGTGCGCGCGGGCGAGCTCCGGCCGGACGCGCACGGCGTCCACGCGGTCGCGTTCCTTGGGATCGCCCGGGCGCTGGTGGTGCGCACGCTCGAGCGGCGGGGGAGCTGGGAGGGGTTCGTGGACGCGGCGCTCGACGCGTTCCTGCGCGGGGCGGGGCGGTGAGCGCCGCGCGGCCGCCCACCAACAAGTGGCTGGTGACCGTGTCGGTCACCTTCGGCACGCTCATGGGCGCCATCGACGCGTCCATCGTGAACGTGGCGCTGCCGCAGATCCGCGGCGCGGTCGGCGCGACGGTGCAGGAGATCACCTGGATCACCACCGGCTTCGCCATCGCCACGGTGATCGTCATGCCGCTGACCGCGTTCCTGGGCCGGCTGTTCGGCCAGAAGCGCGTCTACATGGCCTGCCTGCTGGTGTTCGTGGCGGGCTCGGCGCTGTGCGGGATGGCCTCGAACCTCGGCCAGGTGGTCGCGTTCCGGGCCATCCAGGGGCTCGGCGCGGGCGCGCTGCAGCCCACCGAGCAGGCCATCCTGCGCCAGACCTTCCCGCCCAAGGAGCAGGGCATGGCCATGGCGCTGTTCGCGATGGCCGTGATGGTCGGGCCCGCCATCGGCCCGACGCTGGGCGGCTACATCGTGGACGACTTCCACTGGTCCTGGATCTTCTTCATCAACCTGCCGGTGGGCGCGCTCGGCCTGTTCATGGTCTGGCGCTTCGTGCACGAGCCGGAGGACATCCGCGCCGCGAACGCGGCGGCCGCGGCCGAGCAGCGCCGGAACATGGACTGGCTCGGCATCGCGCTGCTCGCGGTCGGGCTGGCCACGCTCCAGTACTTCCTGGAGGAGGGCCAGCGGGACGACTGGTTCGAGTCGCGCACCATCACCGCGGTGGCCGCGGTCGCGGCGCTGGCGCTGGCGCTGTTCGTGTGGCGCGAGCTGGTGGCGAAGGTGCCGGCCGTGAACCTGCGGCTGTTCCGCGACACGGTGTTCACCTCCGGCACGGTGATCGGCGCGGTCATGTTCGCGATCCTGATGGCGAGCATGTTCCTGCTGCCGCTCTTCATGCAGGAGCTGCTCGGCTTCACCGCCATGCAGTCCGGGCTCGCGCTGATGCCGCGCGTGCTCGTGATGATGCTGGTCACGCCCGTGGTCGGCCGGCTCTACTCGCGCGTCTCGCCGCGGCTGCTGGTGGCCATCGGCGTGGTGCTGGTGTCGCTCGGCTCCTTCGACGTCTCCCGCATCACGCTGGAGAGCACCTCCTCCGGCATCGTCCACGCCATCCTGATCCAGGGCGTGGGCTTCAGCTTCCTGTTCGTCCCCCTCACCACCGCCGCGCTCTCCAACGTCCCGCGCGCCCGGCTGGCGGACGCGACCGGGCTGAACTCGCTGCTCCGCCAGGTGGGGGCGTCGATGGGCCTCGCCGTCTTCGCGACGCTGCTCGAGCGCTCCGGCGTCCACGCCCGCGCCGCGGTCGCGAGCCACCTCACCCCGGACCGGCCCGAGGTGCAGGAGCGGCTCGCGCAGCTCGGCGCCTTCTTCGCCCAGCGGGGCTTCGACCCGGTGTCGGCCCGCGAGGCGGCGCTCCGGGCGCTGGACGGCGTCGTCCGCAAGCAGTCGATGGTGATCGCCTTCGAGCAGGTGCTGTTCGTCACGGGGCTCCTGTTCCTGTGCGTGCTCCCGCTGCTCTACTTCCTCAAGGTGAACCGGCACGGACCGAACGAGAAGGTCCACGTCGAGATGGAGCCGTGACCATGACCCCTCCCGCCGATCCGAAGCTCCACGAGGTCCGCGCGCCGCCCGCGCCCGCGGAGGCCGCTGCGCGCCCGGGCGGCCGGCGCCGCGTGGTGGTGGGCGCCGGCCTGGTCGCGGTGGTGATCGCGCTGGCGCTCGGCGCGCACGCGCTCCTGACGCGCGGCGAGGAGAGCACCGACGACGCGCAGGTCGAGGCCGACGTCGTCGCGATCGCGCCGCGGGTGGCGGGCCCGGTCGCCGAGGTGCTGGTGGCGGACAACGCCCAGGTGCGGCAGGGGCAGCCGCTGGTCCGCATCGACCCGGCCGACTACCAGGTCCGCGTGCGCCAGGCCGAGGCCGAGCTGGCGACGGCCCAGGCCCAGGCGGCCGCCGCGGAGGCGCAGGTGTCGGTCGCGCGCGCCGGGGTGACCCGCGCCGAGGCCGAGGCGGAGAAGGCCGCGCTCGACCTGCGCCGCGCGGAGGAGCTGAAGGCCGGCGACGCCATCGCCGCCGAGCGCTACGACGCGACCCGCATCGCCGGGGCCACCGCGCGCGCCGGCGCCGGCGCGAACCGGGCGCAGTACGCGGCCGCGCTCGCCAGCGGCGAGCTGGCGAGGGCCCGGGTGAAGGCGGCGCAGGCCGCGGTGGACCTGGCCCGCCTGCAGCTCTCCTACACCGAGGTGCGCGCGCCCGCCTCCGGCCGCGTCTCGCGCCTCGCCGCGCGGGTGGGGCAGATCGTGCAGCCGGCCCAGAGCCTCGGGCAGCTCGTGCCCGACCGGACCTACGTGGTCGCGAACTTCAAGGAGACGCAGACCGGCGACATCCGCCCCGGCCAGCCGGTGGACGTCGAGATCGACGCGTACGGCGGGCGCACGCTCCACGGGAAGGTGGAGAGCATCTCCGGCGGCACCGGCGCGCGGTTCGCCCTGCTGCCGCCGGACAACGCCTCCGGGAACTTCGTCAAGGTGGTCGAGCGCGTCCCGGTCCGGATCGCCTGGGACGCGGTGCCGGCGGACCTGCCGCTGCGGGCCGGCCTGTCTGCCTTCGTGACCGTGCACACGAGGTAGGACGAGGGCTGCGGGGTCGCCCCGCCGCCGCGCCGCCGGCGCCCGCACACCCGCCCACCCGCGGGCCGGTGAGACATCGGCCGATTTCTGGACGGGTCCCCTCCGGCTGCTACGGTCGCGGCGAGGCAGCCGAATGGCCGTGACGCGCGGACGCAGGTGGGGCGTGTACGTGGGGGTCGTCGCCTTGCTGGCGGCCCTCTCCGCCGCCGATCCGTCCGGCCTCCGCAAGCACCTGCGCCTCGCCGGCGAGGTGGACCAGATGCGCGCCGAGAACGAGCGCCTCGCCGGCGAGAACGCGCGCCTCGCGCGCGAGGTCCGGGCGCTCCGCTCCGAGCCGGCCGCGCTCGAGCGCGCCGTGCGCGAGGAGCTCCGCTACATCCGTCCCGGCGAGCGCGTGTACTGGCTCGGCGCCGAGCGCGGAGGGGCCCCGTGAGCGAGCCGCTCCCCGCGCTGCCGCCGGTGCGCGCGCCGGTGGGCGCGACGCCCACGGTGCGCCGCCGGCTGGCGCTGCAGCGCTCGCGGCCGCTGCTCATCCGCGCGTACGCGCTCCTGCTCGGCGAGGCCGGGCTGGCCGGCCCCATCGCCCGCCGCCGGGCGGCGCGCTTCGCGGTGCGCAGCCTGCCGGCGCTGGTCACGGTGGCGGTGGGCGCGCTCGTGGCGCTGCGCGGGTTCGAGTCGGCCGCGGGGTGGGCGCAGGTGGCCGCGATGGCGGTGCTGGCGGTCGCGCTCGGCGCGCTGGTGTGGCGCCGGGTGGCGCGCGCGGCCGCCGGGGAGCAGGCGGGCTACCGCGAGCAGCTCGAGCTGGGCTCGCTGTTCGTGGTGGCCGCGTACGCGGTCGCGCAGAGCGCGAGCTTCGGGCACGCGGAGTCGGCGTTCCAGCCGGTGGTCTACCTGGTGATGGCGTTCCTGGTGGCGTTCCTCGCCCCGGGCGTCGGCGCCGGGCTGGTGGCGCTGGCGGTGACGCTCGAGGCGCTGCTGTGGGCCGGGCGCGGCGCGCGGGTCGCGGAGCTGCCCGAGGCGGTGGTGCACGCCGGGTTCGTCACGGTGTTCGCGGTGCTCTACTACGCGGTGCTGGCCGGGCAGGTCGCGGCCAGCCGGCGCGACGAGCGGCTCGCCATCGAGCGGCGGATGAAGGAGATCGACCACCTGGCGCGCGCGTTCCGGCTGAGCGTGGCGGCGCCGGACGACGC
Organism: Anaeromyxobacter dehalogenans 2CP-C; assembly: GCF_000013385.1. GTDB lineage: Bacteria > Myxococcota > Myxococcia > Myxococcales > Anaeromyxobacteraceae > Anaeromyxobacter > Anaeromyxobacter dehalogenans_B. The sequence continues at coordinate 1,804,502 of NC_007760.1, forward strand.
GCAGGATCCGGCCGAGCGCGAGCGCCGCTGGAGCGAGGGCGCGGTCATCGAGGTCGAGGCGGCCGTGGGCGGGGCGCTCGAGGTCGCGGTGGCCGCCCTGCGCTGCCACACCTGCGCGCTGTTCTGGCTGAGCGAGGACGAGAAGACGCTCACGCTGCTCGACTGCCGCTCGCCCAGCGAGGCGGTGGGCCGCGAGCCGCTGCCGGCCGGCGAGGGCCCGCTCGGCGGCGCGGTGCGGCGGCGCTCCCCGGTGCGGCTCCACGGCGAGGTGAAGGCCGTCAGCTACTACGCCGACGGCACGCGGCCGAAGGCGCTGCTGGCCGCGCCGCTGGTGGACCCGCGCGGCGGCCACGTCCGCGGCGTGGTGCTGGTGGACCGGATGGAGCCGACGCCGTTCACCGAGGCCGAGGAGAAGCTCCTCGTCACGCTCGCCGCCGAGATCCTGCGGGCGGTCGGCGCCGAGCGGCTGATGAAGGACGTCCGCCAGACGCGCGCCGAGGTGGACCGGTTCTACCGCTCCATCGAGCGGCTGAACCGCACCCGCAAGCTCTCCGAGGTCTACGACGCGCTGGTGGGCGTGGCCTCGGAGATGGTGACGGTGGACTTCGCCGCGGTCGCGCTGCGCGACGAGGTGGATCCGTCCAAGGTGCGCGTGGTCCGGGTGGCGGGCGGGGAGGGGGAGCGCACCGGCGCGGCCGGCCTCGACGACCTGGAGTTCGCCATGGGCGACGGGTGCCTCGTCTCCTCGGCCATCAAGATCGACGACGTGCTCCCGGTGAACGCGCTCGACCCCGCCAAGACGCGGGTGTTCGGCGCGGTGTGCCTGCGCGGCCTCGCCTCGCTCAAGATCTTCCCGCTCAAGGTCGGCGAGCGCTCCATCGGCGCGCTGGTGGTGGGCGCGAAGCGCGCCGGCGCCTACGGCCGCGACGCGGTCCAGCAGCTGCTCGTCATCTCCATGCACGCGGCGCAGTCCATCGACCGCGCCCGCCTGTTCGACCAGACCGAGCGCCTCGCCACCACCGACGGCCTCACCGGCCTCACCAACCACCGCACCTTCCAGGAGCGGCTGGACGCGCACCTGGGCCAGGCGCAGCGCTACGGGAAGCGGACCTCGCTGCTGCTCTGCGACATCGACCACTTCAAGTCGGTGAACGACACCTACGGCCACCCGGTGGGGGACCAGGTGCTGCGCGGGGTGGCGAGGACGCTGGCGCGGGCGGCGCGCGGCACCGACGTGGTGGCGCGCTACGGCGGCGAGGAGTTCGCCATCGTCATGCCGGAGACCGACACCGGCGGCGCGATGGTGATCGCCGAGCGCATCCGCGAGAAGGTCGGCCAGCTCGTCTTCGAGACCGAGCAGGGTCCCCTCAAGGTCACGCTGTCGCTGGGGGTCGCGACGTTCCCCGACGACGGCGGCCAGAAGCCGGCGCTGATCGAGCGCGCCGACGCCTGCCTCTACCACGCCAAGCGGCACGGCCGGAACCAGAGCGTCTCGGCGGCCAGCCTGCGCGCCCCTCGCCGCGCCGCGGTGTGAGGGCGGGCCTCCGCGGCGGTGGCCGGCCCCGCCCGCGCCCTGCTAGACTTCGGTCCGCGCCGCCCGTCCCCCGGGCGGCCTCGCCCGGAGCCGCCCAGGCTTGAAAAAGAACTTCGTCCTCGACACCAACGTCCTGCTCCACGATCCGCGCAGCATCTTCGGCTTCGGAGACAACGACGTCGTCATCCCCATCTACGTGATCGAGGAGGTCGACAACTTCAAGCGCGACCTCTCGACGCTCGGCCGCAACGCGCGCCAGGTCTCGCGCTCGCTCGACGAGTTCCGCGCCCGGGGCAAGCTGCGCGAGGGCGTGCCCATCGGCGACGCCCACGGGCACCTCCGCGTGCTGGTGGCGGAGCACAAGCTCCCGCACGGCGTCGGGAACGGCCACACCATCGACGACCAGATCCTGGCGGTGGCGCTGGAGCTGGCGCAGCGCGAGCAGGACACCCCCACCGTCTTCGTCACCAAGGACACCAACCTCCGCATCCGCGCCGACGCGCTCGGGCTCCACGCCGAGGACTACGACGTCGAGGGCGTGGTGCTCGACGAGCTGTGGAGCGGCAGCTCGGTGCTGGACGTCTCGCCGGAGGACGTGAACGCGTTCTACGCGGGCGGCGCGCTGCCGGCGGAGGAGGGGCGCGAGCCGCCCCCGCCGAACGCGTTCGTGGTGCTGCGCGATCGCACCAACCCGCAGCACTCGGCGGTGGGGAAGTACAGCGCCTCGAAGCAGGCGTACGTGCCGCTCATCAAGACGCCGAAGGAGGGCGTCTGGGGGATCCGGCCGCGCAACAAGGAGCAGTCGTTCGCGCTCGACCTGCTGCTCAACGACGAGGTGCGCCTGGTCACCATCGTCGGCAAGGCCGGCACCGGCAAGACGCTGCTCGCCATCGCCGCCGGCCTGCAGAAGACCATGGAGGACGGCGTCTACCAGAAGATGCTGGTCTCCCGGCCGATCTTCCCGCTGGGCCGCGACCTCGGCTACCTGCCGGGCTCGGTGGAGGAGAAGCTCAACCCCTGGATGCAGCCGATCTTCGACAACGTCGAGTACCTCATGAACCTGTCGCGCTCGGAGAAGAAGGCCGGGCGCGGGTACCACGAGCTGCTCGACCTGGGCATCCTCGAGATCGAGCCGCTCACGTACATCCGCGGCCGCTCGATCCCCAACCAGTTCATCATCGTGGACGAGGCGCAGAACCTGACGCCGCACGAGGTGAAGACCATCATCACGCGCGTCGGCGACGGGACCAAGATCGTCCTCACCGGCGACCCGTACCAGATCGACAATCCCTACGTGGACCAGACCAACAACGGCCTCATCCACGTGGTGAACCGCTTCATGCACGAGCGGCTGGCCGGGCACATCACGCTGGAGAAGGGCGAGCGCAGCCCGCTCGCGGAGCTCGCTGCGAATCTATTGTAACGGGGCTGCGCCCCGCCCCACGGAGCGGAGCTCCGCGGGGCCCCACCCTGCTGCGCGGGGCCCGTGACCTCGCGCGCCCGCCTTCGCGGGCTCGCGCGCGGTCCCCGCGGGCGCGCCTGACGGCGCGCGGTCAGGGCCGCGATCGACTCGTTCCGGGCTGCGCCCCGCCCCACGGAGCGGAGCTCCGCGGGGCCCCACCCTGCTGCGCGGGTCCCGTGACCTCGCGCGCCCGCCTTCGCGGGCTCGCGCGCGGTCCCCGCGGGCGCGCCTGACGGCGCGCGGTCAGGGCCGCGATCGACTCGTTCCGGGCTGCGCCGCGCCCCACGGAGCGGAGCTCCGCGGGCCCCACCCTGCTGCGCGGGTCCCGTGACCTCGCGCGCCCGCCTTCGCGGGCTCGCGCGCGGTCCCCGCGGGCGCGCCTGACGGCGCGCGGTCAGGGCCGCGATCGACTCGTTCCGGGCTGCGCCGCGCTCCACCCGCGGATAGGTTGCTCCCGATGACGAACCGGGCCGATCCCACGCCGCCGGCCGCGCCGGCGCTCGAGTACCCGCTCCGCTACACCTTCAAGGTGATGGGGCTGGCGGCCGACGACTTCGCCGAGCACGCGCGGCGGCTGGTGGCCCGCGGCGTGGGCGAGGCCCCGGCGATCGACGTGACCGTTCGCGCCTCGTCGGGCGGGAAGTACCACTCGGTGAGCGTGGCGGTGCGGCTGGAGTCGGAGGCGCAGCGGCGCGCGGTCTACCAGCTGCTCTGGCAGGACGAGCGCGTCGTCTACTACCTGTGACCGCCGCTCAGGCGACGGCGCAGGGGGTGCCGAAGTCCACCAGGTCCACCGGCCGCGGCGCCATCCCGAACGTCAGCTCGTCGCGCCAGCCCTCGGCGTCGCCGCCGATCTGCAGCGGCATCGGCTTCTCGAAGCGCATGGCCACGCGGTCGGCGTGGAAGTCGAGCAGCCCGCGGTGCGCGAAGCGGCCGGACCAGATGCTCGGGACGCTGGTGAGCAGCGTGCGGATGGGGATGGCGGTGGCCACCCGGACCTGCATCATGCCCGGCGCCTGCTCGGCGAACGGGAAGGCGCGCAGGCCGAGGCCGTAGTACGGGACGGTGCTCGCGGCGGCCATCATGCACGGGCCGGCGTAGAGCAGCTCGCCGTGGGCGATGGGGCGGCCGACGCGGTTGCCGCGCCCGTCGAGGCGCCAGGCCGGGCGGCCCACGTTCACGATCTCGCAGTAGGTGGGGCGCCGCTCGACCAGGCACCGCGGCGCGGAGCGCAGCGCGATGGCGAGGCCGTAGCCGCTCGCGCCCAGGCCCAGGCGCCGGAGCGGCGTGCCGGCGAGCTGCGACTTCAGCCAGATGTAGTCGTTCAGCACGGCGGCGTCGATGCCGACGCCCGCGAACGGGGTGAGGCGGTCGCCGCAGGAGACGAGGTCGAGGCGGCGGACGCGGCCGACCTCGCCGCGGACGAACCGGAGCAGGTCCTGCACGTGCCGCCGCGGGGTCGCGCCCACCACGCCGGCCACCGCGTTGCCGGTCCCGAGGGCGAGCACGCCGAAGCAGGGCGGCCGGGCCGCGCGCCGCTCCGCGCTCTCGAGGATCCGGTTCACCCAGGACACGAACGTCCCGTCGCCGCCGCCCGTGAACACCGTGCGGTAGCGCCGGGTCACCACCTCGTCGGCGATGGCCGCGGCCTCGTCGGCGCAGCGCGACACGAAGAGGTGCTCGTCCGGCAGCACCGAGGAGAGCGCGCGGCGCACGCCGGGCGTCACCTGCTTCGCGTTCGCGTTGAGGAGGACGGCCACGTCGGCGCCCGGCGGGGCGAACGGCTGTTCGAACCCGTGGGACCGCTCGGCGGTGGCGACCATTCGAAGCATGGAGTTCCCTTGCGAGGCTGTGACGCGGATGTCCGGGTTCCCTGAGCAAGCAGGGTGCCACGGCGCGTCACCATGGCAAAACCGTGGCATCCCGGCAGCTTATTCGCCTGTGCGGCAGCCTGTGCGGGGAGCGTGGGACGCGTCGCCCGGGTGGCAGTGCGTCGCGCGCTACGCAGCGCGCCGTCGCCCGCCCGCCGGGGCGCCGGGGGCGCGAGCGCGCCGTTTGACAGGGTTCGCCGCGGACTTACGTTGCCCCCCGTCCAGGAGGACTTTCGAACCATGGCCAAGATCATCGGCATCGACCTCGGCACCACGAACAGCGTGGTCGCGGTGATGGAGGGGAAGGATCCCGTCGTCATCACCAACGAGGAAGGCTCCCGGCTCACCCCGAGCGTGGTCGCCTATACGAAGGAAGGGGAGCGGCTCGTCGGGCAGGTGGCCAAGCGCCAGGCCATCACCAACCCCGAGAAGACCGTCTACTCGATCAAGCGCTTCATGGGCCGGCGCTTCGGCGAGGTGCAGGACGAGATGAAGCGCGTCCCGTACCACGTCGCCGAGGGCCCGAACGGCGACGCGCGCATCGAGATCGACGGCAAGCAGTACTCGCCGCCGGAGATCAGCGCGCAGGTGCTGCTCAAGCTGAAGCGCGCCGCCGAGAACTACCTCGGCGAGAAGGTGACCGACGCCGTCATCACCGTGCCGGCGTACTTCAACGACTCGCAGCGCCAGGCGACCAAGGACGCGGGCGAGATCGCCGGCCTGAACGTCCGGCGCATCGTCAACGAGCCGACCGCGGCCGCGCTCGCGTACGGCCTCGACAAGAAGAAGAACGAGAAGATCGCCGTCTACGACTTCGGCGGCGGCACGTTCGACATCTCGATCCTCGAGGTCGGCGAGAACGTGGTCGAGGTGCTCGCCACCAACGGCGACACGCACCTCGGCGGCGACAACATCGACCAGCAGGTCATCGACTGGCTGATCGCCGAGTTCAAGAAGGACACCGGCATCGACGTGTCGAAGGACAAGATGGTGCTCCAGCGCCTGAAGGAGGCGGCGGAGAAGGCGAAGATCGAGCTCTCCTCGATGATGGAGACCGAGATCAACCTGCCGTTCCTCACCGCCGACCAGACCGGCCCGAAGCACCTGTCGGTGAAGCTCTCGCGCGCCAAGCTCGAGCAGCTCGTCGAGGCGCTCGTCGAGCGGTCCATCGAGCCGACCCGGCGCTGCCTGGCCGACGCCAAGCTCCAGCCGTCGCAGATCGACGAGGTGGTGCTGGTCGGCGGCCAGACCCGCATGCCGAAGATCGTCGAGACGGTGAAGCGGTTCTTCGGCAAGGAGCCGAACCGGACCGTCAACCCGGACGAGGTGGTGGCGGTGGGCGCGGCGGTGCAGGCCGGCGTGCTCTCCGGCGAGGTGAAGGACATCCTGCTGCTCGACGTGACGCCGCTCTCGCTCGGCGTCGAGACGCTGGGCGGCGTGATGACCCGGCTCATCGAGCGGAACACCACCATCCCGGCGAAGCGGTCGGAGACGTTCTCCACCGCGTCGGACAGCCAGACGTCGGTGGAGATCCACGTGCTGCAGGGCGAGCGCGAGATGGCGCGCGACAACCGCACGCTGGGCCGCTTCCACCTGGAGGGCATCCCGCCCGCGCCGCGCGGCATGCCGCAGATCGAGGTCACGTTCGACATCGACGCGAACGGCATCCTGAACGTCTCCGCGAAGGACAAGGGGACCGGCAAGGAGCAGAAGATCACCATCAGCCACTCGTCCGGCCTGGCGAAGGACGAGGTCGAGAAGATGGTGGCCGACGCCCAGTCGCACGAGACCGAGGACAAGGCGCGCCGCGAGGAGGTCGAGCAGCGGAACCGGGCGGAGAACCTCGCCTACCAGATGGAGAAGCTGCTCAAGGACAACAAGGACAAGCTCGCCGCCGCCACGGTGAAGGAGATCGAGGACGCGGTGCAGGAGGTCCACAAGGTCCGCGAGAAGGGCACCGCGGCCGAGGTGAAGGCGGCCATGGAGCGCCTCGAGAAGGCCAGCCACAAGGCGGCCGAGGAGCTCTACAAGACCGCCGCGCCGGGCGGTCCGGGCGAGGGCGCGCCGCCTCCGGGCGGCCCCGCGGCCGAGGAGAAGCCGAAGGACAACGTGGTGGACGCGGAGTTCAAGCAGGTCTAGCGCGGCACCGCCGCGTGGAGACGGGCCGCCTGGCGCCGCCGGGCGGCCCGTCGTGCGTCCGGCGTCCGGGCGGGGCGGGCCGGGGCGCCGCGCGTCGAGCTCCAGCGCGCCTCGCTTTTCGGGCGCCCCCGCCTTAATGTCGCGCCCGTGCACCTCACGGTCCTGTCGCGCTCGAGCGAGATCTACACCACGCGCCGCCTGGTCGAGGCGGCGCGCGCCCGCGGGGTCCGCTCGCGGGTCGTCGATCCGCTCGAGGTGGAGATGGGGCTGTTCGACCAGGCGCCGCAGGCCTACTGGCGCGGCAAGCGCTTCCCGCGCACCGACGTGGTCGTGCCGCGGATCGGCCTGTCCATCCACCAGTACGGCCTCTCGGTGGTGAACCAGCTCGAGCTGCTCGGGATCCCGGCGCTGAACGGCGCCTACGGCATCGCCGCCAGCCGCAACAAGATGCGCAGCCTGCAGATGCTCTCCGCCGCCGGCGTGCCGGTGCCGCGCACCGTCATGGCCAGCGACCCCTCCGGCCTGAAGGACATGGCGCGGCTGGTGGGCGGCGTCCCGGTGCTGGTGAAGCTGCTCTCCACCAGCGAGAAGTCGGGCGTGATGATCTGCGAGACGCTGCAGTCGCTGGAGGCGGCGCTCGAGGCCATCCTGGGCCTCGGCCAGAACATCGTGGTGCAGCAGTACCTGAAGGGCGCGAAGGGGCGGGACCTGCGCGCCCTGGTGGTGGGCGGCGAGGTCATCGCGGCGATGCGGCGGCGGCCGCCGGTCGGCCGCTTCTCGCGCAACCTGCGGCGCGGCGCGCAGTTCGAGCAGGTGAGCCTGCCGCCCGCCTACGCGCGGGCCGCCGCGCAGGCGGCCCGGGTGCTCCAGCTCGAGGTCTGCGCGGTGGACATGCTCGACGTGAAGGGCACGCCGCGGGTCTTCGAGGTGAACTCCTCGCCCTCCATCCGCGAGGCGGAGACCGCGTGCGGCGTGGACGCCGCCGGGCGGATCGTGGAGCGCGCCATGGCGCTGGTGCGCCGCGGGAGCGCCCCGGCCGGCGCGGGGCGGCGCCGGCGCGACGGCGCGGCCGCGGCGGCGCGTCCCTGAATGCGTGGCCGGCCCCGGCCGTCCCTGGTATAGAGCCCGACCATGCGCACCCTCGCACTCGCCCTCGCGCTCCTGCTCGCCCCCGCGGCGTCCCGCGCCGACGCGGCGTCCGACGCCGCCGCGAAGAGCTACCGGATCGACACCGAGGGCACCACGCGGTCGGTGAAGGCCGGCGCGGCCGGCAAGCTGGTGATCTCGATCGTCCCGGTGGCGGGCACGCACGTGCACCCGCAGGCGCCGCTCAAGATCACGCTCTCGGCGACGCCGGGGCTCACGCTCTCCAAGGACCGGCTCGGCCACAAGGACGCGGTGGACCCGAAGGCGGAGGGGCCGCGCTTCGAGGTGCCGTTCACCGCGGCCCAGGCCGGCGTCCAGGAGGCGCGGGCGAAGGTGGACTTCTTCATCTGCTCCGACCAGTGGTGCGTGAAGCAGGCGCGCGACGTGTCGGTCCCGGTCAAGGTCGAGTAGGCGCGATGCGCGTCGTCTACGGCGTGAACCAGGTGCGCGAGCTGCTCCGCGCCGGGGGCGGCGACGTCGCCGAGGTGTGGCTGGCCGAGGGCGGCACCCGCGGCGCGGCGTTCGCGGAGCTGGAGCGGCTCGGGCGGGGGGCCGGCGCCAAGGTGCGCGCGGCGCCGCGCGCCAAGCTCGACCGGCTGGCCGGCACCGACCGGCACCAGGGCGTGGTCGCGGTGGTGGCCGACTTCCGCTACGCGGAGCTGGAGGACCTGCTCGCGCGCGCGCAGGCCAGCGGGCGCCCGCCGCTCCTGGTGGTGCTCGACGGCGTCGAGGACCCGCACAACCTCGGGGCCATCATCCGTTCGGCGCACGCGCTCGGCGCGCACGGCGTCGTCATCCCGCGCGACCGCGCGGTGGGCGTCACGCCGGCGGTGGCGAAGGCCTCGGCCGGCGCGGTGGAGCGCTGCCCGGTGGCGCGCGTCACCAACGTCGCGAAGACGCTCGAGCGGCTGAAGGAGGCGGGCATCTGGTCGGTCGCGTTCGCCGCCGACGGCGAGCGCGCCCTCGGCGAGGTCGATCTGAAGGGGCCGACCGCGCTCGTCCTGGGCAGCGAGGGGGAGGGGCTGCGGCCGCTGGTGCGCCGCACCTGCGACCTCTCCGCGCGGATCCCCATGTCGGGTGATCTCGACAGCTTGTCGGTCTCCGCGTCGGCCGCGGTCGCCCTCTACGAGGCCGCGCGGCAGCGCGCGGGCACCCCGTCGAAATCAGCGGTCGAAATGCGTCCTTGACAAGATGGGGCCACTCATTTTAAAGACCGCCCTCCACAACGGACGGCGGTGGTTCGCCCGAGCCGTGCCCGAGGGATGACGGTCGTGGATTCGGGAAGGATTTTGCTGGCGTAGCTCAGCTGGTAGAGCAGCTGCCTTGTAAGCAGCAGGTCGCGGGTTCGAATCCCACCGCCAGCTCAGCGAGCCGTGGGGTTCACGCAGCGTCATCGAGGTGAAGACATCTGGAGGGGTTCCCGAGCGGCCAAAGGGAGCAGACTGTAAATCTGCCGGCTTACGCCTTCGGTGGTTCGAATCCACCCCCCTCCACTGAGCAGGACCGGATAGCAGCAACTCGCTGGGCGAGAAGCGAAGAAGAGGTTCGGGAAAACTTGCGGGAATAGCTCAGTTGGTAGAGCGTCAGCCTTCCAAGCTGAATGTCGCGGGTTCGAATCCCGTTTCCCGCTCCAGTGAGGTCGGATCAAAGGAATTGCCCTCGTAGCTCAGTCGGTAGAGCGCGTCCTTGGTAAGGACGAGGTCTCCAGTTCAATCCTGGACGAGGGCTCTCAGTCACTCCGTCGCGGTAGCCGAGTCATCCGGCGCACGCGCCAACAGCAGGGAGCGTACCCAATGGCCAAGGAGAAGTTCGAGCGCAGCAAGCCGCACGTGAACGTCGGGACGATCGGGCACGTGGACCACGGCAAGACGACGCTGACGGCGGCGATCACGAAGGTGCTGGCGCAGAAGGGCGGGGCGCAGTTCCTGGCGTACGACCAGATCGACAAGGCGCCGGAGGAGCGCGAGCGCGGGATCACGATCGCGACGGCGCACGTGGAGTACCAGACGGAGAAGCGGCACTACGCGCACGTCGACTGCCCGGGCCACGCGGACTACGTGAAGAACATGATCACCGGGGCGGCGCAGATGGACGGCGCGATCCTGGTGGTGTCGGCGGCGGACGGTCCGATGCCGCAGACGCGCGAGCACATCCTGCTGGCCCGCCAGGTGGGCGTGCCGTACATCGTGGTCTTCCTGAACAAGGTGGACATGGTGGACGACAAGGAGCTCCTGGATCTGGTGGAGCTGGAGGTCCGGGAGCTGCTGAGCGAGTACGACTTCCCGGGCAACGAGATCCCGATCGTGAAGGGGTCGGCGCTGAAGGCGCTGGAGGGCGACAAGGGCGAGCTCGGGGAGCAGGCGATCTTCAAGCTGATGGAGGCGGTGGACGCCTACATCCCGACGCCGCAGCGCGCGACGGACAAGCCGTTCCTGATGCCGGTCGAGGACGTGTTCTCGATCTCGGGCCGCGGGACGGTGGCGACGGGGCGCGTGGAGCGCGGGATCGTGAAGGTCGGCGAGGAGGTCGAGGTCGTCGGGCTGAAGGCGACGGCGAAGACGGTGGTGACCGGCGTCGAGATGTTCCGCAAGCTGCTGGACGAGGGGCGTGCGGGCGACAACATCGGGGCGCTGCTGCGCGGCCTGAAGCGCGAGGAGGTGGAGCGCGGTCAGGTGCTGGCGAAGCCGGGGTCGATCACGCCGCACACGAAGTTCAAGGCCGAGGTGTACGTGCTGACGAAGGAGGAGGGTGGTCGTCACACCCCGTTCTTCAACGGCTACCGGCCGCAGTTCTACTTCCGGACGACGGACGTGACGGGGTCGGTGCAGCTGCCGCAGGGAGTCGAGATGGTGATGCCGGGCGACAACATCGGGATGGAGGTGGAGCTGATCACCCCCATCGCGATGGAGAAGGAGCTCCGGTTCGCCATCCGCGAGGGCGGCCGCACGGTCGGCGCGGGCGTGGTCGCCGAGGTCATCCAGTAAGGAAAGAAGGACGTCATGGCCGGCAATCGCAGCATCATCACGCTCGAGTGCAAGACCTGCAAAGAGCGGAACTACACGACCACCAAGAACAAGAAGAAGACGCAGGACAAGCTCACGCTCTCCAAGTACTGCCCGCGCTGCCGCAAGCACGTGGAGCACAAGGAGACGAAGTAGCCGCGCGGCACCTAGGCCAGTAGCTCGAACGGTAGAGCAGCGGTCTCCAAAACCGCGGGTTGGGGGTTCGAATCCCTCCTGGCCTGCCAGACAGAACGGGGCGGGGCCGTCTGCGGGCGGCCCCGCCCTCCGAAGCCGAAGGTCGAGGGTCATGGACAACGTCGGCGGGGTCGATCAGCCGAAGCGCGTCGTAGCGATCTTCTACGTGCTCGCGGCCATCGCGCTGGGGATCTTCCTGGAGAAGGTCCTCGAGCTGTCGCTCGGGTACGCGGGCGTCAACGACTTCGCGGTGTTCAGCGACTGGACGCTGTCCACGGTGGCGGGCTTCGCGCTCGCCATCGCGACCGCGGTGGTGGTCTGGCGGATCCCGAAGACGCAGCAGGTGTCGCTGGAGGTGGCGCTCGAGCTCCGGCGGGTCACCTGGCCGACCATGCGCGAGACGCGCGCCGCCACCGTGGCGGTGATCGTCGCGTCCGCCGTGGCGGCGGTCATCCTCGGTCTCTTCGACCTCGTCTGGAGCTGGCTGAGCTCGAAGATCTACTGAGGTCCCCGCGTTCTTCGCGGCCGGGACGGAGCCGCGGCGGTTGGGGGCCGCCAGCACGGCTCCATCGGCGTTTTCTGGAATCGACGCGCGGGCGACGGAACGGAGCGGTCATGGCGAAGAAGTGGTACGTCGTCCACACCTACTCGGGGTTCGAGAACAAGGTGAAGAAGTCGCTCGACGAGCGCATCCGGCAGCACGCGCTGCAGGACTCGTTCGGCGAGGTGCTCATCCCGATGGAGGTGGTCCAGGAGATGGTGAAGGGGGAGAAGAAGACCTCCAAGCGGAAGTTCTTCCCCGGCTACATCCTGGTGAACATGGAGATGAACCTGCAGACCTGGCACCTCGTGAAGGGGACGCCGAAGGTCACCGGGTTCGTGGGCAACGCCAAGACGCCGGACCAGGTCCCGGCGGTGTCCGACATCGAGGTGCAGCGCCTCACCACCCAGATCTCCGAGGGCTCGCTCAAGCCGAAGCCCAAGGTGCAGTTCGAGGAGGGCGACTCGGTCCGCGTGACCGACGGCCCGTTCTCGAACTTCAACGGCACCGTCGAGGAGGTCAAGCCGGACAAGGGCAAGCTCCGGGTGCTGGTCTCGATCTTCGGCCGCGCCACGCCGGTCGAGCTCGACTTCATGCAGGTGGAGAAGACCTAGCCTTTGCAGGGCCCCGCGGCGTCCGCCGCGGGGGGAACGACGGCGTGGGAGAGCGATGAGCTCGCTTGCACCACGCGAGGAGCAACGATGAAGAAGGTCACGGGACAGATCAAGCTGCAGCTCCCCGCCGGAAAGGCGAACCCGGCCCCGCCCGTGGGCCCGGCGCTCGGCCAGCACGGCGTCAACATCATGGAGTTCTGCAAGCAGTTCAACGCGGCGACGCAGGCCCAGGCGAAGGAAGCCCTCATCATCCCGGTCATCATCACGGTGTACCAGGACCGGTCCTTCACCTTCGTCCTGAAGACCCCGCCCGCCGCGATCCTCCTCAAGAAGGCGGCCGGCCTCCACACGGAGAAGAAGAAGGGCTCCGGCGCGCACAAGCCCGGCAAGGAGAAGGTCGGGCAGGTGACGCGCAAGCAGGTGGAGCAGATCGCGAAGACCAAGATGCAGGACATGACGGCGGGCACCCTGGAGGCCGCGATGCGGACCGTCGAGGGGACCGCCCTGTCCATGGGCATCGAGATCGTCGGCTAGCCGGGAGGACACGCACATGGCTCACGTTGCGAAGAAGTACAAGGCGGCCGCCGAGAAGGTGGATCGCGCCAAGCGCTACAAGCTCGACGAGGCGATGAGCCTCGTGAAGCAGACCGCCACCAAGAAGTTCGACGAGACGGTGGACGCGTCCATCAACCTGGGCGTGGACCCGAAGCACGCCGACCAGGTGGTCCGCGGCGCCGTCGTGCTGCCGCACGGCATGGGCAAGACCGTCCGCCTGGCGGTGTTCGCGAAGGGCGACAAGGCCAAGGAGGCCCAGGAGGCCGGCGCGGACATCGTCGGCGCCGAGGACCTGGCCGAGAAGATCCAGGGCGGCTTCATGGACTTCGACAAGCTCATCGCCACCCCGGACATGATGGGCGTGGTCGGCCGCCTCGGTAAGATCCTCGGGCCCCGCGGCCTGATGCCGAACCCGAAGGTCGGCACCGTCACGATGGACCTCGCCCGCGCCGTGAAGGAGCAGAAGGCCGGCAAGGTCGAGTTCCGCGTCGAGAAGGCGGGCATCGTGCACGTGCCGTTCGGGAAGGCCTCCTTCGATCCGGAGAAGCTGAAGGCGAACTTCAGCGCGATCATGGAGGTCATCTACAAGGCGAAGCCGCAGACGGCGAAGGGCGTGTACGTCAAGAACGTCACCCTGAGCACCACCATGGGCCCCGGCATCAAGCTGGACCTGGCGGAGCTCGCCGCGCAGCACGCGTAAGCGCTTCAGGAGTTCCCGGCGGCAATCTCGCCGCCGGGGTTCTGGTCCAAGACAGCGGGCCCGCTGCCACCGCTCCGGTGCGAGCGCAGTTCGGAGCGGACAGCGGCCAAGCGGATCCTCGCGGATCCGACCCGCCGAGACGGGAACTGCGATTCACCGCAGCGTCCCCTGCTTGGCCAGGGGGTTTTCGTACCGGACGTCCGGTCCGAGACCCGAACGACGCCGAGCCCGGCGCGACGCGCCGGCCGGCCGGAGAGGTGGTGAGTCAACTTGAACCGGACGGAAAAAGAGCAGGTCATCGGTGAGCTCCACGAGAAGATGGCGAAGGCGAAGGCGGCCATCGTCGCGGAGCCGAAGGGGCTGAACGTCGCGGTCGTCACGGATCTTCGCAAGAAGCTCCGCGACGCGAAGATCGACTACCGCATCGTGAAGAACACCCTCGCCGCGCGCGCCGCCAAGGGCACGCCGGTGGAGCCGGTGGCGGATCGGTTCGTGGGGCCGACGGCCCTCGTCATGTCGTACGACGACGTCGTCACCCCGGCGAAGCTCCTCGCGGACTTCATGAAGGACCGCGAGAACTTCGTCATCAGGACCGCGATCATCGAAGGCAAGGTCGTCGACGCGAAGGGCGTTCAGGCCCTCGCGAAGCTGCCGGGCCTGAAGGAGCTCCGCGGCCAGATCGCCGCGATGATCGCCCAGCCCGCGACCAAGCTCGCGCGCCTCGTCGGCACCCCTGGCCAGCAGCTGGCCCGGGTGGTCGGCGCCCGCCACGAGCAGCTCGAGAAGCAGGGTTAAACGGTACGTGAACCGCCCGCGCGCGGTTGCGCGGGCCAATGAGACGCATCGGGCCGTCAGGGACGGCCCGGCGGAGAGAAGAGGAAGAAGCGATGGCCGATCTGAATGCGATCGTTGAGCAGCTCTCGGGCCTCACCATCATGGAGGCCGCGGAGCTGGTGAAGCAGCTCGAGGAGAAGTGGGGCGTGTCCGCCGCCGCCGCTCCGGTGATGATGGCCGGTGGCCCCGCCGCCGCCGCGGCGCCGGTCGAGGAGAAGACCGAGTTCACGGTGGTCCTCGCCGACGCCGGCGCGAACAAGATCAACGTGATCAAGGAGGTCCGCGCGATCACGGGCCTCGGCCTCAAGGAGGCCAAGGACCTGGTCGAGGGCGCGCCGAAGGAGGTCAAGGCCGGCGTCGCCAAGGCCGAGGCCGAGGAGCTCAAGAAGAAGCTCGAGGCCGCTGGCGCCAAGGTCGAGGTCAAGTAGGACCGTTCGCCGTTCCTGGGCACGGCGGGGCGGGGTTGCAAGCCGCCCCGCCGTGGCCCACGTTGGAATCTTTGACGGGCGAGGGTCGAGCCGTTACAAACCCCCATCCCATCAACGATTCCTGGATTTCCGGCCGCTCGGCCGGGCGACGCAGGATAGCCGGCCCGGCGGCCGGCTAGACCCTTTTGTGGCGGGTCTCGTTGGGGAAAGAGGACCGAAATCGATGGCGACGACGATTCAGAACAACTTCCGGATCCGGCGGAACTTCGGGAAGATCAACAAGATCGCCGAGATCCCCAACCTCATCGCCATCCAGAAATTCTCCTACGACAAGTTCTTGCAGGCCGACGTCCCGCCCGAGAAGCGGGACGATACCGGTCTCCAGGGGGTCTTCAAGTCCGTCTTCCCCATCAAGGACTTCAACGAGACCAGCTCGCTCGAGTTCGTGAGCTACCACCTCGAGAAGCCCAAGTACGACGTGGACGAGTGCCACCAGCGCGGGATGACGTACTCCGCGCCGATCAAGGTGGTCGTCCGCCTGGTCGTCTGGGACAAGGACGAGGAGACGGGCGCGCAGTCCATCCGCGACGTCAAGGAGCAGGAGGTCTACTTCGGCGAGATCCCGCTCATGACGGAGAACGGGACCTTCATCATCAACGGGACCGAGCGCGTCGTCGTCAGCCAGCTCCACCGCTCCCCGGGCGCGTTCTTCGACCACGACAAGGGCAAGAGCCACTCGTCCGGCAAGCTGCTCTACAACGCCCGGATCATCCCGTACCGCGGCTCGTGGATCGACTTCGAGTTCGATCACAAGGACATCCTCTACGTCCGCATCGACCGGCGCCGCAAGCTGCCGGCCACGGTGCTGCTGCGCGCGCTCGGCGCGACGCCGGACACGGCCAAGAAGGACCCGGTGGAGTTCCACGGGTCGGCCGAGGAGATCCTCAAGTACTACTACGACACCGAGACGATCCGGGTGGAGGGGAAGGGCAAGTTCGAGAAGGACCTCGTCCCCGACCTGCTCAAGGGCCAGCGCGCCACGCGCGACATCCGCGATCCCAAGTCGAGCGAGGTGATCGTCAAGAAGAACCGCAAGTACACCGAGAGCGCGATCAAGAAGCTGGTCGCGGCGAAGATGAAGTCGCTCCCGGTGGAGCCGGAGGAGGTCTACACCAAGATCTCCGCCGAGGACGTGGTGGACGAGACCACGGGCGAGGTGCTCCTCGAGGTGAACGAGGAGGTCACCGAGGCCAAGGTCGAGGAGCTGCGCAAGCGGAACATCAACGAGTTCAAGGTCCTCTTCATCGACAACCTGAACATCCTGCCCGCGCTCCGCGACACGCTCATGCAGGACAAGATCTCCACGCCGGAGGAGGCGATCATGGAGATCTACCGCCGCCTCCGCCCCGGCGACCCGCCGACGCCGGAGACCGCGACGAACCTCTTCGTCAACCTGTTCTTCAACGCCGAGCGCTACGACCTGTCGAAGGTCGGCCGCCTCAAGCTGAACTACAAGTTCGGCATCGAGGAGCCGCTCGAGAACACGGTCCTCACCAAGCGCGACATCCTCGAGGTCGTCCGCTTCCTCATCGACCTCAAGAACGGCAAGCCGAACAAGGACGTGGACGACATCGACCACCTCGGCAACCGCCGCGTCCGCGCGGTGGGCGAGCTGCTCGAGAACCAGTACCGCATCGGCCTGGTGCGCATGGAGCGGGCGATCAAGGAGCGCATGAGCCTCCAGGAGATCGAGACGCTCATGCCGCACGACCTGATCAACGCGAAGCCGGTGACCGCGGTGATCAAGGAGTTCTTCGGGTCGAGCCAGCTCTCGCAGTTCATGGACCAGACGAACCCGCTCTCCGAGGTCACGCACAAGCGGCGCCTCTCGGCCCTCGGGCCGGGCGGCCTGACCCGCGAGCGCGCCGGCTTCGAGGTGCGCGACGTCCACTCCACGCACTACGGCCGCATCTGCCCGATCGAGACGCCGGAAGGCCCGAACATCGGCCTGATCGCGTCGCTGTCCACCTACGCCCGCGTGAACGAGTACGGCTTCGTCGAGACGCCGTACCGCAAGGTGGAGAAGGGCCGGGTGACCGACGAGGTGACCTTCTACTCCGCGCTCGAGGAGGAGAAGCACATCATCGCCCAGGCGAACGCGCCGGTGGACAAGAAGGGCAACTTCACCGAGGCGAAGGTCTGGTGCCGCAAGGAGGGCGAGTACATCTACGTCCGCCCGGACGAGGTGGACCTGATGGACGTGAGCCCGAACCAGCTCGTGTCCGTGGCCGCCTCGCTGGTGCCGTTCCTCGAGAACGACGACGCGAACCGCGCGCTCATGGGCTCGAACATGCAGCGCCAGGCGGTGCCGCTGCTCCGCACCCAGGCGCCGCTGGTGGGCACCGGCATCGAGGCCATCGTGGCCCGCGACTCCGGCGTGACCACGGTCGCGAAGCGCGACGGCGTGGTGCAGTCGGTGGACGCCTCGCGCATCGTGGTGAAGGCCGACGTGCCGACCTCGGCGACCGACGTCGCCAACGAGGTCGACATCTACAACCTCATCAAGTACCAGCGCTCCAACCAGAACACCTGCATCAACCAGAAGCCCATCGTGAAGCCGGGCGAGCGGGTGCGGAAGGGCGACGTCATCGCCGACGGCCCGGCCACCGAGATGGGCGAGCTCGCGCTCGGCCAGAACGTGGTGGTCGCGTTCATGCCGTGGCAGGGCTACAACTTCGAGGACTCCATCCTCCTCTCCGAGCGCCTCATCAAGGAGGACGTGTTCACGTCGGTGCACATCGAGGAGTTCGAGTGCGTCGCGCGCGACACCAAGCTCGGCAAGGAGGAGATCACCCGGGACATCCCGAACGTCGGCGAGGAGGCCCTCAAGGACCTCGACGAGTCCGGCATCATCCGCATCGGCGCCGAGGTGAAGCCCGGTGACATCCTGGTCGGCAAGATCACGCCGAAGGGCGAGACCCAGCTCTCGCCGGAGGAGAAGCTCCTCCGCGCCATCTTCGGCGAGAAGGCCGGCGACGTCCGCGACAGCTCGCTGCGCGTGCCGCCGGGCGTCTCCGGCACGGTGATCAACGCCAAGGTGTTCAGCCGCAAGGGCGTCGAGAAGGACGAGCGCGCCAAGGCCATCGAGGAGATGGAGGAGGCGAAGCTCCTCAAGGACCAGAACGACGAGATCCGCATCATCCAGGACTCGGCGTTCCAGAAGATCCGCCGCCTGCTCCTCGGCAAGGAGGTCACGGCCCGCCTGGTGGACGACAAGGGCGAGCAGCTCCTGAAGAAGGGCGACGTCCTCGACGACGCGCTGCTCGACACCGTCCCGCAGCGCTACTGGGGCGAGATCGCCGTCGCCGGCGACGTGCAGGACCTGGCGCGGAAGATCATCGACAACTTCGAGGAGCAGAAGGAGCTCGTGAAGCTGCTCTTCGGCGAGAAGATCGGCCGCCTGAAGAAGGGCGACGAGCTGCCGCCGGGCGTCATCAAGATGGTGAAGGTGTACGTCGCCATCAAGCGCAAGCTGGCCGTCGGCGACAAGATGGCCGGCCGCCACGGCAACAAGGGCGTGGTCTCGCGCGTGCTGCCCGAGGAGGACCTGCCGTACCTCGAGGACGGCACCCCGGTGGACATCGTGCTCAACCCGCTCGGCGTGCCGTCGCGCATGAACGTCGGGCAGATCCTCGAGACGCACCTGGGCTGGGCCGCGCGCAACGTCGGCCTCCGGCTGCAGGAGATGATCGAGAAGGAGTACGGCCCCGAGCAGCTGCGCAAGAAGCTCCGCGCCGCGTTCGCCGGCACCGAGGGCGGCCCCGCCAGCGATCGGCTGGCCGCGCTCATCGACGACGTGCCCGAGAAGGAGCTGCCGAAGCTGGCGCAGAAGCTCCGCCGCGGCATGCACGTCGCGACCCCGGTGTTCGACGGCGCCCGCGAGGACGAGATGAAGGCCCTCATGGAGGAGGGCTCCGCGACGCTGCAGTCGATCCTGTTCGACGGCCGCACCGGCGAGCCGTTCGACCAGGACGTGACGGTGGGCGTCATGTACATGCTGAAGCTGCACCACCTCGTGGACGAGAAGATCCACGCCCGGAGCATCGGGCCGTACTCGCTCGTCACGCAGCAGCCGCTGGGCGGCAAGGCCCAGTTCGGCGGCCAGCGCCTGGGCGAGATGGAGGTCTGGGCGATGGAGGCCTACGGCGCGGCCTACTCGCTCCAGGAGTTCCTCACGGTGAAGTCCGACGACGTGGTCGGCCGCACCCGCATGTACGAGGCGATCGTCAAGGGCGAGAACACGCTCGAGTCCGGGCTGCCCGAGTCGTTCAACGTGCTCATCAAGGAGCTCCAGAGCCTCGCGCTCGACGTGGAGCTGCTCGAGACGCCGGAGGCGCAGGCGGCGCGCGAGGCCGCCGAGCGCGACCTCGGCGGCGGCCCGCTGGGCGCGCCGCGCGGCGCGGTCGCGTCGGGGGAGAAGAGCAGCGCGTAGCGCGCGCGTCCGGGGCCGCGCCCTCCCTCTCCCCGCCAGGGCGGGGAGGGGGCCGGCGCGAGGGTGCTGATCAGGTTTCCCAGCTTTCCAGGGAGTCGACGTGAAGGACATCTTCAATTTCTTCGAGAAGCCGAAGGACCCGCTCTCGTTCTCGGCCATCCGGATCTCGCTCGCGAGCCCGGACAAGATCCGGCAGTGGTCGCACGGCGAGGTGAAGAAGCCGGAGACCATCAACTACCGGACGTTCAAGCCGGAGCGGGACGGCCTCTTCTGCGCGAAGATCTTCGGCCCGGTGAAGGACTACGAGTGCAACTGCGGCAAGTACAAGCGCATGAAGCACCGGGGCGTGGTCTGCGAGAAGTGCGGCGTCGAGGTGATCCAGTCCAAGGTGCGCCGTGAGCGGCTCGGCCACATCACGCTGGCCACGCCGGTCGCGCACATCTGGTTCCTGAAGTCGCTGCCCAGCCGCATCGGCAACCTGCTCGACATCACGCTGAAGGACCTGGAGAAGGTTCTTTACTGCGAGTCGTACATCGTCATCGACCCGAAGGAGACCACCTTCCAGCGGGGCGAGCTCCTCTCCGAGGACCGCTACCAGAAGGCGCTCGACGAGTTCGGCGACGACGCGTTCTCCGCCGGCATGGGCGGCGAGGCGGTGCTCGGCCTGCTCCGCGGCGTCGGCCCGGCCAGCAAGGAGCACGGCGAGGGCATCCCCGGCCTCGCCAACGAGCTGCGCGCCGAGATGAAGGAGGCCACCAGCGACGCGAAGCGGAAGAAGATCGCCAAGCGCCTGAAGGTGGTGGAGGCGTTCGTCGCCTCCGGCAACAAGCCGGAGTGGATGATGCTGGAGGTCATCCCGGTGATCCCGCCGGACCTCCGCCCGCTCGTCCCGCTCGACGGCGGCCGCTTCGCGACCTCCGACCTGAACGACCTCTACCGGCGCGTCATCAACCGCAACAACCGCCTGAAGCGGCTCCAGGAGCTGAACGCCCCCGACATCATCATCCGCAACGAGAAGCGGATGCTGCAGGAGGCGGTGGACGCGCTGTTCGACAACGGCCGGCGCGGCAAGACCATCACCGGCCCGAACAAGCGGCCGCTGAAGTCGCTCTCCGACATGCTGAAGGGCAAGCAGGGCCGGTTCCGCCAGAACCTGCTCGGCAAGCGCGTGGACTACTCCGGCCGCTCGGTGATCGTGGTCGGCCCGGAGCTCAAGCTCCACCAGTGCGGCCTGCCCAAGATCATGGCGCTCGAGCTGTTCAAGCCGTTCATCTACAACAAGCTCGAGGAGAAGGGGTACGTCACCACCATCAAGAGCGCGAAGAAGATGGTGGAGAAGGAGCGCCCCGAGGTCTGGGACATCCTCGACGAGGTGATCCGCGAGCACCCGGTGCTCCTCAACCGCGCCCCCACGCTCCACCGCCTCGGCATCCAGGCGTTCGAGCCGGTGCTGATCGAGGGCAAGGCCATCCAGCTCCACCCGCTGGTCTGCACCGCCTTCAACGCCGACTTCGACGGCGACCAGATGGCCGTGCACGTGCCGCTCTCCATCGAGGCGCAGATGGAGGCCCGCGTGCTCATGATGAGCACGAACAACATCCTGTCCCCGGCGCACGGCAAGCCGATCATCGTGCCGTCGCAGGACATCGTGCTCGGCATCTACTACATGACCCGCGAGCGCGCGTTCGCGCGCGGCGAGGGCAAGGTGTTCGCGAGCCCGGAGGAGGTCCGCGCCGCGTACGACCAGGGCGAGGTGGACCTGCAGGCGAAGGTCTGGGTCCGCATGGACGGCAAGCGGGTCGAGACGACCGTCGGCCGCGTGCTGCTCTACGACATCGTCCCGCGCCGGCTGTCCTTCGACGCCATCAACAAGGTGATGGACAAGAAGCAGCTGCAGGGCCTCATCGACCTGACCTACCGCCTGTGCGGCGAGAAGGAGACCGTCCTCCTCGCCGACCGCGTCCGCTCGATGGGCTACGGGAACGCCACCCGGGCCGGCATCTCGATCGCGCTCGACAACATGGTGATCCCGCGGAAGAAGGTGGACCTGCTCGAGCGCGCCACGCGCGAGGTGGACGACATCCAGGCCCAGTACACCGAGGGCCTCATCACCATCGGCGAGCGGTACAACAAGGTCATCGACATCTGGGCCCAGGTCACCGAGGAGGTGGCGCAGGAGATGATGGGCGAGATCGGGACCGAGACCGCGGTGGGGACGGGCAAGGACGGCAAGCGCGAGGAGCGCCGGCAGCCGTCGTTCAACCCGATCTACATCATGGCCGACTCGGGCGCCCGCGGCTCCGCGCAGCAGATCCGGCAGCTCGCCGGCATGCGCGGCCTGATGGCCAAGCCGTCGGGCGAGATCATCGAGACCCCGATCACGGCGAACTTCCGCGAGGGCCTCAACGTCCTCCAGTACTTCATCTCGACGCACGGCGCCCGCAAGGGCCTCGCCGACACGGCGCTCAAGACCGCGAACTCCGGCTACCTGACCCGCCGCCTGGTGGACGTGGCCCAGGACGCGATCATCACCGAGTACGACTGCGGCGCGATGGACGGCATCACGCTCGGCGCGCTGGTCGAGGGCGGCGAGATCATCGAGCCGATGGGCGAGCGCATCCTCGGCCGCGTCGCGCTCGACGACATCCTCGACGCGTTCTCCGGCAACGTGCTGGTGAAGGCCAACGAGGAGATCGACGAGGGCAGGGTCAAGCTCATCGAGAACTCGGGCATCGACAAGGTGAAGATCCGCTCGGTGCTCACCTGCCAGGCGCGGCGCGGCATCTGCGTCGAGTGCTACGGGCGCGACCTCGCCCGCGGGCGCAAGGTGAACATCGGCGAGGCGGTCGGCGTCATCGCCGCCCAGTCGATCGGCGAGCCGGGCACCCAGCTGACGATGCGGACGTTCCACATCGGCGGCGCGGCGTCGCGGCGGGCCGAGCAGTCCACCATCGAGAACCGCAACGCCGGCCTGATCAAGTTCAACAACGTGAGCGTGGCCAAGAAGCACGACGGCACGCTCATCGTGATGAACCGGAACGGCGAGATCATCGTCACCGACGACCAGGGCCGCGAGCGCGAGCGCTACGGCGTGGTGTACGGCGCCAAGCTGCTGGTCCGCGAGGGCCAGAAGGTCGAGGCGAACCAGCTGCTGGCCGAGTGGGATCCCTACTCGATGCCGATCATCACCGAGGTGGCCGGCCGCGTGAAGTACGGCGACCTCGTGGACGGCGTCACCATCAGCGAGCAGGTGGACGAGATCACCGGCCTGGCCCGCAAGGCGGTCATCGCCTCCAAGGACCCGGACGCCCGGCCGCGCATCTCGATCAAGGACGAGGAGGGCAAGACCAAGAAGCTCGCCAACTCCGACGCCGACGCCCGCTACATGCTGCCGGAGGGCGCGAACCTGGTGGTGAACGACGGCGACGAGGTGGACGCCGGCGACGTCATCGCCAAGATGCCCCGCGAGACCACCAAGACCAAGGACATCACCGGCGGTCTCCCGCGCGTCGCCGAGCTCTTCGAGGCCCGCAAGCCCAAGGAGCACGCGGTCATCTCCGAGATCGACGGCGTGGTGGCGTTCGGCAAGGACACCAAGGGCAAGCGCAAGGTGGTCATCACGCCCGAGGTGGACGGCAAGCTCCGGCCCGATCTCGCGAAGGAGTACCTGATCGGCAAGGGCAAGCACATCTCCGTCCACACCGGCGACCGCGTCCGCGCGGGCGAGGCGCTCATGGACGGCGCCGCGAACCCGCACGACATCCTGCGGGTGCTCGGTGAGAAGGAGCTCGCGCGCTGGCTGGTGGACGAGGTGCAGGAGGTCTACCGGCTCCAGGGCGTGAAGATCAACGACAAGCACATCGAGACGATCGTGCGGCAGATGCTGCGCCGCGTGCGGATCGTGGACGTGGGCGACACCGAGTTCCTGGCGGACGAGCAGGTCGAGAAGTTCGCGTTCGAGGAGGAGAACGAGCGCGTGCTGAAGGCCGGCGGCCGCGCCGCCCAGGGTGAGCCGCTGCTGCTCGGCATCACCAAGGCGTCGCTCTCGACCGAGTCCTTCATCTCGGCCTCGTCGTTCCAGGAGACCACGAAGGTGCTGACCGAGGCCGCCATCAGCGGCAAGGTGGACTACCTGCGCGGCCTGAAGGAGAACGTCATCATGGGCCGCCTGGTGCCGGCCGGCACCGGCCTCGGGGCCTACAAGCACCTCGACATCGAGGTGGAGACCCCGGTGGACGCGGTCGAGGAGGCGGAGGAGGCCCTGGCCGTCGGGGCGGAGGAGTAGCGAGCCGCCCGGCGAACGCCTCGCCGAGACCAAGGGTCCGGTCCCAGAAGGGGCCGGGCCCTTTCCTTTTTGATCGGGCGCATGAAGTTGTCCGGGCCGGTAAGCACCCGCTTATCGGCTGTGGCGGACCGCCGCGCCTCGGCCGCCCCGATCGGAGTTCGGTTTCGACTTGATCTGCCGCAAGCCCAGTGGTTTGACGTGGGACAGGCGGGCGCTCGCATGGGACCGGAATGCGGAATCCGGGCTCATGTTCATATTGGCGGAATCCGGAGACGACGGCGCGGCGGCAGAGCAGGGGACGGCGAAGAAGCCCGTCGTGGCGGTCGGTTCCGGGCTACTTGACTGATTCGGTCCATTAATCTAACCTGACGTTACGTAACCTCCCCGAGATGGATTGACGCAGGACAGGACAGGTAGAGAGGCAACGGAATGAGGACGGCGAGCACGCAGAGAGGCAGCAAGGAGTTCGATGAGCTGGCCCCCTACCTCAAGGCGGTCCGCGACTTTCCGCCGCTCACCCGCGAGGACGAGCACGCGCTCGCCATCCGCGCGCGCAAGGGCGAGGTGTCGGCGAAGCAGAAGCTGGTCCGGCACAACCTCGCGTTCGTGGTCGCCATCGCGCGCAAGCAGCGCCGGGGCACGGTGCGGCTCGACGACCTGATCCAGGAGGGCAACGTCGGCCTGATGCGCGCCGTCGAGAAGTTCGACCCGCACGCCGGCACGCGCTTCTCGACGTACGCGGTGTGGTGGATCCGCGCCTACATCGGGAAGTACCTCAAGGAGGCGCGCTCGACGGTGCGGCCGCAGAGCGGCACCGTCGCCCAGCCGGACCTGTCGCTCGACAGCGCCATCGACGAGGAGGGTGACGCCACCCACCTCGAGCGCATCGAGGACGACGGCCCCGGGCCGGAGGACACCTACCTGTCCGGCGAGGGGGACCGCGAGGTCCGCGACGCGCTCGGCAAGGTCCGCAAGCGGATCGGCGAGCTGGGCTGGGACATCGTGCACAACCGGCTCGAGCAGGACCAGCCGCGCACGCTGGAGGAGATCGGGAAGCGCTGGGGCGTGTCGCGCGAGCGCGTCCGCCAGGTGGAGCTGAAGACGAAGCAGTTCCTGCACCGGTACCTCCAGCCCGTCGAGCGCGACGCCGCCTAGCCCGGGCGCAGCTCCGCGCCGCGTCCCGCGGCCAACCCGAGGCCCGCCCCCGAACCGGAGGCGGGCCTCGTCGTCTCTCCGGACCCCGTCCCCGCCCGCGCGGCCGCCGCAAGGGGCCCCTTCGCGCAGCGTGCGGGTCCGGCCCCTTACCCGTAGTAGAATCGGCGCCCGGCGCGGAGGGCGCATGTCGAGGGTGCTGAAGGACGGCCCGGGCGGCCGTCGCATCGCGGGCGCGGTCTACGAGGCGGGCGAACGGGCGCGCGCGCTCGTGGAGGAGGCGCGCGCCGAGGCCGCGCGGCTCCGCGAGGCGGCCGGCGCGGAGCGGGACGCGGTCCGCGCCGAGGCGGTGCGGGAGGGCCGCGAGGAGGGGCTGGCCCGGGCCGCGGCCGCGCTCGCGACCGCCGGCGAGGCGCGCGCGGCTCGCCTCGCCGGGCTCGAGCGCGAGGTGGCGCGCCTGGCGCTCGACGTCGCGCGCCAGCTGCTCGGGCGCGAGCTGGCGGCGGCGCCGGAGGCGGTGGCCGACCTCGCGGCGCAGGCGCTGGTCCGGGCGCGCGAGCGGCGCGAGGTGGTCCTGCGGGTGAGCCCGGCCGACGCGGCCCGCCTGCGCGCCGAGCCGGCCCGCTCGCGGCTGGCGGGGCTCCTGGCGCGCCCGGAGGGGCCGGCGCTGCGCGAGGACCCGGGGCTCCCGCCCGGCGCGGTGGTGGTCGAGACCGAGGCCGGGCGCATCGACGCGCGCGTGGAGGCCCAGCTCGCCGCGCTGGAGCGCGCGCTGGAGGAGGCGCCGTGACCGTGGACCTGGGGCGGGTGCGCACCGCGCTGGGGGAGGCCGCGCCGCTCCCGCTGCGCGGCCGGGTGACCCGGCTCACCGGCCTGGTGCTGGAGGCGGCGGTCGGCGGCGTCCGGCAGGGCGAAGCGGTGGAGCTCCGCGCGCCCGGGCGCGAGCCGCTGCTGGCGGAGGTGGTCGGGCTACGCGACGACCGCGCCGTGCTGGTGCCGTTCGGCGAGCTCGGCGGCGTGGGGCTCGACGCGGAGGTCATCCCCACCGGCCGGCCGCACGCCATCCGCGTCGGGCCCGGGCTGCTGGGGCGGGTGCTGGACGGCCTGGGCCGGCCGCTCGACGGCGCGCCGCTGCCGGCCGGGCTGGAGGAGTGGGCGGTGGATCGGCCCGCGCCGAACCCGCTCGCGCGCCGCCCGGTGGCGGCGCCGCTCCCGCTCGGCGTGCGGGTGCTCGACGGCCTCCTCACCGCCGGGGAGGGGCAGCGGATCGGGCTGTTCGCCGGCTCCGGCGTGGGCAAGTCCACGCTGCTCGGCCAGCTCGCCCGCGGCGCGCGCGCCGACCTGTGCGTGGTGTGCCTCGTCGGCGAGCGCGGGCGCGAGGTGCGCGAGTTCCTGGAGGGGCCGCTGGGGGCGGACGGGCTGGCGCGCAGCGTGGTGGTGGCGGCCACCAGCGACGCGCCGGCGCTGGTGCGCCTCAAGGCCGCGCACGTGGCCACCGCGGTGGCGGAGTGGTTCGCGGAGCGCGGCGACCGGGTGCTCCTGCTGGTGGACTCGGTGACGCGCTACGCCCGCGCGCTCCGCGAGGTGGGGCTGGCCGCGGGCGAGCCGCCGGCGCGGCAGGGCTACCCGCCCTCGGTGTTCGCGGCGCTGCCGCGGCTGCTGGAGCGGGCCGGCAACCGCGCCCGCGGCGGGATCACCGCCGTGTACACGGTGCTGGTGGCGGGCGGCGACCTCGAGGAGCCCATCGCCGACGAGGTCCGGGGCATCCTCGACGGGCACGTGGTGCTCGACCGCGCGGTGGCGGCCGGCGGCCGCTTCCCGGCGGTGGACCCGCTCCAGAGCCTCTCGCGCGTCATGCCCGCGGTGGCGGGCCCGGACCACCTGGCGGCGGCCGGCCGGGTGCGGGCGCTGCTCGCGGCGCACGCGCGCGTGCGCGACCTGGTGGCGCTCGGCGCCTACCGCGCGGGCGGGGATCCCGAGGCGGACCTGGCCCTGGCGCGGCTGCCGGCGCTCGAGGCGTTCCTCCGGCAGCCCCTCGGCGAGCCGGCGCCGTTCGAGGAGACGCTGCGGCGGCTGGAGGCGCTGGCCGGGTGAGCGGCGAGGCGTTCCCGCTCGCCGCGCTGGAGGCGCTCCGGCGGCGCGAGGAGGACGCGGCGCGCGCGGCGGTCGCGGCGTCCCGGGCGTCGCTGGAGGCCGCCGAGGCCGCGCGCGCGGGGGGCGCGGCGGCGCTCGAGCTGGCGCGCCGGGCGGCCCGGGCGGCGGGGCGGGCGGTGCCGGCCCCGGGCTCCGCGGCGGCGCTCGCCGCCGGCGCCCGCCACGCGGCGCGGCTGCGGGACGAGACGGAGGCGCTCGCGGCCGCGCTCCGGGGCGCGGAGGCGGCGGTGGTCGCGCGCGGGGAGGCCCTCGAGGCCGCCCTGGCCGCACTGAGGGCCGCGTCGCGCGCCCGCGAGGTGCTGGAGCGGCGGCGCGCCGGCTGGGAGGCAGCGCGCCGGCGCCGGGCGGACCGGGCCGCGGAGGCGGAGCAGGACGACCGCGGCGGCGCCAGCCCGCCGGGCGACGGCGAGCCGTGAGCGCGCGCGTCCGGACGCGCGGCTCAGGCGGCGGCGAGCAAGCCGCGGAGGCAGTCGATCAGCTCGGCGTTGTCGAACGGCTTGCGCACGAAGCCGCTCGCGCCCGCCTCGACGGCCCTGCGCGGCAGGTCCGGGCCGGGCCGGGCCGAGACGACCAGGATCGGCCCGCCGAAGCCGGCCGCGCGCATGCGCCGGCACAGCTCGAGCCCGTCCACGCCCGGCATGGCCACGTCGAGGAGCACCGCGTCCGACTCCGCCAGCGCCGCGAGCGCGTCCTGCGCGCCCGGCGCGACCCGGGGCGCGAGCCCCTCCAGCTCGAGGAGCGTGGCGAGGAACTCGCAGATGGCGGCGTCGTCGTCCACGAGCAGGACGCGGGGCGTGGGCACGCGCGTCACCTCTGCGCCAGCGGCGCGTCCAGCTTGCCCTCGCTGCACTCCACGCGGAGCGAGCGCGGCTTCAGGTGCGCCGGGGCCGGCGCGCCGTCCTTCTCGAACCGGCTGGTGGCGACGACGAGCTTCTGCCCGTCGCGCACGGTGGGCGTCCGGAAGGTCCAGCCGCCCTCCAGCGTGAGCACCACGTCGGTCCAGAGGCGATCCGACGCGTTCCACACCATGATCTGCGTGCCGATGACCTCCTCGCTCATCCGCACCTCGGCGCCGAGCGCGTTGCGCGGGCCGGAGGACGGGCACGCCACCCACACCGTGCCGAGCGAGAGGAGCGCCCACGAGGCGACCACCGCGGCGCGCCGCCGGAAGCCGCGGGTGGACTTCCGGTAGCCGTCGGCGACGTCCTGGGCCAGGTCGCGCGCGAGGTGCGTCACGCGCTGCGCGGCGGCCACCGGGTCGGGGCGGAGCGTCTCCTTCATGGCCGGCGAGCCTACCGCCCGCCGCCGCGGCCCGACAAGCGGGTAGGCCCGCGCCCGCCCTGTCTCACACGCCCTCCATGCCCACGGTGGCGACCGCGGCCGCCTCGTCGCCGCCCTCGCCGCCGATCCGCCGGTGCAGCGCGATGACGCGCCGGCGCACCTCGGTGAGCAGCGCGGTCCGGTCGGGGAAGTCGGCCGGGCTCACCGGCTCGCCCACCGCGACGCGGATCGGGCCGGGCCAGATGGCGATGATCCGCTTCGGCGTCACCTTCCCGCTCCCGGAGATGGCCACCGGCACCACCGGCACGCCCGCCTCCATCGCGACCACGAACGGCCCCTTCTTGAACGGGTGGACGCGGCAGTCCAGCGAGCGCGTGCCCTCGGGGAACACGATGAGCGACGTCCCGGCGCGCACCACCTCGCCGGCCTGGCGGAGCGACTGCACCGCCTGCGCGTGGTTGCTGCGGTCCACCGGCACGTGGCCGCCGAGCCGCATGTACGCGCCGAACACCGGGAGGCGGAACAGCTCGGCCTTGGCGATGAACCGCACGCTGCGCGGGAGGACCTTGAACAGCACCCAGATGTCGAGCGCGCTCTCGTGGTTGGACGCGAAGATGAGCGGGCCGTCGGGCAGCGGCGGGAGCGGCTCGAGGTGCACGCGAGAGCCGGTGAGCCACAGGCACGAGGGCGACCAGGCGAACCGCGCGAACCAGATCGGCAGGTCGCCCGAGCCGGTGAGGAGCATCACCGGCAGGCTCACGAAGAAGAAGAACGCCATCGAGATGGCGCAGTAGACGAGGACGACGAAGCCGCGGGCGCGCGCCAGCATGGGTGCCTCTCGGACCGGGGCCCGGCCGGGCAGGGCGGGCGGGGCCGGGGGTATATAGCACGCGCCCGGCCCCCTTCCGCGGCGCTAGACTGTCCCGGTGAACCCTCCCCTGAAGCTGGCCGAGGAGGTCCGCGCGGCGCTCGCCGCCGGCGGTCCGGTGGTGGCGCTGGAGACGAGCGTGGTGGCCCAGGGCCTCCCGCCGCCGCACAACCTGGAGGCCGCCCGCCGCTGCGCCGACGCGGTGCGCGCCCCGGGCGCGGTGCCGGCCGCCGTGGCGGTGATCGCCGGGGAGGTCGTCGTCGGCGCCGACGCCGCGGCGCTGGAGCGCCTCGCGGACCCGGCCCGGCGGCCGGCCAAGGCGTCGCCGCGGGACCTCGCCGCGCTCTGCGCCGCCGGGCGCGACGCCGGCACCACCGTGGCGGCGACCGCGGCGGTGGCCGCGCTCGCCGGCATCCGCGTCTTCGCCACCGGCGGCATCGGCGGCGTGCACCGCCTCGCGCCCGGCGAGCCCGCGACCGGGGCGGCGGACGTCTCGGCCGACCTCGCCGAGCTGGCGCGGGCGCCGGTCTGCGTGGTCTCCGCCGGGCCCAAGGCCATCCTGGACCTGGCCGCCACCGCCGAGGCGCTCGAGACGCTCGGGGTGCCGGTGCTGGGCTGGCGCACGTCGGAGCTGCCGGCGTTCTACTCGGACGGGAGCGGCATCGCGCTCGAGCACCGGGTGGAGGACGCCGCCGCGGCTGCGCGGGTGCTGCGGCTGCACTGGGACGTCCTGCGCCGGCGCGAGGGCGTGCTGCTCGTGGTCCCGCCGCCGGAGGCGGTGGCGCGGGAGGTGGTGGAGGCCGCCATCGCCGCGGCGCTCCAGGACGCGCGCGCGCGCGCGATCCGCGGCAAGGCGGTGACCCCGTTCCTGCTGGAGGCGGTCTCCCGGGCCACCCGCGGGCGCGCCCGCGCCGCCAACCTGGCGCTCCTGGAGCGGAACGCCGCCGTCGCCGGCGAGGTGGCCGTGGCGCTGGCGGCCGCGGCGCGCTGAGACCGGAGAGGCCGCGGCGCGGATTTCCCGGCGGAATCGCGAGCCGCGCGGGCCGCGCTCCTCTAGAATGCCGCGTCCGATGTCCGCCGCCCCGCGCCCCAGCCCCGTCTTCGTCTCCGATCCCGACGCGCTCACCCGGCTGCTCGACGCGCTGGCGGGCGAGCGGGTCCTCGCGCTCGACACCGAGTCCAACAGCTTCCACGTCTACCGCGAGCGGGTGTGCCTGCTGCAGCTCTCCACCCGGACGCAGGACTTCGTGGTGGATCCCATCTCGGTGGACGTCCGCCCGCTCGGCGAGATCCTGTGCGACGGCCGCGAGGTGGTGCTGCACGGCGCCGACTACGACGTCCGCTGCCTGCACCGCGAGTACGGCTGGCGCATCCCGCGCCTGTTCGACACGATGATCGCGGCGCGGCGGCTGGGCCGGCCCGGCCTCGGCCTGTCGGCGCTGGTCGAGTCGCACTTCGGCGTGCGGCTCTCGAAGGCGTTCCAGCGTTCCGACTGGGGCCGGCGGCCGCTCACCCCGGACCAGCTCGCCTACGCCGCGCTGGACACGCACTTCCTGCTGCCGCTGTTCGACCTCCTCACCGGCGAGCTGGCCGCGCGCGGCGCGCTCGACGAGGCGTGGAAGGAGTCGCAGCGCATCGCCTCGGTGGTGGCGCGCGAGCGCGTGTTCGACCCGGAGGGCTGGCGGCGCGTCAAGGGGGCGCGCGAGCTCGACGCGCCCGGCAAGGCGGTGCTGCGCGCGCTCTGGATCGCCCGCGAGGAGCGGGCGCGCGCGTCGGACCGGCCGCCGTTCAAGGTGCTCGGCGAGCCGGCCATGCTGGAGATCGCCCGGCGGCGCCCGGCCACGCGCGAGGCGCTCGCGGCGATCCCGGGCGTCACGCCGTCCGTGCTCGGGCGCATGGGCGAGACGATCGCCGCCGCGCTGAAGGCGGCGGGGCAGGGCTAGAAGCCGACCCCGGGCGCCGGCGCCGCCACCGGCCGCTCCGGATCGACGGGCGCCGGGGCGCCGCCGGAGAGCCGGCGGTACACGTCCCAGTCCGACAGCACGACCTTCACGTACTGCCGCGTCTCCCGGTACGGGATGCACTCGACCCACGCGTCGAGCGGCATGCCGGCGCGCGAGCGGGCCCACTCCGACGCCGGCCCGGGGCCGGCGTTGTAGGCGGCGAGCACCACCGCCGGGTCGGCGAAGCGGGCGCCGAGCAGGCCGAGGTAGTGCGCCCCGAGCGCCACGTTCACCTCGGGCCGGTCGAGCCGGTCGCCGACGCCCCCGGGGACGCCCAGCAGCGCCGCCAGCCGCTCGGCGGTGACGGGCCGGAGCTGCAGCAGCCCCTCGGCCCCGGCGCCGCTCCGCACCGCGCGGCGGAAGCTCGACTCGCGCCGCATCACCGCCAGCACCAGCGCCGGGTCCACGCCGAACGCCCGCGCGCGCGCCGGGAGCAGCTCCGGGTACGGCTCGGGGTGGGACCAGCGCAGCGTGCGCGCGCTCTGGCCGAGGAAGTCGCGGGCCATGCGGAACGGCAGCTCCGCGTCGCCGGCGTGCGCCGCGAGCTGCGCCACGAGCGGCGCGGCCGCGCGGACGGCGCCGCCGCGGGCGAGCTGCCGGAGCTCGTCCAGCCCCTCGTCCTCGAGCCCGAGCCCCATCAGCTCGGCCGCGACGGCGAGCTGTCCGGCGGCGGCCGCCGGCGCGGCGTCGGGCAGCGGCCGCGGCGGCGCCGCGGGCGGGGGCGGGGGCGGGGAGGCGACGCCGGACGCCTCGAGCCGGGCGCGCGCGAGCAGCGCGTACCACGGGTCGGCGCCGGCCGCGGCGGCGCGCAGGAGCCGCGCGCGACGGCGGGGGTCCTTCGCCAGGCGGCCCTGCCAGTAGGCGGCCGCGTCGGCGAACGGCCCGCGCGACAGGCGGGCGAGGGCGCGCGCGGCGTCGGCGGTGCGGCCGAGCCGGTAGCGCGACCAGGCGGCGAACCAGAGCGCCTCGTCCACCCGCCGCGACGTCCGGCGGTACGCGCGCGCGAACGCATCCAGCTCGGTCGCCGCGCGGCGGTAGTCGCCGGCGTCGTAGTGGAGCCAGGCCGCGAGGTACGCCGCCTCGTCGCCCAGGTCCCGCTGGCGCCACTCGGGCAGGCCGGCGATGGGCGCCTCGGACGCGGCCACCTCGCGGTAGCGCCGGCTGGCCTCGTCCACCCGGCCCGCGCGCGCCGCGGCGCGCGCCAGCGCCAGGCGCGCCGAGCGCTGCACCCGCGGGTCGGGATCGTCCGCGAACGGGGCCGCCACCCGCGCCGCCTCGGCGTGGCGCCCGAGGCCGACGAGCGCGGCCGCCCGCAGCACCTCGACGCGGCCGGCCGGCACCTCCGGGTCCGCCTCGCGCGCGGCGGCGAGCTCCTGCAGGGCGTCGTCGGGCCGGGCGGTCGCCACCAGCCGCTCCGCGCGCGCCAGGTGATCGTCCGCGGAGGCGAGCGGCACCGGGCCGCCCGCGGCGCGCCAGGCCGCGAGCAGCTCGCCCGCGCTCCGCGCCTGCGGCAGGTCCGCCTCGAGCCAGAGCGCGCGCCAGGTCTCCACCGCGCGGGCCTCGTCGCCGGCGGCGCGCGCCGCGCGGCCGAGCGCGAGCCGCGCGGCCGGGGCGGCGGGATCCGCGGGCCAGGCGCGCAGCGCCGCGTCGAGCGTGGCGACGGCCTCGGCGGCGAGCCCCGCCTCGACCAGCGCCTCGCCCGCGAGGAAGCGCGCGCGCCGCGCCACCGCGAGGCGCGGGTCGGCGCCGGCCTGCTCGAGCAGCCGCGCCGCGGCGTGCGGCTCCCCCGAGGCGAGCAGCGCCTGCCCGCGCACGAACGCGAGGTGCGGCCGCGCCGGCGCGATCGCCGGGGCGAGCGCCACCTCCAGCGCCTCCGCCGCGTCCGCGGGCTGGCCGGCGTCGGCGAGCGCGAGGCCGAGCGCCGCCTGCGCGCGCGCCCCCGCCGCGCCGCGGGGCCGCGCGGAGAACGCCCGGCGCGCCGCCGCCGCGGACGCGTCGGCCTGCCCGCCGGCGAGCGCCTGGGCCGCGTCGCCGATGCCGGCGAGCCAGTCGGTGAGCGGCTCGGGGACGCTCCGGGCCGCGCAGGCGGGGCGGGCCGTCAGCAGCAGGGCGCAGGCCAGGAGCGCCCGCCCACCCCGGCGGCTGGCCGGGTAAGCCCAGGGCGTACGGATGCTTTCCGGGCAGGTGGGAAGAGGGACCCCTAGGGGGGAGGTGGGGGCCTTGACGGGCTGCATGCGGGAGCGCGATATAGCGCGCGCAGCCTGGCCGCCTGTCGGCCGGGCGAGAGCTTCGAGTCTTTCAACTTCGGAAGGCGGCGCGCCATGCCTCGGGGAGGGGCCGTGGCGCTGGACGGGTGGCGGTCTCGGCGCCCCGTCGCGTCGCCGGGGGCCGGCCGCGGGGCCGGTCAGAGGAGTCCACGTGCTCGCCAAGCCTTGTCCCACCGAGCTCACCGCACCCATCAACCCCGATCGCGGCGTCGAAGGCCACCGGAACCTGTTCTGCAACTTCTACGACAGCTGCCTCGACGAGGCGGTGAAGCGCGGCTGGAACAGCTGGACCTGCACGCGCTGCCAGCTCCACGCCGTCGAGCCGGAGGTCGAGGGCGGCATCGAGAGCTACGCCACCCAGCGCCGCCTCGTCTGATCCCTCAGTCCGTGTAGATCACCGCGACGAACAGCCGCCCCGGCCCGAAGCGGCGGCTGTCGCCCTGCACCGCGCCCACGCCCACGCGGGCGAAGCGCGCGTCGCCCACGTTCGCGGACCGGGCCGCCTCGCCCGGGCCGCTCACCACGAACACGTCCACCGCGGCGATGCGGCGCCCGAGCCGCAGCGCGCGCACCTCGACGTCGCCCGGGTCGGTCTCGTCGCGGGCGCGCATGCCCACCGCGGCGTCGCGCGCCAGCGCGTCCAGGCGCAGGTCGGCGGTGAGCGGCGTCCGGCCCAGGCGCGCGCGCTCGGCCCAGATCGCCTCCCGCACCCGCGCGTCCGGCGTGAGCCGCGAGCCGGCGCCGTCGTCGGGCGGCTCGACCAGGATCTCGGTGAGGTAGACGGTCGGGTCGCCGGAGGACAGGCGGCCGCGCGCGATCCCGACGCCCACCCGCGAGACGCCGGGCTGGAGCAGGTTCCCGAGGTGCGCGGGGCTCTCCTCCGCGGCCTGGTGGGCCTCCAGCGCGGTGGAGGCGCGGGCCACGTTCTCGTAGGCGCGCCGGTAGGCGATGCGGGCGCGGGAGAGGCGCTCCACCAGCTCGCCCGTGCCCGGGAGCACGTGCGCCACCTTGCCCTGCGCGAGCATGTTCGCGCTGTGGGCTCGGGCCGCCTCGGTGAGCTGGGGCGCGGCCGTCACCGGCTGCAGGCCGCGCGCCGCGCGGAGCGCGTTGATGGCGCGCACGACCCCGGCCTCGGCGGCGGCCGCGTCGCCGGGCTCTGGCGCGGGCCGCCGCGCGGGGACCGGCTGCGCCGCCGGGACCGCGGCGGCGCCGGCCTGCACCTCGAGCAGCGCCGCGACCTCCGGTCCGCCGCGCCCGTGGCCGAGCACCTCGACCACGTGGCGCCCGGACGCGGCGAACGCGACCCGCGCCCGGAAGCCGGCCGGGCCGCCGGAGACCGCCTCCTCGTGGACGGCACCCGCCGGCGAGGTGACGAAGACGCGCGGGCGCGACAGCCCGCCCAGCAGCTCGCCCGCGATCACCGCCGACGCGCCCTCGGCGACGCGGCGCGGGACCGGCTCGAGGCGGACCTTGCGGTCCGAGGCCAGGACCACCACGACGGCCGACCCGTCGGCCTGGGCCGCGCCGGCGCCGAGGTGCGTGGCGGCGCCGCGCGGGATGACGTCGGAGAGGGCCGCCGCCGCGCGCGCGGGCGCGGCGCGCACCAGGTACGCCTCGGGCGCAGGGTCGTAGGCGCCCGCGCGCGTCAGCGCGGCCCGGAGGTGCTCGCGGGCGAGCGGCTCCTCCGCGCCGGAGGCGGCGAGCGCGGCGAGCGCGCGCGCGGCGAGCGAGAGGGCCCCCGAGGTGCGCGGGGCGCCGCGCGCGGAGAGGCGCTCGGCCGCGGCGCGGAACGCGTCGGCCTCCACGCGCGTCGCCTGCACCGCGGGCTCGCGGCCGTAGGCCGTCCCGGGCGCCTCGGCGAGCGGGGGGGCCGGCGGCGCAGGCGACGCGGCAGGGGTGGCTGCCGCGGGCGCGGGCGGCGGCACCGCGCCGCGGGTGGGCGCGCGCGCCGGCCCCGCGCAGGCGGCGAGGGCGGCCGCCAGCGCGGCCGCGAGCGCGGTGCGCGCGGCGGGCGGGCGGGCGGGACGGGCTCGCCGCATCCGGCTCAGCGCTCCGGCCCGATCCGGATCTCGAGGCCGAGCGCCACCGCCCGGCCCATGCGCGCGTTCACGCGCTCGCACAGCGCCGATGCCAGCTCGGTCACCTGGGTCGCCCATTCGGGGGAGCTTACCAGCACCAGCAGGCGGCCGTCGCGGAGACGCCCGCGCATCGACACCTCGCGGGAGAGCCGCGGGCCGCAGGCCTCGGCGAACGCCGCGGCGAGCGCGGCGGACTGCGCCTCCGGGCGCCGCGCGAGGGCTTCCGCCAGGGCGGCGGCGACGGTGCGGCGGCGGCCACGCATGGCGGCGACGTTAGGGGGATGCTTGGGCGCCGTCAAGCCGTGGTGCGACACCGGGCCGCGCCGTGCTCCGGTTGGGCACCCCTGTGCTAACCTCTCGTCGTTCTCGGGGGATTGCCGTGGCGCAAGGAGAGATCGCAGCGGGGGACCTGGCGGCGGCGGCCGGGACGGCGCCGCACCCGAATCGGTCCCCTGCGCGCAGCGCCGCCGCCGTCGAGCGCGGCCGCCTGAACCTGTCGTGGCTCGTCCAGCTTCACTGGTGGGCGATCCTCGGCCAGGCGACCATCGTGGTGGGCGCGCAGTCGTGGACCCACTTCGGCCTGCCCATGGGCACGCTGGTGGCGGTGATGGTCCTGGAGGTCATCGGGAACATCGTGCTGGGCGCCTGGGCGCGCCGCGCGGAGGTGACCGACCGGGACATCGCCCTGGTGATGCTGATCGACGCGGTGGTCCTGACCGTCCTGCTCGACCTGACCGGGGGCGCGTCCAACCCGTTCTCCACGCTCTACCTGGTCAACGTGGCGCTGGCGGCCGTGCTGCTGCCGTCCGCCTGGTCGTGGCTGCTCATGGCGGCGAGCCTGACGGGCTTCGCGTCGCTGTTCGTGCACGAGCACTTCGCCGGCGTGAGCCACCACATCCGCACCCACATGGACCACGCGCAGACCATGGCCGCGCACCTGCGCGGCATGTGGGTCGCGTTCGCGCTGGCCGCGGTGTTCGTGGTGTTCTTCGTCCAGCGGGTCACGCGCGCGCTCGCCGCGCGGGAGGGTGAGCTCCAGGCCGCGCGCTCCCAGGCGCTGCGGCGCGAGAAGCTCGCCTCGCTGGCCACGCTCGCCGCGGGTGCGGCGCACGAGCTCTCGACCCCGCTCTCCACCATCGCGGTGGTCGCGAAGGAGCTGCAGCGCGCCATCCCGGCCGACGCCTCGAGCGAGCTCCACGACGACCTGCAGCTCGTCCGCGACCAGGTGGCGCGGTGCCGCGAGATCCTCGACCGGATGGCGGCGCACGCGGGGGAGAACGTGGGGGAGCCGTTCGCGCAGATGCGCGCGCGCGACTGGGTGGACGCCGCGCTCGACGGGTTCCGCTGGCCCCAGCGCGTGGAGGTGCGGATCGACCCGAGCGCCCAGGCCGCCGCGCTGGTGGGCCCCCAGCGCGGGCTCGCCGAGGCGCTGCGCGGCCTGCTCAAGAACGCGGTCCAGGCGTCGCCGCCCGACGCCCAGGTCACGCTCCTCGTCACCGCGCCGCCCGGTCGCATCCAGGTGACCGTCCGGGACCGGGGCCGCGGCATGACGCCCGACGTGCTGTCGCGCGTGGGCGAGCCGTTCTTCACGACGAAGGTTCCCGGGGAGGGGATGGGGCTGGGCCTCTTCCTCACCCGGGCGCTCGCCGAGCAGCTCGGCGGCGAGTTCAACATCACCTCCACCCCGGGGGACGGGACGGAGGCGCGTATCGAGCTGCCGGTGTCGACCGCCGGCGAGAGGAGCAGTCCATGAACACGATGACGCCCGAAGTGACCCGCGAGTCGTTGCCGAGCATCCTGCTGGTGGACGACGACGAGGTGCTGCGCGAGCGGCTCGCCACCGCCATCCGCGCCCGCGGGTACGAGGTCCGGACGGCCGGCTCCGCCGAGGAGGCGATGCGCGAGGCGACCCGCGACTCGCCGGAGATGGCGGTGCTCGACCTGCGCATGCCCGGCGGCTCGGGCCTGGAGATCCTGCGCGAGCTGCGCCGCCAGGACCCGTCCACCCGCGTGCTCATGCTGACCGGCTACGGCAGCATCGCGACGGCGGTCGAGGCGGTGCGCGAGGGCGCGGTGGGCTACCTGCCGAAGCCCGCCGACGCGGACGAGATCCTGGCCGCGCTGAACGGCACCAACACCGCCAAGGAGAAGGGCATCGAGACGCCCTCGCTCGCCCGGGCGGAGTGGGAGCACATCCAGCGCGTGCTCACCGACTGCGGCGGCAACATCTCCGAGGCGGCGCGGCGGCTCGGGATCCACCGCCGCTCCCTCCAGCGGAAGCTGCACAAGTACCCGCCGGCGAGGTAGCCGTCCGCCCGCCGGGGCCCGGCCCACCGCGCGCCCTCCCGTCAGGGCGGGGGCGCGCGGCGAACCCTTTTCCCCTCGGCGGGGTCGAACTCCGTGTCAGGCGCCCCGGAGGCCGATGCACGGCGGGCGCGGAGAGGCACGGAGACATGGCGCACGCGACGGTCGAGATCACCTCGCAGAACTTCAAGGACGTGGTCGAGAAGGACGGCATCGTCCTCATCGACTGGTGGGCGCCGTGGTGCGGCCCGTGCCGGTCGTTCGCCCCGACGTACGAGAAGGTCGCGGGCAAGCACCCGGACATCGCCTTCGCGAAGGTGAACACCGAGGAGCAGCAGGAGCTCGCGGCGGCGTTCGACATCCGGTCGATCCCCACGCTGATGATCCTGCGCGACAAGGTCCTGCTCTTCTCGCAGGCCGGCGCGCTGCCCGAGGCCGCGCTCGAGGACCTCATCCGCCAGGTGCGCGCGCTCGACATGGACAAGGTCCGCGCCGACGTCGCCGCGCAGGAGGCCGAGGCGGCGAAGCGCACCGCGTCGGCCTGATCCCGTCCCCCGCGGCCGGCGAAAGAGAAGGGCGGATGGCCGCGAGGCCACCCGCCCTTCGAGCCTCCGCGCCTGGCAGGCTACTTCGTCCCGCCGGTGCTCGGGGTGCTGCTGCCCGACGTCCCGCCGCCGGAGCCGGCCGCGCCGGTGCCGGAGGTGTCGGTCGAGGAGCCCGAGCCGGTCGAGCTGCCGGAGCCGGTGGTCGGGCTGCTCGTGTCCGTGCTCGAGCCCGAGCCGGTGGTGCCGCTCGAGCTGCCCGACCCGCTGGTGCTGCCGGAGCCGTAGCTCGGGGAGCCGCTGCTGCCCGACGAGCCGGCGCTCATCACCTCGAGCGTCTTCACCGTGACCGTGTCTCCCGCCCCCGAGAAGCTGGCGCGGACCTGATCGCCCTCCTGGATGTCGGTCAGCGTGGCCATCTGGCCGTCCTTCGTGACCGTCGTGTCGTCGCTGATCCGGAGCTTCTTGTCGGAGTTCGCGAGCGTCAGCTCCTTCGTGTCCTTGTCGAACTTCTGCACGGTCCCGGTGAGCTGGTGGGTGCGCTTCGCGCTGCCCATGGTGGACGCCGACGAGCCGGTGCCCATGTCGCTCGAGGACCCGGTGCCGTAGCTCGAGCTGCCGGTGCTGTCCGGGCTCGTGCTGCCCGAGGTGGCGCTCCCCGAGGTCGCGCTGTCGCTCGAGCCGCTGCCGGTCGTGCCGGAGCTGCCCGTCCCCATGCTGCCGCTCCCGGTCGTCGTGCCGGTCCGATCGTCGCGATCGGTCGTCGATGAGCCCGACGTCGTCGAGCCGCCCGTGGCTCCCTGCGCGCTCGCCGGCTGCGCCGCGACGAGCAGCCCGGCCATGCCGAGGCCGGCCACCGTACCCCATCCGAAATACCTCATTGGATCTCCCTCTCTGCTTCTGGTTCGGAGCCCGGCGGTCGCCGTGGCTCTCGTGTTGGCTTCCGATACGGTAGTGCCGGGGCACCTGTGCGGAAGGGTTGCGCCCCCGGGAAAAGGCGCAGGAAGTGCCGTGCGCACGGGCAGTTGCGAGGGGCTCGGGCCCTCGCCTTCCCGCGCCGCGCGCCGCCCGCCGGCCCCCGTGTCAGACCGCCTTGCTACCTGAACATGCGAGCAGCTAAGTTGCGGGCAGGAGCCGCCGGCCATGTCGCAGCCCAGGGAACGCCACCTCGTCCTCGCGCACCTGCGCGACGAGATCCGCCGCATCGAGCGCCGCCCGGCGCGGCGGGAGGGGTGCGTCCCGAGCGGCCTGGCGGAGGTGGACGCCGCGCTGCCGGGCGGCGGGTTCCCGCGCGGCGCGCTCTGCGAGCTCGCGGGCGGGCCCGCCAGCGGCAAGACGGCGGTCGCGCTCTCGCTGCTCGCCCGGCTCGGCCCGGAGGATCTGTCCGCGTGGGTGGACGTCCGGGGGGATCTCTACCCGCCCGCCGCGGCGGCGCGCGGGGTGGACCTCGCGCGGCTGCTGGTGGTGCGGCCCGGGTCGGGGACAGGGGCCGGGCCCGCGGCCCGGGACGGCGACGACGCCGCGCGCGCGCCGGCGGTCACGGCGTTGTGGGCGGCCGAGGCGCTGCTCGCCTCGGGCGCGTTCGCGGCGGTGGTGGTGGACGTGCCGGCGGCGAGGCTGGCGCACGGCGCGGACGCGATGGCGCGGCGGCTCCAGGCCGCGGCGGAGAAGGGCGGATCGGTGGGGCTGTGGCTCGCGCCGGCCCGCGCCGCGCTGCGGGTCCCCGCCGCGCTCCGGCTCGAGCTCTCGTCCGAGGGCGGGCGCGTGGTGGCCCGCCGGGCGGTGGGCGGCGCGGTGGCGGGGAGGGCGGGCCATGCCGCGTGAGCCGGCCGCGCCGCGGGTGCTGGCGCTGCAGCTGCCCGATCTCCCGCTCCAGCGCGTCCTGCGCGGGCGCGAGCGCGCCGCCAGCGGGCGCGGGCTGGCGATCCTGGAGGACGGGCGGGTGGCGTGCTGCGACGCGGCGGCGCGCGCCGCCGGCGTGCGGGCCGGCCAGTCCGCGGCCGAGGCGCTCGCCGCCTGCGGCCGCCTGGAGACGGTGGTGCGGGACCCCGCCGCCGACCTCGTCGCGCTGCGGGCGCTCGCCGAGGTCCTGCTCGGGATCGCGCCCGCCGTCGAGGTGGCGGCGCCGGACGCGCTGCTGCTGGATGCGGGCGCCGCGCGCCTGCTCGCGGCCGGCGCCGGCGCGGTGCCGCCCGGCGGGGCGTTCGGGCCGGGCGAGGAGCGGCTGGCGCACCGGGCGGTGCAGGCCGCCGCGGACATGGGCTACGCCGCGCGCGCGGTGGTCGCGACCGGGCGCGGGCCGGCGGCGGCCCTGGCGCGGTACGGGCGGTTCGACGGCGCCGTCCACGGCGTCGCGCCCGGGGGCGCCGCGGCGGCGGCCGCGCTGGCGGGCCTTCCGCTGGCGGCGCTCGGCCTCGCGCCGGCGGTGGCCGGCCGGCTGGCCGCGGTGGGGGTGGCGGGCGCGGGCGCGCTCGCGCGGCTGCCGGAGGGGACGCTCGCGCACCGGTTCGGGCCGGAGGGCGTGCGCGCCGCGCGGCTGGCCCGCGGCGAGGACGCGTCGCCGCTCGTGCCGCACGTTCCGGAGACGCTCCCCCAGGAGTCGCTGGAGCTGGAGGCGCCGGCGGAGGGCGCCGAGCCGCTGCTGTTCGGGCTGAAGCGGCTCGCCGACCGCGTGGCGGCGCGGCTGGCCGGGCGCGGCCTCGGGGCGACGCGCCTGCGCCTCGTGCTCGCGCTCGATCCGCGCGGCGAGGAGCGGATCCAGGTGCCGCTCTCGCAGCCCAGCGCGTCGGCGGCGCGCTGGCTCGTCCCGGTGAAGGAGCACCTCTTCACGCTCCGGCTGCCCGGCGCGGTGACGGCGCTGCGGCTCGTGGCCGCCGAGGTGGCGCCGGTGGCCGCCGAGCAGCTCGCGTTCGGCGACCGGCCGGAGGCGGTCGCGGCGCTGGACGGCGTGCTGGCGCGCCTCGCGGTGCGGCTCGGGGACGGCGCGCTGTTCGCGGCCGAGCCGGTGGCGCGCTACCGCCCGGAGGGCGCCTACCGGCCGGTGCCGTTCCGGCGGCCGCGAGCGTCGCGCGGATCGGGGCAGGTCCCTTCGGCACGCGCGGGGCGCCCCTTCGACGCGCTCACGATGCACGGGGCTTCGAATCCGCTCGGGGTGAGCCCGTCGAGCCCCGAGCGTGGGATCGACGCGAGCGGGCAGGGCGAGGAAGGCGCGTTCCGGCCCACCCGGCTGCTCGCCGCGCCGGAGCAGGTGATCGCCGAGGGCGAGGGCGGCCGGCTCACCGCGCTGCGGGTGGGCGGGCGCGATCGCGCGGTGCTCGCGCTGGACGGCCCGGAGCGCCTGCGCGGCGAGTGGTGGTCCGGCGGGTTCGACCGCGACTACTACCGCGTCCGGCTCGAGGGGCTCGGCGACTGCTGGGTGTACCGCGACGGCGCCGACGGCCGGCTGTGGCTGCACGGGTTCTTCGACTGATCGCCGAGGCGCGCCATGTCCCACGCTCCCCGCTACGCCGAGCTCCGCTGCAAGTCCTGCTTCTCCTTCCTGGAGGGCGCGAGCCATCCCGAGGAGCTGGTGGGGCGCGCGGCCGAGCTCGGGCTCTCCGGGCTCGCCCTCGCCGACGTGAACGGGCTGTACGGCATCGTCCGCGCGCACGCCGAGGCGAAGCGCCAGGGGCTCCCGCTCATCGTGGGCGCGGAGCTGGTGGTGGCCGGGCTCGCGCCGGGGCGCCCGGCGCGGCTGGTGCTGCTCGCCCAGGATCGCGAGGGCTACGCGGGGCTGTGCCGGCTGGTGACGCGGGCGCACTGCGGCGAGGGCTGGACCGGCGCGCCGCCGCGCCGCGAGCGGGACGCGGTCGCGGTGCCGTTCGAGGCGGTCGCGGCCGGCGCGCGGGGGCTGTTCGCGCTGTACCCCGGCGCCGACGGCGACGCGGTCGCGCGGCTGAAGGACGCGTTCGGCCGGCGGGCGGCGCTCGCGGTGGCGCGCCACCGGGTGGCCGGCGAGGAGGCGCGCGTGCTCGCGGCCCGCTCCGCGGGGCGGCGGCTCGGGGTGCCGGTGGCGGTGACGAACGACGTCCACACGCACGCGCGCGCCCGGCAGGTGCTGCAGGACGTGCTCACCTGCGTGCGCCACGGCACCACCGTGGACCGGGCCGGGCGGCGCCTGTTCCCGAACGCCGAGCGGACGCTGAAGGGGCCCGAGGAGCTGGCGCGGCTGTGGAGCGACTTCCCCGAGGGGCTCGCGGCCGCCGCCGACATCGCCGACCAGTGCCGGTTCCGCATGGAGGAGATCCGCGGCGAGCACCCGCTCCCGCCGGTGGTGGTCGAGCGCGGCGGGCTCGCCGGCGGCGTCGAGGTCGCCACCTCCAGCCCGGCACAGGCGGCGCGGGACGGCGCGCGCTCCACCACGCCCAGCCTGCGGCTCCGCGCCTCGCTCCCGGCGGAGCCGCCCGCCGCGCCCGCGCCCGAAGCTCCCGCTGCCGCCGCGGCCCCCGGCCTCGCCGCCTCCGCCGCCTCCGTCGCCGCGGACACGGGCGCGGATCGCGACGGGGCGCTCGCCGGGATGGCGCTGCTGCGCGAGCTGGTGCGCGAGGGCGCGCGGTGGCGCTACGGCGGCGAGCCGCCGGAGGACGTGGCCCGGCAGCTCGCCCGCGAGCTCGACCTGGTCGAGTCGCTCGGGTACGCGAGCTACTTCCTCACGGTCTGGGACGTGGTCCGGTTCGCGCGCTCGCGCG
Source organism: Anaeromyxobacter dehalogenans 2CP-C (assembly GCF_000013385.1). Lineage (GTDB taxonomy): Bacteria > Myxococcota > Myxococcia > Myxococcales > Anaeromyxobacteraceae > Anaeromyxobacter > Anaeromyxobacter dehalogenans_B. Next base: position 1,847,676 of record NC_007760.1, read on the forward strand.
GGATCCTCTGCCAGGGGCGCGGCAGCGCGGCCAACTCCGCGGTCTGCTACGTGCTCGGCATCACCTCCATCGACCCCGTGCGCATGGGGCTCCTGTTCGAGCGGTTCATCTCCGCCGAGCGCGGCGAGCCACCCGACATCGACGTGGACTTCGAGCACGAGCGCCGCGAGGAGGTGCTCCAGTACGTCTACCAGCGCTACGGCCGCGACCGCGCCGGGATGGTCTGCGAGGTGATCACCTACCGGGGCAAGTCGGCGCTCCGCGACGTGGGGAAGGCGCTCGGGCTCTCGCTCGGCCAGGTGGACCGGCTCGCGAAGCTGGTGGGCAGCTACGAGGACCTGGGCCAGGTGGGCCCGGAGCTCCTCGCGCAGGCCGGGCTCGACGCGGCGGACTCGGAGCGGGTGCGGATGACGCTCGCGCTCGCGCGAGAGCTGCAGGGCTTCCCGCGCCACCTCTCCATCCACGTGGGCGGCTTCGTCATCACGCGGCGGCCGCTCTGCGAGACGGTGCCCATCGAGCCCGCCGCCATGCCCGGCCGCACCATCGTCCAGTGGGACAAGGACGACCTCGCCGAGCTGGACCTGCTCAAGGTGGACCTGCTCGGCCTGGGCATGCTCACCGCGCTCTCCCGGGCGCTGGCGCTGCTCGCGCGCCACCGGCCGGCCCCTGCCTCGCCCACCCCGGTGCCGCACCCCGACGCGCTCGCCACCATCCCGGCCGAGGATCCGGAGGTGTACGAGATGCTCGGGCGCGCCGACTCCATCGGCGTGTTCCAGGTGGAGTCGCGCGCGCAGATGTCGCTCGCCCCGCGGCTGCGCCCGCGCAACTTCTACGATCTCGTCATCTCGGTCGCGATCATCCGGCCCGGGCCGATCCAGGGCGGCATGATCCACCCCTACCTGCGCCGCCGCGACGGCAAGGAGCAGGTCCGCTACCCGTACGCGCCGCTCGAGCCGGTGCTGGCCCGCACGCTCGGCGTCCCGCTGTTCCAGGAGCAGGCCATGCGCCTGGCGGTGATCGCCGCGGGGTTCACGCCGGGCGAGGCGGACGAGCTGCGCCGGGTGATGACGCACCGCCGCTCGCACGAGAAGCTCGCCGCCATGAAGGCCCGGCTGGTGGCGGGGATGGCGGAGCGGGGCATCTCCGGCGCGGACGCGGAGGAGATCTTCAAGCAGCTGCTCGGGTTCGCCGGGTACGGCTTCCCGGAGTCGCACGCGGCCTCGTTCGCGCTGCTGGTCTACGCCTCGGCCTGGCTGAAGCGCTACCACCCGGCCGCGTTCGCCTGCGCGCTCCTGAACAGCCAGCCCATGGGGTTCTACGCGCCGCACACGCTGGTGGAGGACGCGAAGCGGCACGGCGTGGAGGTGCGCGGGGTGGACGTCGGCTGCAGCGGCTGGGAGAGCAGCCTGGAGGGCGCGGCGCCCGGGCGGCCCGCCGCGCCGGGCGAGGCGGCGGTGCTGCGCGTGGGGCTGCACGCCATCCGCGGCCTCCCGCGCGCGGTGGGCGAGGCCATCCTCGAGGCGCGGGCGGCCGGCCCGTTCGGCTCGGTGGCGGAGCTGGTCCGCCGCGCCCGGCTCTCCCGCGCCTGGCTGGTGCGGCTGGCCGAGGCGGGCGCGCTCGGGACGCTCGCGCCCGACCGCCGCGGCGCCGTCTGGCGCAGCCTGGCGGTGGAGGCGGACGGCGGCGACCTGTTCGCGGGCCTGGCGCCGCCGGAGCCCGAGGCGGCGCTCCCGGAGGCCTCCGCCGCCGACGAGGTCTCGGCCGACTTCACCACCACCGGCCTGTCGGTGCGCGGCCACCCCATGGCGCTGGTGCGACCCGGGCTGGGCGGCGACCGGATCCGCACCGCGCGCGAGCTGGGGCGGCTCCCGGATCGCGCGCCGGTCGAGGTGGCGGGGCTGGTCATCGTCCGGCAGCGGCCGGAGACCGCCCGCGGCATCGTGTTCGTGAGCCTGGAGGACGAGACCGGGATCGCGAACCTGGTGGTGATGCCGGACGTGTACGAGCGCTTCCGGCCGGTGGTCCGCGGCGCGCCGTTCCTGCTGGCGCGCGGGCGGGTGGAGCGGAGCGGGAAGGTGGTGAACGTGCGGGTGGACTCGGTGGCCCCGCTCGCGCTCGCGCCCTCCATGGACGCGCGCGCCCGCGACTTCCACTGACGACGCGTCCCGAGCCACGCGCAAAAGAGCAGCGCCCGGGACCCTGAGGTCCCGGGCGCCCCTCGACTCGGCGCGGCTGGGGCCGCGCCGCTCACCCTGAGCGTAGGACGGACCGAAGGTCCGTCCGGAGTCGAAGGGTCGGGATGAGCGTCCCTCGACTCCGCGCCGCTTCGCGGCGCTACGCTCGGGATGAGCGCGGTGGAGTGGGGCCTAGCTGCAGCCCGTGGTCGAGCCGCAGTTCACGCACTTGTAGCAGGCGCCGTTCCGCACCGTGATCGACCCGCAGGTCGGGCAGGGCGGGGCGTCGGTGTCGGTGACGTGCGCGCCGTTGACGCCGTTCGACCCGTTCATCGCGCCGTTCGTCGCGGGGAGCGACTTCACCACCACCGTCTGCTCCGACGAGCCGTGGCGCGCCGGCGCCTGGCCAGGCGTCATGAGCGGCGGCGGTGACACCACCGAGCCCTCCTCGCTGGGCAGGAACTTCAGCGCCAGCCACCGGAAGATGTAGTCGGTGACCGACTTCGCGATGGGGATGTCCGGGTTGCCGGTGAAGCCGGACGGCTCGTAGCGCGTGTGGCTGAACTTGTCGCAGAGCACCTTCAGCGGCACGCCGTACTGCAGCGCCATCGAGATGCCGGTGGCGAAGCTGTCCATCAGGCCCGAGACCACCGAGCCCTCCTTCGCCATGGTGATGAACACCTCGCCGGGCGTCCCGTCGTCGTACATGCCGACGGTCATGTAGCCCTCGTGGCCGCCGATCGAGAACTTGTGCGTGATCGAGCGGCGCTCGTCCGGCAGGCGCCGGCGGGCGAGGCGCGGCTCGGCCACGTCCTTCCTCTCCTCCTGCTCCTTGCCGGTGTTGAGCGGCTGGCTCCGCTTGCAGCCGTCGCGGTAGATGGCGACCGCCTTCAGCCCGAGCTTCCAGGACTCGAGGTACGCGTTCTCGATGTCCTGCGGCGTCGCGGAGGTCGGCATGTTGACCGTCTTCGAGATCGCCCCGGACAGGAACGGCTGGACCGCGCCCATCATGCGGATGTGGCCCATGTAGTGGATGGAGCGGGTGCCGTTGCGCGCCTTGAAGGCGCAGTCGAACACCGGGGCGTGCTCGGGGCGGAGCCCGGGGGCGCCCTCGATCGTCTCCACCTCGTCGATGAACTGCAGGACGGAGGTGATCTCCTCGGAGGAGTAGCCGAGCTTCTGCAGCGCGAGCGGGACCGTGTTGTTCACGATCTTCAGCATCCCGCCGCCGACCAGCTTCTTGTACTTCACGAGCGCGATGTCGGGCTCGATGCCGGTGGTGTCGCAGTCCATCATGAAGCCGATGGTGCCGGTGGGCGCGAGCACGGTGACCTGGCCGTTGCGGTAGCCGCTCTCCATGCCCTGGCGGAGCGCGTCGCCCCAGGCGTCGCGCGCGGCCGAGAGCAGGCCCGGCTCGACCAGCGTCGGATCCACCAGATCGACGTGCTGCGCGTGCTTGCGGATGACGCCGAGGAACGGGTCGCGGTTCTTCTCGTACCCGGCGAACGGGCCCATCCGGTCGGCGATGCGGGCGCTCATCGCGTACGCCTCGCCGGTCATGAGCGCGGTGATGGCCGCGGCGCACGCCCGGCCGCCGTCGGAGTCGTAGGGCAGGCCGCTCGCCATGAGCAGCGCGCCCAGGTTCGCGTAGCCGAGCCCGAGCGGCCGGTACTCCTCGCTGTTCTTGCCGATGGCCGGGGTGGGGTACTTGGCGTTCGAGACCAGGATCTCCTGCGCCAGGATGGTGAGGTCCACCGCCCGCTTGAACGACTCGACGTCGAAGCCGCCCTCGATCGAGCGGAAGTGCATCAGGTTCAGCGACGCCAGGTTGCAGGCGGAGTCGTCGAGGAACATGTACTCCGAGCACGGGTTGGACGCGTTGATGCGGTCCGTGTTCGGGCAGGGGTGCCAGGCGTTGATGGTGGTGTCGAACTGCATGCCCGGGTCGCCGCACAGCCAGGCGGCCTCGGTGATCTGGCGCATCAGGTCGCGGGCGCGGATCGTCTCGAGCGCCTCCCCGTCGGTGCGGGCGGTGAGCTTCCACTCGCGGTCCTCGAGCACCGCGCGCATGAACGCGTCGGTGACGCGGACCGAGTGGTTGGCGTTCTGGAAGAAGACCGAGTCGTAGGCGCCGCCGCGCACGTTGAAGCCGCCGTCGTAGCCGGCCTCGATCAGCGCCCAGGCCTTCTTCTCCTCGTCGGCCTTGCAATTCACGAACTCGACCACGTCCGGGTGATCCACGTCGAGGATCACCATCTTGGCGGCGCGGCGGGTCTTGCCGCCCGACTTGATGACGCCGGCGAAGGCGTCGAAGCCGCGCATGAACGAGACCGGGCCGGACGCCTCGCCGCCGCCGGACAGCCGCTCCTTGGAGGAGCGGATCTTGGAGAGGTTGGAGCCGGTGCCGGACCCGTACTTGAAGAGCATGCCCTCGGTGTGGGCGAGCTTCAGGATCGAGTCCATCGAGTCGCCGACCGCGTTGATGAAGCACGCGGAGCACTGCGGGTGCTCCTCCACGCCGACGTTGAACCACACCGGCGAGTTGAAGCTCATCTTCTGCCGGTAGATGAGGTGGGCGAGCTCGGCCTCGAACGTGGCCGCGTCGGCCTCGGTGGTGAAGTAGCCGTCCTTGCGGCCCCAGGCGCCGATCGTCTCGACCACGCGGGAGACCAGCTGGCGGACGGAGCGCTCGCGCGCCGGCGTCCCGAGCTGGCCGCGGAAGTACTTGGAGGCGACGACGTTCGTGGCGAGGAGCGACCAGCTCTTCGGGACCTCCACGTCCTTCTGCTCGAAGATGGTCGCGCCGCCCTCGCCGGTGATCGCGGCGGTCCGCGTCTCCCAGGCGAGCTCCTCGGCCGGATCGACGCCGGGGGTGGTGAAGTACCGCTCGACCGAGAGGCCCTTCTTCGCGACCTTCTTGGCGGACTTGGACGCCCGCGGCCTGTGACCCGTGACTTCGCGCTCCATCATCGCTTTCCACCTCCCGCTCGAGACCGTCCCCCGGTCCGAGGCAAACACCTTCCCCATACGGGTGCCGATATCGGCGCCCGCTCAAGCCCTGTCCTCCGGCCGGCCCGCGTCAGTGAACCGGAGGTCTACCTAATCGCGATGGTCTGACATGAACGCCGGCTTCGCCCCCAAGCCGGCAGAAGGACTGATCATCCGTCGCACCCACCCCGCCGCCATCCCGCCCGTCCTCCCCGTCCCGCGCCCCCGCGGAACGAGAAGACATGCTAGCAATCGCCCGCCGAGTGTCAACGCCTGACCACAACATATGGTGGGGTACATGTATATCAACACAAGATACGGATATTTCTGAGCCGGTGTCCCAGTAGGGTGTCGAACGGTTGGTGAAGGGGGGCGCCGATATCGCCCGGAAGCGGGACCGGCGGCGCGGGGACCGGCGCCGTGGTCCCCCCGGCGCCGCCGTGTTAAAAGCCTGCCGCCCCGATGGCCGAAAAGAACTCACACATCCGCAACTTCTCCATCATCGCCCACATCGATCACGGGAAGTCCACGCTCGCCGATCGCCTCCTCGAGCACACCGGGACGGTGACCAAGCGCGAGGCCCAGGCCCAGTTCCTCGACAACATGGAGCTGGAGCGGGAGCGCGGGATCACGATCAAGGCCCAGACCGTCCGCATGAAGTACCGGGCGCAGGACGGCCGCGACTACGAGCTGAACCTCATCGACACCCCCGGGCACGTGGACTTCGCCTACGAGGTCTCGCGCTCCATGGCGGCCTGCGAGGGCGCCATCCTGGTGGTGGACGCGACGCAGGGCGTGGAGGCGCAGACGCTCGCGAACGTCTACCAGGCGCTCGACCACGACCTGGAGATCGTCCCGGTCATCAACAAGATCGACCTCCCGTCCGCCGACGTGGAGGGCGTCCGCCAGGAGATCGAGGAGGTCATCGGCCTCGACGCGAAGGACGCGGTGCCCGCCTCGGCCAAGGAGGGCATCGGCATCGGCGAGATCCTCGAGCAGATCGTGCACCGGGTGCCGCCGCCGGAGGGCGATCCCGAGGCGCCGCTGAAGGCGATCGTGTTCGACTCCTGGTACGACTCGTACCGCGGCGTGGTCATGCTGGTGCGGGTGTTCGAGGGCACCGTCCGCCCGAAGCAGAAGATCCGGCTCTGGTCGAACCGCAAGGAGTTCGAGGTCCAGGAGCTGGGGATCTTCGCGCCGTTCGCGAAGGCGGTCGGCGAGCTGCAGGCGGGCGAGGTGGGCGTCGTCGTGGCGAACGTGAAGGACGTGCACGACGCCAAGGTGGGCGACACCATCACCGACGCGGCCCGGCCCACCGAGGCGCCGTTCCCCGGCTTCAAGGTCGTGAAGCCGATGGTGTTCTCCGGCGTCTTCCCCATCGAGGCGGCCGACTACGAGCAGCTCCGCGACGCGCTGGAGAAGCTCTCGCTCAACGACTCGGCGTTCACCTACGAGCCGGAGACCTCGCAGGCGCTCGGCTTCGGGTTCCGCTGCGGCTACCTCGGGCTGCTGCACATGGAGATCGTGCAGGAGCGGCTGGAGCGCGAGTACCAGCTCGCGCTCATCACCACCGCGCCGTCGGTGGTGTACCGGGTGACCGACACCACCGGCGCGGTGGAGGAGATCGACAACCCGGCCAAGCTCCCGCCGGTGCAGAAGATCGCGAAGCTGGAGGAGCCGCACCTCACCTGCCACATCCACGCCCGCACCGAGGACGTGGGCGCCATCCTGAAGCTGTGCCAGGAGCGGCGGGGCCTGCAGCGCGACCTCAAGTACCTCGGCACCAAGCGCGTCCAGATCACCTACGACATCCCGCTCGCCGAGGTGGTGTTCGACTTCTTCGACAAGCTGAAGAGCGTCTCCCGCGGCTACGCGTCGCTCGACTACGAGCTGAAGGGGTACGAGGAGGCCGACCTCGTCAAGCTCGACATCCTCATCAACGGCGAGCCGGTGGACGCGCTCTCGGTCATCGTCCACCGCGAGCGCGCGTACCAGCGCGGGCGCGACCTCTGCCAGCGGCTGCGCGAGGTGATCCCGAAGCAGATGTACGAGGTGGCCATACAGGCGGCCATCGGCGCCAAGGTGATCGCCCGTGAGACGGTGAAGGCCTTCCGCAAGAACGTCCTCGCGAAGTGCTACGGTGGCGACATCTCGCGCAAGCGCAAGCTCCTCGAGAAGCAGAAGGAGGGCAAGAAGCGCATGAAGCAGGTGGGCTCCGTGGAGATCCCGCAGGAGGCGTTCCTCGCGGTCCTGAAGGTGGAGGAGTAGGGCCGCCGTGGCGGACGCCGCCCGCCTCGCGCGCGCGCGCCGCGACGCGCTCCGCTTCGCGCGCGACGCCCGCCGGCTGGCCGCCCGGCACCGCCGTGCGCTCGGCGACGCGCGCGGCGCCGTGGACGCGGCCGCCGGCGAGGTGACCGCCGCGGCGCGGGGCGGCGAGCCGGAGGCGCTCTCGGCGGCGCTCCGCAGGCTGGACGCGCTCTGGGAGGAGCACCTCGCCGCCCGGGTGAAGCCCTGGTGGCGGGAGTACGCCGAGTCCATCGCGCTCGCGGTGGTGCTGGCGCTCCTGGTCCGCGCGTTCGTGCTCGACGCGTTCCGGATCCCGTCCGGCTCGATGGTCCCGACGCTGGTGGTCGGCGACTACATCTTCGTCTCCAAGGTCGCCTACGCGGTGCGGCTCCCGTTCACGCACCTGCGCCTGGTCGAGACCGGCGCGCCGCGGCGCGGCGACGTCATCGTGTTCGAGAACCCGCGCGACCCGACCAGCGACTACGTGAAGCGGGTGGTGGGTATCCCGGGCGACGTCATCGAGATCCGGGAGCAGGTCCTCCACGTGAACGGCGTGCCGCAGCCGCGCGCGCCGGCCGGCGACTACGCCTACGCCGAGCGGAGCCCGTCCACCGGCGAGCCGCTCGCCGAGAGCTGCCGCCGCTACCGCGAGGCGCTCGCCAAGGGGCCCATCCTCCCGCCCCGGGGCGATCTCCCCGGCGACGCCGAGACGAGCTGGCAGGCGGCCGCCGCCGACGGGGTGGCGAGCTACGACGTCCTCCAGTGCCGGCGGGCGCGGCTCGCCTCGCGCGAGGGGCCGTTCGAGGTGGTCCGGCCCGGGCACGTGTTCGTGATGGGGGACAACCGCGATCTCTCGGCCGACAGCCGGGGGATGGGCGGGTGGCAGGTCCCCGTCGGCCACATCCGCGGCCGCGCCGCGCTGGTCTTCTGGAGCTGGGGGGATGGGGGCCTGTGGCCGCGGGGCGCAGGCGGGCTCCGGCTCGACCGGCTTTTCAAACCCATCGACTAGCGCTAGAAACACCCCCTGATGCCCAGCCTCTCCCCGTCCTCCCTGCCGCGCTCCGCGCGCGGGCAGATCACGTGGGTCACGGCCGCGATCCTCGCTGCGCTGCTGGGCGGCGGCTACCTGGCCTGGGTCTGGGTGCCGGTCTACATCGTGGACTTCCAGGCGCGGCAGGTGGTGCGGGACTTCATGAACCGCGCCGTCAAGGACCGGAACGACGACCGGCTGCGCGCCGACATGATCCGCCGGCTGGAGATGCTCGCCACCGACCAGGTCGTGGACGAGCGCGGCGAGCCGGCCACGGTGCCGGCGGTGGCGCTCGCGCCCGGCGACGTGGTCTGGGAGCGCGACACCAGCGGCGCGGCCCCCACGCTGCACGTGGCGTTCGACTACGTCCGCGTGGTGGAGCTGCCGTTCCTGGACCGCACCGTGGAGAAGGCGTTCACGGTGGACTTCACGCAGGACATCTCCATCCCGGACTGGGGACCATCGCGGTAGAGGGGGGCGCATGAACGCTGCGGACATCGAACGAGCGGTACGACGCCTGGGCCGCGACATCGCGGAGCGCGCCCGCGCGGCGGGGGCGGCCGGCGACGTCGCCATCGTGGGCATCCGGCGGGGCGGGGTGCACCTGGCCCAGCGGCTCCGCCGCGAGCTGGCCCGGGAGCTCGGCGCCGAGCCGCCGCTCGGGACGCTGGACATCGCGCTCTACCGCGACGACCTCGCCGACAAGGGCGCGGCCCCGGTGATCGGCCCGACCGACGTCCGGTTCCCGGTCCAGGGCAAGACCCTGGTGCTGGTGGACGACGTGCTCTACACGGGCCGCACGGTGCGTGCGGCGCTCGACGAGATCGTGGACTTCGGCCGCCCGCGCCGCGTCTGGCTGGCGGTGCTGGTGGACCGCGGCGGCCGCGAGCTGCCCATCTCGGCCGACTTCGCGGGCGCGCGGCTGGAGGTCTCGGACCAGGACGACGTGCAGGTGCGCCTGGTGGAGTCGGGCGCGCCCGAGGACGCGGTGGTGGTCAAGCCGAGGAGGGCGCCGTGATCGGTCGACACAAGCACTGCATCGCGCTGGAGGACTTCTCCCGCGAGGAGATCCTCGAGGTCATCGACCTCGCGGTCTCCATGAAGGAGGTGCTGCAGCGGCCCATCAAGAAGGTCCCGAGCCTGCGCGGCAAGATGGTGGTGAACCTGTTCTTCGAGGCCTCCACCCGCACCCGCAGCTCCTTCGAGACCGCCGCCAAGATCCTCTCCGCCGACGCGCTCAACTGGACGTCGTCGTCCTCGTCGGTCACCAAGGGCGAGACGCTGGTGGACACGGCGAAGAACCTCGAGGCGATGCGCCCGGACGTGCTGGTGATCCGGCACTCGGCCGGCGGCGCGCCGCGGCTGGTCGCGGAGCACGTGGGCTGCTCGGTGGTCTCCGCCGGCGACGGCGCGCACGAGCACCCGAGCCAGGGGCTCCTCGACTGCTTCACGCTGCGGGAGAAGCTCGGCACGCTCGAGGGCAAGACCGTCGCCATCGTGGGCGACGTCAGCCACTCGCGCGTGGCCCGCTCCGACCTGCACGCGTTCCCGAAGCTGGGGGCGAAGGTCCGGCTGTGCGGGCCGCCCACCATGATGCCGGCCGGGGTGGAGCGGCTCGGCGCCACGGTCCACACCGATCTGCGCGAGGCGGTGGACGGCGCGGACGCGGTCATCATGCTGCGCATCCAGCACGAGCGCATCGGCGACCCGCTCATCCCCGGCACGCGCGAGTACTCGAAGGTCTGGGGCCTGAACGCGAAGAAGGCGGCGGACTGGCTGAAGCCCTCCTGCGTGATCCTGCACCCCGGCCCCATCAACCGCGGCGTGGAGCTGTCGCCCGAGGTGGCGGACGGGCCCCGCTCGGTGATCCTGGACCAGGTGCAGAACGGGGTGGCGGTCCGGATGGCGATCCTGTACCTGCTCGCGGGCGGCGCGGGCGAGGAGGCCAGGGCGTGACGGCGCGGCTCGGGACGGGAGGCAGGCGCGATGTCTGACGTGCTCTTCATCGAGGGCGGCCGGGTCATCGACCCGGCCGGCGGCGTGGACGGCGTCCGCACCGTGGTGATCCGCGACGGCAAGGTGGCGGAGGTGGCGGAGCGGGTGGAGCGCCCGCGCGACGCCCGCGTCCTGGACGCGCGGAACCGGTGGGTCACCCCGGGCTTCGTGGACCTCCACGTCCACCTGCGCGAGCCGGGGCAGGAGTACAAGGAGACGGTCGCGACCGGCGCGCGCGCGGCGGTGGCGGGCGGCTTCACCGCCGTCTGCGCCATGCCGAACACGAAGCCGGTGAACGACTGCGCCGCGGTGACCGAGCTCGTGCTCGCGCGCGCCGCGGCGGCCGGGCTGGCGCGCGTCTACCCGGTGGGCGCGATCTCGAAGGGCTCCGGCGGCGAGGAGCTGGCCGAGTACGGCGAGCTGAAGGCCTCGGGGTGCGTGGCGCTCTCGGACGACGGCCGGCCGGTGATGTCGTCGGCGCTCATGCGCCGCGCGCTCGAGTACGCGCGCGCGTTCGGCCTGCCGCTCACCGTGCACGAGGAGGACCTGCACCTCGTCGGCAAGGGCGTGATGCACGAGGGCGCCGCCGCGACGCGGCTCGGCCTGAAGGGCATCCCGTCCCAGGCCGAGGACGTGATGGTGCTGCGCGACATCGCGCTGGTGGAGCTCACCGGCGGGCGGCTGCACGTCGCCCACGTCAGCACCGCCGGCGCGGTCCGGGCCATCCGGGAGGCGAAGCGCCGCGGGCTGCCGGTGACCGGCGAGGTCACCCCGCACCACCTCGCGCTCACCGACGACGACGTGGCCGCCTCGGGCTACTCGACCGACTTCAAGATGAACCCGCCGCTCCGCTCGGCGGACGACGTCCGCGCCTGCCGCGAGGGGCTCGCGGACGGGACGCTCGACGCCATCGCCACCGACCACGCGCCGCACTCGGCGGTGGAGAAGGACGTCGAGTTCGACGCCGCCGCGAACGGCATCGTCGGGCTCGAGACCGCGTTCTCGGTGTGCCTGGGCCTGGTGCGGGAGGGCGCGCTGACCGAGCGCCGGCTCGTCGAGGCGCTCACCGCGGGGCCGGCCAGGGTCTTCGGGCTGCCCGCCGGGACGCTGGCGCGCGGCGCCGCCGCGGACGTGGCGGTGCTCGACGCCGCCGCCGAGTGGACGCTGGACCCGGCGCGGCTCCAGTCGAAGGGCCGCAACACGCCGTGGAAGGGAAGGCGGCTCGCCGGGCGTTGCACGCACACGATCGTGGGTGGCCGGATCGTCCACGAGGAGGGCAAGGCAGACCGATGAAGCAGGCGATCCTGGCGCTGGCGGACGGCACCACCTTCGAGGGGTTCTCGCTCGGCGCGACCGGCGAGGCCACGGGGGAGGTCGTCTTCAACACCTCCATGACCGGATACCAGGAGATCCTGACCGACCCGTCGTACGTCGATCAGATGATCTGCATGACGTATCCGGAGCAGGGGAACTACGGCGTGAACCGCGCCGACGAGGAGTCCGCGCGCCCGCACGCCACCGGCTTCATCGTCCGCCACGCCGCCGAGCAGCCGTCGAACTTCCGCGCCGAGCAGAGCCTGCACGGCTACCTCGCGGCGCACGGCATCGTCGGGATCACCGGCATCGACACGCGGCGGCTCACGCGGCACATCCGCACCGCCGGCGCGCAGATGGGCGTCATCGCCACCGAGGGGAGCGCCGGGGCGCTGGTGGAGCGGGCGCGCGCGCTGCCCGGGATGGAGGGGCAGGACCTCGCCACCCGCATCTCGACCGCGGCGCCGTACGAGTGGACGGAGCAGGGCGCCGACTGCTGGACCGACGCCGAGCGCGCGCCGCTCGCGAAGCCGCGCTTCCACGTGGTCGCGTACGACTGGGGGCTGAAGCGCGCCATGCTCCGGCTGCTGGCCGAGGCCGGCTGCCGCGTCACGGTGGTGCCGTCGCGCACCAGCGCGGCCGAGGCGCTGGCGCTCCGCCCGGACGGCGTGTTCCTCACGAACGGCCCCGGCGACCCCGCCGCGGTGACGGGCGCGCGCGAGACGGTGGCGGCGCTGCTCGGCAAGGTGCCGGTGTTCGGCATCTGCCTCGGCCACCAGATCCTGGCGCTCGCCATCGGCGCGCGCACCTACAAGCTCAAGTTCGGCCACCGCGGCGCGAACCAGCCGGTGAAGGAGCTGGACACCGGCAAGGTGGACATCACCGCCCAGAACCACGGCTTCGCCGTGGACGACGCCAGCCTGGGCAAGCGCGCCCGCGTCACCCACGTGAACCTGAACGACGGGACGGTGGAGGGCATCGAGGTGCTCGACGCGCCGGCCTTCAGCGTCCAGTACCACCCCGAGTCGTCGCCCGGGCCGCACGACGCGCGCCCGCTGTTCGCGCGCTTCGTGGCGATGATGGAGCGGTCTCGATGACGCTGCAGCTGCTGCACGAGCGCCTGCTCGCCTGGGCCACCGACGGCGCGCGCAAGGAGGAGCTCCTCGCCGCGCGCCGGTTCCACTTCGACCGGTACGGCGAGCCGCACGAGGAGGATCGCACCTACGAGCCCCGGCTGAACGGGATGCTCGACTACTACCTCTACGACCACCGGCCCGCGGGCGGCACCGGCACCACCATCGAGCGGTTCATCGAGGCGGAGGGCCCCTCGCTCTCGCCCGAGGAGCTGGCCGCGTACCAGGACCTGGCGCGCAACGTCCACGGGCTGTTCGAGGTCCGCAAGATCCGCGACGGCCTGCTGCGGCTCCGCGACGTGTTCACCGCAGGGGACTACGACGTCACCGAGCGGCGCCACGTCGCCGGGCTGGACAAGGGCGACGTGCTGGAGGCGCGGCTGCTCCCGTTCCAGGGCGCGCTCTACTTCTCCGGCGCGTTCCTGTACCACCCGCGCGAGGCGCACAAGGCGATCCACGCCGAGGTGAAGCGCCTGCGCAAGGCGGCCGGGAAGGGCGGCACGGTGGACGTGAAGGAGTTCCTGGCGACGCTGTCGCGCATGGCGTTCAAGCTGGAGCGCTACCGCAACGTCCGGCTCGAGTCGATCTACGACTTCGCCGCCGAGTCGCGGCTGCCCACGCCGCGCCCGGCGCGCCCGCCCGGCGAGCCGGGCGCGCAGTAGCGCCGCCCGCCGCTACATCCGCTGCGGCTCCCCGCCCTCGCGCGCGACGCGCTCGCGGGCCCGGTCCACCTCCTCCGGCGACAGGCCCGACTCGTCCATCACCCGGCGGCTGGTGAAGATCGGCGCGCCGGCCGAGACGGCCAGCGCCACCGACTCGGAGGCCGCGCCCGGGAGCTCGAGGCGGCGCGCGCCCTGCGTCAGCCGCACCCGCGCGCCGCCCGGGCCCTCGTCCGCGGACGCGATCTCCACCTCGCGCACCCGCCCGCCCAGCGCCCGGATCGTCTCGGCGAGCAGGCCCGGGGCCGCGTCCGCGCGCAGGCGCCGGCCGAGGTCCTGGTCCTGCGCGCCCGGCACGACGAGCGGCAGCAGGTTCTTCGCCCCCTTCTCGCGCAGCACCAGGATCGAGGCGGCCCCCTCGGGCATCGGCAGCACGCCCGCCACCTCCAGCTCGACCCGCGCCGCGGGCGGCGCCGCCGCGTGCGCGGAGATCCCGGCCAGGCCCGTCACGAGCACGAACCAGGGGATGGAGAGAGAGGCGCTGACTCGCATGGACGCTCCGGGGTCACCGTGGGACCACCTTGAAGGTGGGCTCCGCCGGTCCGCGCGGGCACCGGGGCGGGCGAGCGGGCGCGGGCCCCGCACCGGGAGGGCGCGGGACTTCACGGAGCGCGCCGGACGCCGCATCTCAGAGGGCGGCGTGGACTTCTCGCTGCTCGACTCGGCGCCGGACGCCATGGTGATCGCCGACGACGCCGGCGCGATCCTCTTCGTGAACGCCCACGCCGAGCGCCTCTTCGGCTACCGGAGCGAGGAGCTGCTGGGCAGGCCGGTGGAGGTGCTGCTCCCGGCGCGCTACCGGACCATGCACCAGGTCCACCGGTCCGCGTACCAGGCCGCGCCGCGCACCCGCCCCATGGGGCTCGGCCTCGACCTGTCCGGGCTCCGTCACGACGGGGCCGAGTTCCCGGCCGAGATCAGCCTGTCGCCGATCCAGGTGGACGGGCGGAGCTGCGTGATCGCGGCGGTGCGCGACGCGACCGAGCGGCGGAAGATCGAGGAGCGCGCCCGGCTCTGGCGGAAGGCGCAGGAGGAGGTGCGCGAGCGCGACGAGTTCCTGTCGGTGGCCTCGCACGAGCTGCGCACGCCGGTGACCGCGCTCCAGCTGCAGCTGCTCCACCGGGCCGCGCTCCGCTCGGGCGAGGGCCTGCCGCCGGACGTGGTGGACCGGCTGGAGACGCTGGAGCGGCAGACGCGCCGGCTCGCCGCGCTGGTGGGCGAGCTGCTCGACGTCTCGCGCATGCGCCTCGGCAAGATCGAGCTCCGGCGCGAGGCGCTCGATCTCGCCGAGGTGGCGCGCGACGCGGCCGGCCACGCCCAGGGCGACCTGGCGCGCTCCGGGTCGAAGCTCGCGCTCGACCTGCAGCCGGTCACCGGGGCCTGGGACCGGACGCGCCTCGAGCAGGTGATCGCGAACCTGCTCGTGAACGCCGCCAAGTTCGGGCAGGGGCGGCCGATCGCGCTGCACGTCACCGGCGACGACGGCACCGCCCGCGTGCGCGTCAGCGACCAGGGCATCGGCATCGCGCCGGAGCAGCAGGTGCGGGTGTTCGACCGCTTCGCGCGCGCCGTGCCGGCCCAGAACTTCGGCGGGCTCGGGCTGGGGCTCTACATCGCGCGGCAGATCGTGGAGGCGCACGGCGGCACCATCGAGGTGGCGAGCACGCCAGGCGCCGGCGCGACGTTCACGGTGGACCTGCCGCGCCAGCCGCCCGCGCCCGCGCCCGGGGCCCGGCCGGACGCGGGGGGGCTGGAGCCGGGCCGGCTCCACTAGCGATCCGGCGGCGCGCCCCGCGCTTGACTCGGCGGACGCGGCGCGCGACGGTCGCGGCCGCCGCCATGCGATGGCTGATCGTGAACGCCGACGACCTCGGCTACGACCCGGAGATCGACCGGGGCATCCTCGAGGCGCACGCGCGCGGGCTGGTCACCAGCGCCACCGCCATGGTCGAGACGCCGTTCGCGGCCGCGGCGCTGGCCGGCGCGCCGCGCTCGCTCGGGATCGGGCTGCACGCCGTCGTGGACCCCGACGCCGGGCGGGCCGGGGCGGAGGCGGCGCTGCGCCGGCAGCTCGAGCGCTTCGAGGCGCTGCGCGGCGCGCCGCCCACGCACCTCGACAGCCACAAGCACGCGCACGCCGCGCCGGCGGTGCGGGAGGCGTTCTGCGCGGTGGCGGCGGAGCGAGGGCTGCCGGTGCGGTCGCTCGACGGGCCCATGCGCGCGGCGCTCCGCGCCGCGGGGGTGGCCACCGCGGACGCGTTCCTGGGCGACGCGGCACGGCGCCCGGCCTGGACCGAGGAGGCGCTCCTCGCCGCGCTCGACGAGGTGGGGGAGGGCGTGACCGAGCTGATGGCGCACCCGGGCCACACGCCGAGCCATGCCCGGACCTCGTTCGGGGCCGAGCGCGAGATCGAGCTCGCGGCGCTCTGCAGCCCCCGCGCCCGCGCGCGCGTCGCCGCGCGAAACCTCCGTCTCTGCGGCTGGTCAGCCGTGGGACGCCCTTCTCAGGGGTGACCCGTGGGCGGACCAACATCGACCGCCGCAGTCGTTGTAAAGTGCCGCGAATTCCAAATGTTGGAGCGGTCAGCGCCTTTACACCCCACGCGGCGCGATGCTAAGACCCCGGCTCCACCTCTCCCCACACGCGAGGAAGCTCGTCATGGCGGATGCGAAGCCGGTGGTCCCGAAGGATGGAGCGAAGATCTCGCTCGTCGGCGGGAAGCTGAACGTTCCCGACCGGCCCATCCTGCCGTTCATCGAGGGTGACGGCACCGGCCGCGACATCTGGCGCGCCAGCGTGCGGGTGCTCGACGCGGCGGTGGAGAAGGCCTACCGCGGCCGCCGGAAGATCGCCTGGACCGAGGTGTACGCGGGCGAGAAGGCGTTCACCAAGTTCAACAACTGGCTGCCCGACGAGACGATCCAGGCGTTCCGCGAGTACCTCATCGGCATCAAGGGGCCGCTCACCACGCCCATCGGCGGCGGCATCCGCTCGCTGAACGTCGCGCTGCGTCAACTCCTCGATCTCTACGTCTGCCTCCGGCCGGTCCGCTGGTTCCGGGGGGTGCCCTCGCCGGTGAAGCGCCCGGAGAAGGTCAACATGGTGATCTTCCGGGAGAACACGGAGGACATCTACGCGGGGATCGAGTGGGAGGCGGGCTCGGAGCAGGCGAGGAAGCTGCTCGCGTTCCTCGAGCAGGAGTTCCCGGAGGAGTACCGGAAGATCCGCTTCCCGGCGACCTCGGGCGTGGGCGTGAAGCCGGTGTCGCGCGAGGGGACGGAGCGGCTCGTCCGCGCGGCGCTCGAGTTCGCCGTCCGCGAGCGGCGCCGGAGCGTCACCTTCGTGCACAAGGGCAACATCATGAAGTTCACGGAGGGTGCGTTCCGGAACTGGGGCTACGCGCTCGCCGAGCGGGAGTTCGCCGACCGCGTCTACACCTGGGAGCAGTGGGAGCGCACCAAGGCCTCGCGCGGCGAGGAGGCCGCCGCCGCCGAGCAGAAGGCGGCCGTCGCCGAGGGGCGCATCCTGGTCAAGGACGCCATCGCCGACATCACGCTGCAGCAGGTGCTGACCCGGCCCGAGGACTTCGACGTGGTCGCCACGCTCAACCTGAACGGCGACTACCTCTCCGACGCGCTCGCCGCGCAGGTCGGCGGCATCGGCATCGCGCCCGGCGGCAACGCCAACTACGTCACCGGCCACGCCATCTTCGAGGCCACCCACGGCACCGCGCCGAAGTACGCGGACCTCGACAAGGTGAACCCGGGCTCGGTGATCCTCTCCGGCGAGATGATGTTCCGGCACCTCGGCTGGAACGAGGCGGCCGACCTGATCGTCAAGGGCATGGACGGCGCCATCGCCGGCCACCGCGTCACCTACGACTTCGCGCGCCTGATGAAGGCCGAGGGCGTGGCGGACGCGGTCGAGGTGAAGTGCTCCGAGTTCGGCGACGAGATCATCGAGCACATGTAGCGTAGCGGCTTTCCAACCCCGGAGTGACCACATGGCCCAGCGGAAGAAGATCGCGCTCATCGGCGCGGGACAGATCGGCGGCACGCTCGCGCTCCTGGCCGGGCAGAAGGAGCTCGGCGACGTCGTCCTGGTGGACATCATGGAGGGCGTCGCCAAGGGCAAGGCGCTCGACCTGCAGGAGACGCGCGGCGTCGGCAAGTGGGACGTGGACGTGACCGGCGGCGGCACGACCGACTACTCGGTCATCCGCGACGCCGACGTCTGCATCGTGACCGCGGGCGTGCCGCGCAAGCCGGGCATGAGCCGCGAGGATCTCCTGAAGGTGAACCTCGACGCGATCACCAAGGTCGCGCACGGCATCAAGCAGTACGCGCCGAACGCGTTCGTCATCGTCATCACGAACCCGCTCGATTCGATGGTCTACGCCATGTACAAGGTCACCGGCTTCCCCAAGAACCGGGTGGTCGGCATGGCCGGCGTGCTCGACACCGCGCGCTTCCAGTACTTCGTGGGCGACGCGGCCGGGGTCTCGCCGCAGGACGTCCAGGCCATGGTGCTCGGCGGCCACGGCGACGACATGGTCCCGCTGCTCCGCTACTCGTCGGTGGCCGGCGTGCCGCTGACCCGGCTGCTCGACAAGGCGAAGCTCGACGCCATCGTGGAGCGCACGCGGAAGGGCGGGGGAGAGATCGTGGCGCTGCTCGGCACCGGCTCGGCCTTCTACGCGCCGGCCGCCTCGGCGATCGCGATGGCGGAGTCGTACCTGCGCGACAAGAAGCGGGTGCTGCCCTGCTCGGCCCTGCTGGAGGGCCAGTACGGGGTGAAGGGCCTGTTCGTCGGCGTCCCGGTGGTGATCGGCGCCGGGGGCGTGGAGCGGGTGCTCGAGCTCGAGCTGAACGACGACGAGCGCGCCATGCTCCAGCGGTCGGTGGACAGCGTGAAGAAGTCCGTCGCCGAGACCAAGCTGTAGTAGGTTTCTCGGGCCGGTCGTTCGCCCCTTCCGGGGACGACCGGCCTTCGTCGTCACCACGAGAGAGCGAGCTCGGCTTGAAGATCCACGAGTACCAGGCGAAGGAAATCCTGCGGAAGTTCGGCGTGGCGGTGCCGCGCGGCTACCTCGCGGTCACGCCGCTCGAGGCGGAGGGCGCGGCGCGCCAGCTCGGCGGCGGCATCAGCGCGGTGAAGGCGCAGATCCACGCGGGCGGCCGCGGCAAGGGCGGCGGCGTGAAGCTGGCCCGCTCGCCGGACGAGGCCCGCCAGCACGCCGAGGCCATGCTCGGCATGATGCTGAAGACCCCGCAGACCGGGCCGGAGGGGCAGGAGGTCCGCAAGGTCTACGTCGAGGAGGGCTGCCGGATCGCCCGCGAGCTGTACCTCGGCATGACGCTGGACCGCGAGATCGGGCGCCTGGCGGTGATGGCCTCGGTCGAGGGCGGCGTGGACATCGAGGAGGTGGCCGCGAAGCACCCCGACAAGATCCTGCGGGAGTGGATCTCGCCGCTGACCGGCCTCATGCCGTTCCAGGCCCGCCGGCTCGCGTTCGGCCTCGGCCTCTCCGGCGACTCGGTCACCGCGTTCGTGCGCTTCGCCACCGGCCTGTACAACGCCTACGTCGCCACCGACGCGTCGCTCGCCGAGATCAACCCGCTCGTCATCACGGTGGGCGGCGAGGTGCTCGCGCTCGACGCGAAGATGAACTTCGACGACAACGCGCTCTACCGGCACCCGGACATCGCGGCCATGCGCGATCCGGACGAGGAGGATCCGAAGGAGACGCAGGCCAAGGAGTACGACCTCTCGTACATCGCGCTGGACGGCGACATCGGCTGCATGGTGAACGGCGCCGGCCTGGCGATGGCCACCATGGACGTCATCAAGCTGTCCGGCGGCCAGCCGGCCAACTTCCTCGACGTGGGCGGCGGCGCCGACGAGGACAAGGTCACCGCGGCCTTCAAGATCATCCTCTCCGACCCGCACGTGAAGGCGGTGCTGGTCAACATCTTCGGCGGCATCATGAAGTGCGACGTGATCGCGAACGGCATCGTCGCCGCCGCGAAGCAGGTGGGGCTCTCGATCCCGCTGGTGGTCCGGCTCGAGGGCACCAACGTCGAGCTGGGCAAGGAGATCCTCGCCCACAGCGAGCTGAAGATCATCCCCGCCGACGATCTCGGCGAAGCCGCCCGGAAGGCCGTCCAGGCCGCGCGGGCCGCCTAGATCCAGGTCCATTCGTCGCGCGAGCGGCGGGAGGCACACGCCTTGAGCATCCTCGTAGATCGCAACACCCGGGTCCTCGTCCAGGGCATCACCGGTTCGGCCGGCAGCTTCCACACCGAGCAGATGCTGGCCTACGGCACGAACGTCGTGTCGGGCGTGACGCCCAACCGCGGCGGCACCCGGTTCCAGGGGACGGTCCCCATCTTCCACACGGTCGCGGCGGCGGTGAAGGAGACCGGCGCGAACGCGGCCGCCATCTTCGTGCCGCCCCCGTTCGCCGCCGACGCCATCATCGAGGCGGCCGAGGCGGACATCGAGCTGATCGTGGCGATCACCGAGGGCATCCCGGTGCTCGACATGGTCCGGGTCCGCCGGTACGTGGAGAGCCGCCCGAAGACCCGGCTCGTCGGGCCGAACTGCCCCGGCGTGATCACGCCCGGCCAGTGCAAGATCGGCATCATGCCCGGCCACGTGCACCGGCCCGGCCGCATCGGCGTGGTGTCGCGCTCCGGCACGCTCAACTACGAGGCGGTGAAGCAGCTCAGCGACCTGGGCCTCGGCCAGTCCACCTCGGTGGGCATCGGCGGCGACCCGGTCCACGGCACCGACTTCGTGCAGGCGCTGCAGCTGTTCGAGGACGACCCGGACACCGACGCGGTCATCATGATCGGCGAGATCGGCGGCGGCGAGGAGGAGAAGGGCGCCGCGTTCGTGCGCGAGCACATGACGAAGCCGGTGGTCGGCTTCATCGCCGGCCGCACCGCGCCCCCGGGCAAGCGCATGGGCCACGCCGGCGCGGTGATCTCGGGCGGCGCCGGCACCGCCGACGCGAAGATGGCGGCCATGCGCGAGGCCGGCGTCGTGGTGGTGGACGGGCCGCACCTGCTCGGCCGGGCCATGAAGGACGCGCTGTCGCGGCGCGCCCGCCCCAAGCCCGTCAAGGCGCCCGCCGGCAAGCGGCCGGCCGCCCCCGCGCCCGGCAAGAAGGGCGCCGCCTCGCGCAGCGCCGCGCCCTCGCAGCGCGGCGGCAAGGCGCTCAAGAAGGCTGCCAAGGGGGAGCGCGACTAGCGCGCCCCCGAGGATCCAGGGACGCTCGCGCCCCCGTGCTCGCGGTGAGCCGGGGGCGCGGCTTTCCCGCAACCCGGAAACACGGAACGAACGGAGAGCATCACATGGCGATCGAGCGCACGCTGTCCATCATCAAGCCCGACGGCGTCGAGAAGGGCATCATCGGGAAGATCATCGGCCGCTTCGAGGAGAAGGGGCTGAAGCCGGTGGCGATCCGGCTGACCCAGCTGTCGAAGGCCGAGGCCGAGGGCTTCTACGCGGTGCACAAGGCCCGGCCGTTCTTCGCCGACCTCGTGAAGTTCATGACCAGCGGCCCGGTGGTGCTGATGGTGCTCGAGGGCGAGAACGCCGTCGCGCGGAACCGCGAGATCATGGGCGCCACCGACCCGAAGAAGGCCGACGCCGGCACGATCCGCAAGGACTTCGCGACCGACATCGAGAAGAACACGGTCCACGGGTCGGACAGCGTCGAGAACGCGAAGATCGAGGTCTCGTACTTCTTCCCCGAGGTGCAGGTCCACGCCTACGAGTGGAAGAAGCTCGCCTAACCGGCCGATCTTCCTGCGCTCCTGGGGGCGTTCCCCCGCTCGGCCGGGCGCGCCGCGCCCGGTTCGGGCTAGAATGCACGAACCCGTCCCGCCCCAGGGACGGGTTTCGTCGTTTCTGGGGATGGCGAGGAGAGCCGCGGTTTGGACGCAGTACCGACATGGAAATGGTTGCTGGGGGTGGCGTTCCTCGCCGCCTCCGCCTTCTGCTCGGGGACCGAGACGGCGCTGACCGCCCTGGGCGAGCCCCGCGCCCGGCAGCTCCGCGAGACCGGCGGCCGGCGGGCCCGCCTGCTGGGCCTGTGGATCGAGCACCCGGAGCGCGTGCTCTCGACGCTGCTCATCGGCAACACGCTGGTGAACGTGGGCGCCGGCGCGCTGGCCGGCTCGGTGGGTGCGGACCTCGCCGCCGGGGGCGGCTGGGCCCACGGGACGCTGGTCGCGATCGCGACGGGCATCACCACCGTGGTCATCCTGTTCGCGGGCGAGATCGTCCCGAAGACCCTCGCCAAGCGGCACCCGGCGCCGGTGGCGCTCTGGGCCATGCCCATGGTCCAGACGCTGTGCCTCGCGATGTGGCCGCTCTCCGCGGCGGTGACCCGCCTCACCGGCTGGGTGGTCGGGCTGCTCGGCGGCGGCCGGGCGCCCACGCCGGCGGTGACCAGCGAGGAGATCGAGTACCTCATCGAGATGGGCACGCGCGAGGGCGTGCTCGACGAGGTGAAGGAGGAGCTGCTCAACAGCGTGCTCGAGTTCGCCGACCGCGTCGCGAAGGAGGTCATGATCCCGCGCACGCGCATGGTCGCGGTGGACCGCGCGGTCGAGCCGGACGAGCTGGTGCGGATCGTCACCGAGAACCCGTACAGCCGCATGCCGGTGTACGAGGGGTCCATCGACAACGTGGTGGGCATCCTGCTGGTGCGCGACATCATCCAGGAGCTCCGGCACGGGCCGCTGCGACGCATCGCGCTGGACCGCTACCTGAAGCCGGCGTTCTTCGTCCCCGAGCAGATGAAGATCTCGCGCCTGCTGAAGGAGATGCAGCGGCGGCGGACGCACCTCGCGGTGGTCGTGGACGAGTTCGGCGGCACGAGCGGCCTCGTCACCATGGAGGACGTCATCGAGGAGATCGTCGGCGAGATCCAGGACGAGGCCGACGTGGAGGCCGCGCCGGTGAAGGCGGTCGCGCCCGGCGTGTGGCTGGCCGACGCCGCCATCCCGCTCCACGACCTGCAGTCGTTCCTGAACGAGCAGCGGGACGAGCCCGCGCCGCGCCCCGCCGGCGAGGACGCGCCCGAGCCCGACGAGGGCGAGCCGACGCCGGAGGTCCGGTTCCCCGAGCAGGGGGACTACGAGACGCTGGGCGGGTTCGTGACCGCCACCGCCGGCCGGGTGCCGCCCGTGGGGGCCACGCTGGCCTGGGACGGCCTCACGTTCACGGTGCGCGCCGGCGACGAGCGGCGGGTCACCCGCGTCGAGATCGCGCGGCGGGGCGAGGCGCCCGCGCCCGAGGTCGCGCCGGCCGCCGCCCGGTCTTAGGAAGACGCCCGCATGGACGTCCTGCACGACGACACCCCCGACCTCCGGTCGCTCCCGCAGGAGCGGCTCGCCTCCCTGATCGCCGGGCTGGGCGAGAAGCCGTTCCGCGCCCGCCAGGTCTACCGCTGGCTGCACCTGCGCGGCGCCGCCTCGCTCGAGGAGATGACCGACGTGCCGCGGGCGCTGCGCGAGCGGCTGGCGGAGGGCACCCGCCTCACCACCCTCGAGCGCGCCACCGAGCAGCGCTCCGCCGACGGCACCATCAAGTGGACCTGGCGCACGCGCGACGGGAAGCTGGTGGAGTCGGTCTACCTGCCGGAGACCGACCGCAAGACGCTGTGCGTGTCCACGCAGGTGGGCTGCGCGGTGGGCTGCACGTTCTGCATGACCGGCACCATGGGGCTCGCCCGCAACCTCGAGCCGGGCGAGATCGTGGATCAGGTGCACCGCGCCAACCGCCGGCTGATCGAGCTGGGGGAGGGGGAGGGGCCGCGCCCGCTCACCAACCTCGTGTTCATGGGCATGGGCGAGCCGCTCGCGAACTACCGCAGCCTGAAGGTCGCGCTCGACCTGCTCCTCTCCGAGGACGGCCCCAACTTCTCGCACCGCCACGTGACCGTCTCGACGTCCGGGCTCGTGCCGGTGATGCGGCGGCTCGGCGAGGAGACGCAGGTGAAGCTGGCCGTGTCGCTGAACGCCACCACCGACGCGCAGCGCGACGCGATCATGCCCATCAACCGGCGCTACCCGCTGGCCGAGCTGCTCCGCGCCTGCCGCGAGTTCCCCATGAAGCAGGGGCGGCGGATCACGTTCGAGTACGTGATGCTGGGCGGCGTGAACGACGCGCCGGAGGACGCCGAGCGCCTGGCGCGGCTGCTGCGCGGCATCCCGGCGAAGGTGAACCTCATCCCGTACAACGAGAACCCGGGCCTCGGGTTCGCCGCCCCGGCGCCCGGCGCGGTGGAGCGGTTCCGCGACCTGCTCGTCGCGCGCAACGTGACCGCGGTGGTCCGCAAGAACCGCGGCACCGACATCGCCGCCGCCTGCGGGCAGCTCGCCGCGGAGGGCGGCCCCGGCGATCCGCGCCGGCGCGCCGCTGCGGCGTTGACCGGGACGCCCGCGGCGGGCTAGGTACGGGTCGCCCGCCGCTCCCTGCGGGCGGAAAGGCTCGAACCCGGATGGCCCTGCTCGTCGTCGGCTCCGTCGCGCTCGACTCGCTCGAGACCCCCTTCGGCCGCCGCGAGGACGTGCTGGGCGGCTCCGCGTCGTACTTCTCGGCCTGCTCGAGCTTCTTCGGCCCGACGCGGCTGGTGGCCGTGGTGGGGGAGGACTTCCCCGAGGAGCACGTGCGCTTCCTGGCCGGGCGCGACGTGGACCTGGCCGGCCTCTCGCGCGAGCCGGGCAGGACCTTCCGCTGGAAGGGGCGCTACGAGTTCGACCTCAACACCGCGCACACGCTGGACACGCAGCTCAACGTGTTCGCCGGGTTCCGGCCGGTGCTCCCGCCCGGCTTCCGCAACTCGGAGTTCGTGTTCCTCGGCAACATCGACCCGGACCTGCAGCGCGCGGTGCTCGACCAGGTGGAGCGGCCCCGCTTCGTGGGCTGCGACACCATGAACTACTGGATCACCTCGAAGCGCGCGAGCCTGCTCGAGACGCTGAAGCGCGTGGACATGCTGTTCGTCAACGACGCGGAGGCGCGCCAGCTCGCCGGCGAGCACAACGTGGTGAAGGCGGCGCGCGCCATCCTCTCGCTCGGGCCGAAGGCGCTGGTGGTGAAGCGCGGCGAGTACGGCGCGCTGTTCTTCTCCGGGGACGAGGTCTTCGCCGCCTCGGCGTTCCCGCTGCCCGAGGTCTTCGACCCCACCGGCGCGGGCGACAGCTTCGCGGGCGGGTTCATGGGCTACCTCGCGCACCGCGGCCGCGCGGACGTCGCCACCATGCGGCGCGCCATCGTGCTCGGGAGCGTGCTGGCGAGCTTCGCGGTGGAGCAGTTCTCGCTCGACCGGCTCCGCACGCTCCGCCCCGAGGAGATCCGGGCGCGCTACGCCGAGGCGCGCGGCCTCGCCCACTTCGACGACCTCGAAAACGATCTCTTCAACGGCGCGGCCACCCCGGGTTGACCTCCGATCCGGGCGGCGGCTACCATGCGCCGCCCGGCACGGGTCGAGCATGCGCATCGGGATCATCTCCGACATCCACTCGAACCTCGAGGCCCTGAGCGAGTCGCTGGCCGCGCTGGAGCGCCTGCGCCCGGATCGCATCTACTGCCTGGGCGACGTGGTCGGCTACGGCGCGAGCGTGAACGAGTGCTGCGCGCTGGTGCGCAAGGTGGCCGAGGTGACGCTGCTCGGCAACCACGACGCCGCGGTGGCCGGGCGGATGGACTACAGCTTCTACTACGACGCCGCCCGCCACGCGCTCGACTGGACCGCGGCGCGCATCGACCCGGACCACCTCGAGTGGCTGCGGGCGCTGCCGTACACCCACCGGCTCCCGGGCGTCGGCCTCAGCCACGGCAACCCGGCCGCGCCGCAGGCGTACGAGTACGTGTTCGCGAAGGAGCAGGCGAGGGACCTCGTCCCGCACCTCGACGGGCTCGAGGACGTGAACTTCGTGGGCCACTCCCACCTGTGCAAGTCGTTCGCGATCCACCCGTCGGGCGACGTGAACGAGGTGGTGGCGACGCGGTTCGGGCTGCGCCGCGGCTACAAGTACGTGATCTCGGTGGGCTCGGTGGGGCAGCCGCGCGACTGCGACAACCGCGCCTGCTTCGTCACCTACGACACCGAGGAGCGCGTGGTGGAGTTCCACCGCGTGCCCTACGACATCGAGACCGCGGCGCAGAAGATCTTCGACGCCGACCTCGCCCTGAACTTCGGCAAGCGGCTGTTCCTGGGCGTGTGATCCGCGGGGCCCGCCCGCCGCTCACACCACGCTGAGGTGGGTGGCCAGCCGGAACCCGGTGGTCAGGCCGTCGAGGTCCATCGCGGCGACGCGCAGCGCCCCGTCCACGGCCAGCCGCGCCGGGGCGACCGCCGGGATGGCACCCACCGGCTCCCCGGTGCGCAGCGCCAGGCAGGCGATCCCCTCGCCCGGCACGAGCAGCGTCCCGCGCGCCACCGCGGGCGCGGCCGCGCCCGGCGGCAGGTGGCCCGGCGGCGCGGCCCGGCTCCAGCGCACCGCGCCGTCGCGCCCGAGCGCCACCAGCGCGCCGGCGGCGTCGCGGAGCACGAGCAGCGGGCCGGCGGCGGCCGCCGCGGGCGCGCCGGTGAGCGGCGGCGCGTCGGTCCAGTCCGCGCTGCCGTCGTCGCGCAGCGCGGTGACCGCGGGATCGCCGCCCACCGTCCCCACGACGGCGAGGCGCGGGCCCCACGCGATGGGCGGGCCGGCCGGGACGAGGTCGAGCGGCGCCTCCCAGCGGCGCGCGCCGGTGGACGGGTCGAGCGCGAGGAGCGCCGTGCCGGCGCCGGCCTCCGCCAGCACCAGGCAGGCGCCGCGTCCGGCGGACGGCGCGCAGCAGGGCGCGCCGGGCGCGCGGACGCGCCAGGCCAGCCGCCCCGCCGCGTCCACCGCGTAGACGAAGCCGGCGTCGGAGGCGGCCACCGCCACGCCGCCGAACGCGGCGGCCCGGAGGCGCGGCCGGCCCGGGAGCTCGAGGCGCCACAGCGTGCGCCCGGTCGCGGCCTCGAGGCCGGTGAGCGCCCCCGGCTCGACCAGCACGAGCGGCCCGCCGGCGAGCGCCACCGCGCCCTCCGGATCGGCGCCGGGCGGCGTGCGGGCCCAGCGCGGCCGCCCGGTGCGCAGCGCGAGCGCCTCCAGGCGCCCGGGCCCGATCACCAGCACCGCCCCGGGCAGCGGCGCCGCCCGGAGGCCGCCGGCGGCGCGCCAGGCCACCTCGCCGCGGGCGCGGTCCACCGCCACCACCGCCTCCGCGCCGGCGGCGAGCGTGAGCGCCCCGGCGTTCCACAGCCCCGGGCCGGCCGGCGCGCCCACGTCCACCGACCAGGCCCGGCGGAAGGACAGCCGCCGCAGGCGCCCCGGGCCGAGCGGCGCGCCGGCGGCGATCGCGGCGCCGCGGGCGCGGGCCTGCCCGGCGGACGGCCCGGCGGAGAGATCGCCGCCGGCCAGCTCCTCGACCTGCGCCAGCCGCTCCGCCGCGGCCGCCTCCAGCTCGGCCAGGTAGGCGTTCTCCGACTGGCGCGGGTTTCGCGCGCGGGCCAGCCGGCACAGGTCGAGCGCCGCCTCGGCGACCGCCCGCGCCAGCGCCAGCGGCGGCGCCGGCCGCGCCACGCCGCCCGCGCGTACCCGGCCGGCGGCGAGGTCCAGCTCCAGCGTGCGCGCCGGCGCGCGGCCCGCCCGCGAGAGCGGGACCTCCAGCGCCGGCTCGCGCCGCCGGACGGCCCCCACGATCGCGCCCGCGGCCGCGACGAGGTCTCGCAGCGCCAGGAACGGGAACCCCTGCAGCGCCAGCAGCTCGGCGCCGTCCTCGGCCACCACCCGCACCACCCCCGGCGCGAGCAGCGAGCCGAGATCCGGCCGGCCGCCCGGGTACGCGAGGAGGACGCCCTCGTCGTCCGCCAGGTCCACCGTGCAGGCGACGCGGCCCGGGCGCGGAGCAGGGCCGGGCCGCCGGGCCCGCACCGGCGGGCGCGGTCCGGGGGCGGGCGCCGCCTCGGTGCGGCGCAGGTCCCGCGCGGCGGCGCGCAGGCGGCCCGCGTCGCGCGCGGCCGCCGGGGCGGCCTCGGCCAGCTCCCGGCACAGCTCGGCGGCCGCCTCCAGGGCCGCGGCGGCGAGCGCCTCGAGGTCCACCTCCACGTCCCGGGCGAGGACGCGCGAGGGCCGGGCCAGCGAGACGAGGGTGAGGAGCGCGCTGCCGCCCCGCCGCCGGAGCACCAGCTCGAGCGCGCCCTCGTGGAACGCCACCGCCGCGTGCGGGGCCCCCCCCACCACCCGCGCCACGGCGCGCAGCAACGCCTCCAGGGAGGGGAGGAGCGGGCCCTCGGCCCGGCCGCCGGCGATGTCGATGCCGTCCACCTCGATGGCCAGCGCGTCCACGATGGCGCGGGTGGCGGCCGTGCGCGCCGGCCCGGCGGCGCGGCGGAGCGCGGCCGTCAGGTCGGGGTCGAGGCGCCAGCTGGTACCCGTGCGGATCCGGATCATGGAACCGGAAGAATCATCGCGGAATCAGGCACTTTCAACGTTGACAGGCCCGGTCCACGGCACGAAGATGAAGCTTCCGATGCGGCCGCCCGCCTGCTGGCGGCCCCGACAGCTCGAGACCTCCGTCCAAGGACGTACATGACCTTCACCGAAGCCGCCATCGAGGTGCTGCGGCGCGAGGGGAAGCCTCTCCACTTCAGGAAGATCGCCGAGATCGCCATCCGGGAGAACCTGCTCGACCACGTCGGCAAGATCCCGGAGGAAACCCTGGCCGATCAGCTCGCCGCACACTGCCGGCTCCCCCACGCCGAGCGGCGCGTCCTCCCCGTTCAGCCCGGCACCTTCGCGCTGTCCGAGTGGGGGCTCGACGAGGATCCCCTCGGCCTCGAGAACCTGATCGAGCCGCCGCCGGAGAACGAGCTGCCCTACCGCAGCCGGGAGCGGCACCCGTCGCCCTCGCGCGAGATGGCGCGGGCCACCGGCCGCGACGAGCGGGGCCGCGGCCGGCGCCGCGAGGAGGAGGATCGCCGCGCGCGCCGCTTCCCGCCGCCCGCCGAGGTCGCCTACGAGATCCTGGCCGGCGCCGGCCGCGCGCTCACGCTGGCCGAGATCGCCCTGCAGGGCACCGAGCGGATGCTCATGCCGGACGCGTTCGTCCGCGACACCGCGTCGCTGTCCGCCGCGCTCGCCGAGGACAACCGCCGGCGCGAGGCGTCCGGCCGCCACCCGCTCTTCCAGGTGGAGGGCGAGGCCGTCACGCTCATCGCCCAGCCGGAGCCCGGCGAGCGTCCCGCCGCCCCGGCCCCGCGGCCGGCGGCCGCAGCCCCCGGCGACCTGCGCCGCGCCGCCCTGGCCGCCCTGCGGCGGCGGCTGCGCGAGTGCGAGCCGCCCGCCGTCGAGCACGTCGCGATCCGGATGCTCGAGAAGCTTGGCTACCGCGAGGTGAAGGTCGCCAAGCGCGGCCGCGAGCACGTGGTCTGCACCGCGCGCAAGCGCATCGGCCTCGCCGACCTGCGGCACGCGGTCCGCATCGTCCGCACCGGCGCGGAGGCGTCGCGCCGCGACGTGACCGACCTGCGCCGCGACCTCGTCCACTACGGCGCGCAGCTGGGCGTGGTGGTCACCGCGGGCGACGCGGCGCGCGACGCGCGCGGCGAGGCGTCCGCCGCCGGCCAGCTCCCGGTCATCCTGCTCTGCGGCGAGGCCTTCGCCGAGGCGATGACCGAGGCCGGCCTGGGCTGCGTGCCGGTGGTGGTGCCGGAGGTGGACGACGCGTTCTTCCAGGCCGCCGCCGAGGCCGCCGCGGCCGAGGAGGCCGCCCGGCTGGCGCGGCGCGAGGAGCGCGACCGGCGCGAGGACCGCGGCGAGCGCGGCGAGCGCGCCGACCGCGGCGAGCGCGGCGACCGCGATCGGCGCCGGGAGGAGCGGCGCGAGCCGCGGCGCGACGAGCGCCCGCGCCCGGCGGCGGAGGGCGTGGCGGTCGAGGCGTCCGCCGCGCCGGCGCCGGAGGGGATCGAGCCGGCGGTCGCGGCCGGTGCGCGCGTGATCGAGGTCCCGGCGGAGCTGGCGGCGGAGGAGCTCCCCGCCGCGCTCCCGCCCGGCGCCGGGCCGATCGAGGACGACGACGAGGGAGGCGAGGACGAGGGGCCGGAGGGCGCCGAGGGGCCCGAGGGCGAGGACGAGCCGGCGGAGGTCGCCGCGAACGGCGCCGCGGGCGAGGCGGGCGCGGGCGAGCGCCGCCGCCGTCGTCGCCGCCGCCGCCGCCGGGGCGGCCGCGGGCGCAACCGCGAGGGCGCCGGCCCGCAGGCCGCAGGCGCGCCGGCGGAGGGCGCAGCGCCCGCCGCCGGGACCGCCGCCGGCGCGGGCGAGCCCGCCTGGCCCACCGCGGTGCCGGAGCCCGCGCCCCGGACCACGCCGCCGCCCCTTCCTTCCGGACCGCCGCCTGCCGCCGAGCCCCCGGCTCCGGCCGCCGCGCCGGCGGCCTCGGCCCCGGCCGGCGAGCCCGCGCCCGACCGCGCGGCCTCGTCCGAGCCGCCGCCCGAGCCCGGCCGCGGCGATCCCGAGGCCTGACGCACGGCGGGACGCGATGCCCGGACCGGCGCGACGGCGGATGGCGGTGGGGATCGCGGCGGGCGCGCTCCTCGTCGCCGCCGCCTGCCGGCCCGGGACGCCCCCGCTGCACGTCGTGTCGATCCGCGCCGAGCCCGGCGCGCTGGCGGGCCCGCTGGTGGAGGCCGGCCTGGACCCCGCCGCGCTGGAGTCGGCCGCGCGCGACGCGCTCGCCGGCGCCGGCTTCCGGCTGGGCGAGGGGAAGCGCCCGCACCAGGCCCGCGTGGACGTGGTGGGCATCCGCTTCGTGCCGGGGCCGCCCGGCGGCGTGGCGCGGGTGGAGACCGCGGTGCAGCTGGAGCTGGTCCCCGCCGAGGGGACCGAGGGCACCGCCGTGCGCGAGACCGCGACCGGCGCCGCCACGCTCGCGGCCGGGCCCGCCGACGCGTGGCGGGCCGCGCTGGCGCTCGCCGCGCGCGGCG
Source organism: Anaeromyxobacter dehalogenans 2CP-C (assembly GCF_000013385.1). Taxonomy (GTDB): domain Bacteria; phylum Myxococcota; class Myxococcia; order Myxococcales; family Anaeromyxobacteraceae; genus Anaeromyxobacter; species Anaeromyxobacter dehalogenans_B. The sequence continues at coordinate 1,878,348 of NC_007760.1, forward strand.
CCGCCGACGCGCTCGCGCTGGCGTCGGCGGAGGACGCGAAGTCCACGGCCGCGGTGGTGCGAGACCTCGGCGCGGACGACGCGCGGGTGCGGCGGCACGCGGTGCGGGTGGCGGGCGAGCGGCGCGCGCGCGAGGCGGTGCCGGCCCTCGTCGAGCGCCTGCGGGATCCGGAGCCGGAGGTGGCGCACCTGGCGGTGGGCGCGCTCGGCCAGATCCGCGACCCGCGGGCGGTGGCCCCGCTCATCGACCTCTCGCAGCGCGGCGACGGCGGCATGGCGCTGGCGCTGGTGCGCATCATCGGCGACATCGGCGGGCCCGAGGCGGAGGGTTACCTGCTCACGCTCGAGGCCGGTCACCCGGAGCCGCGGGTGCGCGCCGCGGCCCGCGCCGCGCTCGCCGAGCTGCGCGCGCGCGACGCCGAGGCCGGCCGCGTGGCGGGCAAGTAGCCGCGCGGCGGCGAGGGCCACCTCGCGCCGGCTTTCCGCTAAGATGCGGGCCTCATGACGCTCCGCACCCTGGTTCCGATCCTCGCGCTCGCGCTCGCCTGCGCGCGCGCCCCGGCGCCCGCCGCGCCCCGCGCGGCCGCGGCCTCGCCGGCCGAGTACTTCCCGCTCGCGGTCGGGAACACCTGGACGTACGTGGACGAGTCGCCGGCGCTGCCGCCGGAGCGGCGCGGCGCCACCCGCACGGTGCGGATCCTGGAGCGGACCGCCGACGGCTACTTCCGCGACAGCGATCGCGGCGAGCTGCGCGCGGACGGCGGGTGCGTGCACGACCGGCTGCGCCGGCTGCTCTGCGCGCCGCTCGCCCAGGGGCAGCAGTGGTCCTCGGTGGTGTCGGCCAGCTCCACCGAGCGCTACGAGATCGCCGCGGTGGGCGAGACCGCCGAGACGCCGGCGGGCCGGTTCGAGGGCTGCGTGCGCGTCCGGGCGCACAACCGGGCCGGGCCGACCACCGACAACGTGCTCGAGATCACCTACGCGCCGGGCGTCGGGCCGGTGCGGATCGAGACGTGGGCGGTGGTGGAAGGGAACGTGGCGCCCCAGGTGCGGGCGGTGCTCGGCTCGTACCGGGTCGGAGGCAAGTGATGCGCGAGGTCGGGATCGGGATCGCCGGGTTCGGCGTGGTGGGCGGCGGGGTGCTGTCCATCCTGCGCCAGCACGCGGAGGACATCGAGGCGCGGCTGGGCGGGCGGATCGTGGTCCGGCGCGTGGCGCTGCGCGACCTGGACAAGGAGCGCTCGATCGACGTCGATCCCGCGCTGCTCACCACGCGGCTCGAGGACCTGCTCGACGACCCCGCCATCCAGGTGGTGGTCGAGCTGATCGGCGGCGTGGACCAGGCGTTCGAGCTGGTGTGCGGGGCGCTGGAGCGCGGCAAGCACGTGGTCACCGCCAACAAGGCGCTGCTGGCGGCGCGCGGCGAGGAGATCTTCCGGCTGGCCCGCGCGCGCGGGGTGGACGTCTACTACGAGGCCGCGGTCTGCGGCGGCGTGCCCATCATCCGCACGCTGCGCGAGGCGCTCGCCTCCGACCGGATCACCGCGCTGCACGGCATCGTCAACGGCACCACCAACTTCATCCTCACCGCCATGGCCGAGAAGGGCGAGCCCATCGAGCGGGCGCTGGCCGAGGCGCAGCGGCTGGGCTACGCCGAGGCCGACCCCACGCTCGACGTGTCCGGCGGCGACGCGGCGCAGAAGCTGTGCGTGCTCGCGCAGCTCGCGTTCGGGGCGGCGCTCCGGCCCGCGGACGTGCTCACCGAGGGCATCATGGCGCTGAAGCCGGAGGACTTCCGGTGGGCGCGCGAGTTCGGCTACGCGCTGAAGCTGCTGGCGGTGGCCCGGCGCTGCGGCCCGGCCGAGGGCGCCGCGCCCGGCGCGCAGGACCAGCTCGAGGCCCGCGTGCACCCCGCCTTCATCCCGGCCGGCTCGCTGCTCGCCGGCGTCCGCGGGGCCATGAACGCGGTGGTGCTCCACTCGGAGGCGCTGGGCGCCTCCATGCTGTACGGGCAGGGCGCCGGCGCGATGCCCACCGGCAGCGCGGTGGTGTCGGACATCATCGACCTCACCCGCAACATCCTGGCCGGCAGCCCCGGGCGCGTGCCGCTGCCGCCGGCCGAGCCGCTCGTCTCGGTGCGGCCGCACGCCGAGGTGCGCTGCGCGTACTACCTGAACTTCTCCGTGCAGGACGCGCCCGGCGTGCTCGCGCGCATCGCCTCGCAGCTCGCCGCGCGCCACATCTCCATCGCGGCGGTGCAGCAGCGCGAGCAGAACGACCAGGGCCAGCCGGTGCCGCTGGTGATCGTGACGCACGTGGCCCGCGAGGCCGACCTGCGCGCCGCCATCGCCGACATCGACCGCGACCCGACCACGCTCGCGCCGACGCGCCTCATCCGCATCGAGAACGTCTGACCCGCGCCGCGCGCCCCGCCGCGCCCGGCCCCGCGCCGGCGGCCGCGCCGCGCCCGAGGTGAACGAATGGTGAAGACGGAGCTCCGGGTCATCTACGGCGACACCGACCAGATGGGCGTCGTCTACTACGGCAACTACCTGCGCTTCTTCGAGGCGGGCCGGAACGAGTTCATCCGCGCCAAGGGGCTGCGCTACCGCGACTTCGAGGAGGCGTACGCGCTGCGCCTGCCGGTGGTGGACGCGCAGGTGAGCTACCGCAGCCCGGCCCGCTACGACGACCTCGTCGCGGTGGAGACCTCGCTCGCCGAGGTGCGCCGCGCCTCGGCCCGCTTCGAGTACCGCATCGTCCGGGACGGCGAGCTGCTCGCCACCGGCTCCACCGTCCACGCCTGCGTGGACCTGGACGGGCGCGTGCGCCGCATGCCCCCGGAGCTGCTGTCGCGGCTCTCGGTGGGCGAGGCGCCCGCCGGCCCGGGGAAGGGAGGCTGAGCCATGGATCGGAACCTCGCGCTCGAGGTGGTCCGCGTCACCGAGGCCGCCGCGCTGGCCTCCGCCCGGCTGATGGGCCGGGGCGATCGCAACGGCGCCGACCAGGCCGCGGTCGAGGCCATGCGCAAGGCGTTCAACGACATCGCCATCCGCGGGGAGGTGGTGATCGGGGAGGGCGAGCGCGACGAGGCGCCGATGCTGTACATCGGCGAGAAGGTGGGTCGCTGCCGGGACGGCGACGCCGAGATGGAGATCGCGGTGGACCCGCTGGAGGGCACGAACCTGTGCGCGACCGGGGCGCCCAACGCGCTCAGCGTCATCGCCATGGGCGAGAAGGGCCGGCTGCTGCGCGCGCCCGACACGTACATGGAGAAGATCGCGGTCGGGCCCCGCGCCCGCGGGGCGGTGGACCTGCGGCGCACGCCCACCGAGAACCTGCGCCGCGTCGCCGACGCGCTGGGCAAGTACGTCGAGGACCTCACCGTGGTGATCCTCGACCGGCCCCGCCACGCGAAGCTGGTCCGCGAGGTCCGCGAGGCGGGCGCGCGCATCAAGCTCATCGGCGACGGCGACGTGGCCGGCGCGCTCAACACCTGCTTCCCGGACACCGGCGTGGACGTGCTGATGGGCATCGGGGGCGCGCCCGAGGGCGTGATCGCCGCCGCGGCGCTCCGCTGCGTGGGCGGCGACCTGCAGGGCCGGCTGGTGTTCCGCAACGACGCCGAGCGCGAGCGCGCCCGCGGGTATGGGGTGAAGGACCTGGACCGGGTGATGGGCGCGGAGGAGCTGGCCGGCGGCAACGTCATGTTCGCCGCCACCGGCGTCACCCACGGCGACTTCCTCAAGGGCGTGCGCTTCACCGGCGACGGCGCCCGCACGCACTCCGTCGTGATGCGGTCGCGCACCGGGACGATCCGCTACATCGAGACCGAGCACCACTTCACCCGCAGCCCGGACTACGGCTGGTAGCCTTCAGGAGGCCCCGATGTCGGTCGTCACGCAGGAGGTCTTCATCGACGCGCCCATCGACCGCGTCTACGACGTGATCGTGGACTACGCGCGCTACCCGGAGTTCGTGCCCGGCATCAAGGGCTGCCGCGTGCTCGCCGGCGGGCCGGGCAGGCGGGTGGAGTACGAGCTCGACCTCGGCATCAAGCGGATCAAGTACGTGCTGCGGCACGAGGAGGAGCGCCCGCGGAAGGTGACCTGGTCGCTCCAGTCCGGCGAGCTCATGAAGGTCTCGAACGGCTCCTGGGAGCTCCACGCCGAGGGCGATCGCACCCGCGCGCACTACTCCGTCGAGATCCTGATCTCCAAGCCGCCGCTGGTCCCGCAGGCGGTCATCGACCGGATCAGCGACGAGCTCACCAAGGTGAACCTCCCCCGCAACCTGCACGCCTTCAAGGCGCGGGCGGAGTCGCTGCGCTGAGATCCGGCAGGCGCTGTCGCCGCGGCAACGTTTGCACCGGGAGGCTCAGCCTGTGCGGCGCCGCGCACATCCTGCCGCGCCCAGTTGACCCCCGTATGGGACGGGTGCTTTACTGAACCGGGCCCTGCCGGGGCGAAGTGAATTGGCGCGAGGGGGCCCTGCGTCATTAGAAATGTGCGAACCGCGCCACGGAGGAGGGGAACGGGGTCGCGAGGAACGCGACTTGCAGTTGCAGCGGTGATGATGGCCCGGAGACCCGCCATGCTGGACGCCTACGTCATCGAGGAGATCAAGCGGCGTGAGCGCGAGCAGCGCCACGAGGACCGCCCGACGGTCGAGCTCCCGCTGCCCTCCTATCCGGACGAGGGGCCGCGCGGTCACGACGACCACGACCGCGGGCCCGGGGATCGCGACCGCGGGGTCGTGATCATCGACTACTCCGGGTGAGATGACCGGCAGAGATCCGGGCGCTCGCCAGCGGCGAACGCTCGATCGCGAGGGCGCGGACCGGACGGTCTCGCGCCCGTCGTCTTTCCGGGCGCGCGCGCGCCCGCGCGCCGGGAAAACCGATTGACCCATCGGCTGCGCGCGGGCACATTCGCGGGCCTGCGAGCGGATCCCTTGGGCGCGGCGACCGCGCCGGGCGCTCGGGGAGACCAGCGGATGACCGAGATCATCAACGTGACCGCGCGGGAGATCCTCGATTCCCGCGGCAACCCCACGGTCGAGGTCGAGGTGGCGGTCGGCACCGGCGACGTGGGCCGGGCGGCGGTACCCTCCGGCGCGTCCACCGGCGAGCACGAGGCGCTCGAGCTCCGCGACGGCGACAAGGCCCGCTACCTGGGCAAGGGGGTCCGCAAGGCCGTCGCGAACGTGATCGACGAGATCGCGCCCGCCGTCGTCGGCCTCGACGCGTCCGACCAGGCGGCGCTCGACGCGCGCATGATCGCGCTCGACGGCACGCCCACCAAGTCGAAGCTGGGCGCGAACGCCATCCTGGGCGTGTCGCTGGCCGCGGCCAAGGCCGCCGCCACCGCGCACGGCCTGCCGCTGTACCGCTACGTGGGCGGGGCGGGGGCGCGGACGCTGCCGGTGCCGCTCATGAACATCCTGAACGGCGGCGCGCACGCCGACTCCAACGTGGACATCCAGGAGTTCATGGTGGTGCCGCTCGGCCTGCCCACCTTCGCCGAGGCGCTCCGCTGCGGCGCCGAGATCTTCCACGCGCTGAAGAAGGTGCTGAAGGGCAAGGGCGCGGCGACGGGCGTCGGCGACGAGGGCGGCTACGCGCCGAGCCTCGCCTCGAACGAGGAGGCGCTCGCGGTGATCATGGAGGCCATCGGCCAGGCCGGCTACGAGCCGGGCAAGCAGGTGGCGCTCGCGCTCGACTGCGCGGCCAGCGAGTTCTACGACAAGAAGGCCGGCAAGTACGAGCTGGAGGGCGAGGGGAAGAGCTTCGACGGCAAGGGGCTGGTGGAGTACTACGCCCAGCTCGCCGCCAAGTACCCCATCGTCTCGATCGAGGACGGCTGCGACGAGGACGACTGGGCGACCTGGAAGCTGCTGACCGAGCGCCTGGGCGGGAAGCTGCAGCTGGTGGGCGACGACCTGTTCGTCACGAACGTCACCCGGCTCGCGCGCGGCATCGAGCAGGGCGTGACGAACTCGATCCTCGTGAAGGTGAACCAGATCGGCTCGCTCACCGAGACGCTGGAGGCGGTCCGGATGGCGCACCGCGCCGGCTACACCACCGTGATGAGCCACCGCTCCGGCGAGACCGAGGACACCACCATCGCCGACCTGGCGGTCGCCTGCGACTGCGGGCAGATCAAGACCGGCTCGGCGTCCCGCACCGACCGCATCGCCAAGTACAACCAGCTGCTCCGCATCGAGGAGGAGCTGGGCACGTCCGGCCGGTACGCCGGCCGCAGCGCGTTCAAGGCGCTGCGCTGAGCCTGCGGCCGAGCGGGCCCCGGACCACGCGCCGGGGCCCGCCACGCCGCGGCCGAGCCGCCCGCCCCACGCGCCCCGGGTGCGGGCGCAACCCCGCGCCGAGCCACACGGATTTCCGGGCGCGGCGCATTGACACGCCCGCGGTCGCTCGCTAGCTTCACGTCCCTTGCATCGACCCTCCCGTCACAGGTGAAGAGCATGCGCGCCGACTGGATCGCGAAGCGTCGTGGGCAGGCCAACGTCAGCCAGATGCACTACGCCCGCGACGGCGTGGTCACCGAGGAGATGGCGTTCGTGGCGGCGCGCGAGCGCCTCGAGCCCGAGCTGGTCCGCGCCGAGGTGGCCCGCGGCCGGATGGTGATCCCGGCGAACGTCCGCCACCCCGAGCTCGAGCCGCTCGCGATCGGCATCGAGGCCTGCTGCAAGATCAACGCGAACATCGGCAACAGCGCCGTCACCTCGAACATCGACGAGGAGCTGGCCAAGCTGCGGGTCTGCCTGAAGTACGGCGCCGACACGGTGATGGACCTCTCCACCGGCGGCGACATCCCGCAGATCCGCGAGGCCATCCTGCGCGCCAGCCCGATCCCGGTGGGCACCGTGCCCATCTACGAGTGCCTGGCGCACGTGAAGGACGTGGCCGACCTCACGCCCGAGCTGATGCTCGAGATCATCGAGGCGCAGGCGGCGCAGGGCGTGGACTACATGACCATCCACGCCGGCGTGCTGCGGGACTTCATCCCGCTCGCGGCGCACCGGATCACCGGCATCGTCTCGCGCGGCGGCGCCCTGATGGCGCAGTGGATGCTCGCGAACAAGGCGGAGAACCCGTTCTTCACGCACTTCGAGCAGATCTGCGAGATCTTCAAGCGCTACGACGTGACCTTCTCGCTGGGCGACGGGCTGCGCCCGGGCTGCCTCGCCGACGCCTCCGACGCGGCGCAGTTCGCGGAGCTGAAGGCGCTCGGCGACCTGACCCGCAAGGCGTGGGAGCACGGCGTGCAGGTGATGGTCGAGGGCCCGGGCCACGTCCCGCTCGACCAGATCCCCATGAACATGGAGAAGGAGCGGGAGCTCTGCAGCGAGGCCCCGTTCTACGTGCTCGGGCCGCTCGTCACCGACATCGCCCCCGGCTACGACCACATCACCAGCGCCATCGGCGCGGCGGTGGCGGCGCAGCACGGCGCGGCCATGCTCTGCTACGTCACGCCGGCCGAGCACCTCGGGCTGCCGGACATCGACGACGTCCGCGAGGGCATCGTCGCCTACAAGATCGCGGCCCACGCGGCCGACGTGGCGCGCCACCGGCCGGGCGCCCGCGACCGCGACGACGCGCTCTCCCGCGCCCGCTACGCGTTCGACTGGAACAAGCAGTTCGAGCTGTCGCTCGACCCGGACACGGCGCGCGCGAAGCACGACGAGACGCTGCCGCACGAGGCGTTCAAGTCGGCGGAGTTCTGCTCGATGTGCGGGCCGAAGTTCTGCTCGATGAAGATCCACGGCCACCTCGCCGAGGCCGCCGCCGCCCAGGACGAGGCGGCGAACGGCGCGGCCGCGAAGCCGGCCGGCGGCCTGCAGGTCCTCCCCTAGGAGCACCCGCAGGCCCCGTCCTCACCGCCCCGCGGGCGGTCCCTTCTCCACCGGCCTGCCGGCGGCCACCCAGCCGTCGATGCCGGCCGGCATCACGTACACGTTGCGGTGCCCGAAGCTGGCCGCCCGCCGGGCGGCCTCGTGGCTCGCGCTTCAACGCGTGTTCTTGCAGTAGAAGACGAGCGGCGCGTCCTTGTCCGCCGGCAGCTCGCGCGCCTCGTACGTGCGGTACGCGACGAGCGTGGCCCCGGGCAGGTGGGCCTTCGCGTAGGTCTCCGGGCCGTTCGCGTCGAAGGCGCGGGCGCCGGGCGTGGCGAGGAGCTTCGCCACCTCGTCCACCGACGCCTCCCGGTACGGCGCGCCCTCGGCGCGCGCGGTGCCGGCGCCGGCGGCGAGGGCCGCCGCGGCGAGCACGGTGAGACGCAGGATCCGGTTCATGTTCACCTCTCGTGGGGGCTCGGGGTCCAGGCTGGTGAGCTAACCGGGGGCACCGGCGGCGGCATCTCCCCTCGCGGACCCACGCGGGATCACCGGTCCGGCTCCGACCTGGGCCTTAATATCCGCCACATGGCCCACCGGGTGACGGTGTACGAGGTCGGCCCGCGGGACGGGCTCCAGAACGAGGCGCGCACCGTCCCGACCGCGGACAAGCTGGCGCTCATCGGGGCGCTCGCGGCCGCGGGGCTGCGCCGCATCGAGGCCTCGAGCTTCGTGTCGCCGCGCTGGATCCCGCAGCTCGCCGACGCCGCCGAGGTGACGGCGGCGCTCCCCGCGGTGGACGGGACCTCGTACGTGGTGCTGGTGCCGAACGCGAAGGGGCTGGACCGGCTCGCGATCGCGCTGGCCCGCGCGGGCGAGGGGCACCCGCCGGTGGAGGCCGCGGTGTTCCTCTCCGCCTCCGAGACGCACAACCGCAAGAACCTGAACCGCACCGTCGCCGAGACGCTCGGGGAGCTGGAGGCGCTCGTGCCCGCCGCGCTCGCCCGCGGCCTGCGCGTGCGCGGGTACGTCTCCACGGTGTGGGGCTGTCCGTACGAGGGCCCGGTCGATCCCGGCCGCGCCGCCGAGATCGTCGAGCGGCTGCTCGCGCTCGGCTGCCACCAGGTGTCGCTCGGCGACACCATCGGCGTGGGCACGCCCAACCAGACCCGCCGCATCCTGGCGCTGCTGCGCACCCGCGCCCGGCCGGAGCAGATCGCGCTGCACATGCACGACACCCGCGGCACCGCGCTCGCGAACGTGCTCGCGGGCCTGGAGGAGGGCGTCACCACCTTCGACGCCTCGATCGGCGGCCTCGGCGGCTGCCCGTACGCGCCGGGGGCCTCCGGCAACCTCGCCACCGAGGATCTCGTCTACATGCTCGACGGGATGGGGCTCGAGACCGGGGTGGACTTCCGGAAGCTGGTGGCCGCCGGCGCGCTGGCGCAGCGGCTGGTGGGGCGGACCTTGCCGGGCAAGGCGCTGCAGGCGGAGCTGGCGCGGGCGGCGCCGGTGGCGCCGGCGGGAGGCTGACATGGATCTCCGGGTGGAGCGCAAGGACGCGGTCGAGGTGTGGACCATCGACGGCGCCTCGCGGCGGAACTCGATCACGATGGGGCTGCTCCGCGCGCTGCGCGAGCAGCTCGCGCGCGCCGGGGGCGACCGGGCGCTGCGGTGCGTGGTCGTCACCGGCGACGGCGACAAGGCGTTCTGCGCCGGCGCCGACCTGAAGGAGCGCGCCGGGATGTCCGCGGACGACGTGCACCGCTTCCACGAGGGGCTGCGCGACGCGCTCCGCGCCGTCGAGCAGGCGCCGCAGCCGTTCGTCGCCGCGCTGAACGGCGCGGCGCTGGGGGGCGGCCTGGAGCTGGCGCTCGCGTGCGACCTGCGCATCGCGGCCGACTCGGCCCAGCTCGGGCTGCCGGAGGTGGCGCTCGGCATCATCCCCGGCGGCGGCGGCACGCAGCGGCTGGCGCGGCTGGTGGGCGTCGCGCGGGCGAAGGACCTCGTCCTGACGGCGCGGCGGATCGGCGCCGCCGAGGCGCTCGCCATGGGGCTCGTCACCCAGATCGCGCCGCCCGGCCGGCTCCTGGACGAGGCGCTCGCGCTGGCCGCCCGCATCGCCCGGAACGCGCCGGTGTCGCTGCGCCAGGCGAAGCGCGCCATCGACGGCGGGTTCCACCTGCCGCTCGAGGAGGCGCTCGCGCTGGAGCACCGGATGTACCAGGACTGCCTCGGCACCCGCGACCGGCGCGAGGCGCTGGCCGCGTTCGCCGAGAAGCGCCCGCCGGTGTTCACGGGCGAGTAGGCCGGGGCGCGCAGCGCGCCGCGAGGACACGACGGGAGAAGGCACCATGGACGCGGACGGAACGCCCGGAGGTGGCGCAGTGGCCCGAGACGACTCGCCGGACGCGCGCATCGCGCGGGAGCTGCAGCGGGTGGAGCAGGGCGGCGCGGCGAAGTACCACGCCAAGAACGCGGAGCAGGGCAAGCGCTTCGCGCGGGAGCGGATCGCGCTCCTGCTCGACCCGGGGAGCTTCGTCGAGGACGGCGCGCTCGCGAACGCGCTCGACCCTGACCTGCCCGCGGACGGCGTCGTCACCGGCATGGGCCGGATGGACGGCCGGCCGGTGTGCGTGATGGCGAACGACTCCACCGTGAAGGCGGGGAGCTGGGGCGCGCGCACGGTGGAGAAGATCCTGCGCATCCAGGAGGTCGCGGCCGCGCAGCGGCTGCCGCTGTTCTACCTGGTGGACTCGGCCGGCGCGCGGATCACCGACCAGGTGGAGATGTTCCCGGGCCGGCGCGGCGCCGGGCGCATCTTCCACAACGAGGTGCACCTCTCGGGCGTGGTGCCGCAGATCTGCCTGCTGTTCGGGCCGTCGGCGGCGGGCGGCGCGTACATCCCCGCGTTCTGCGACGTGGTCGTCATGGTGGAGGGGAACGCCTCCATGTACCTGGGCTCGCCGCGCATGGCCGAGATGGTCATCGGCGAGAAGGTGACGCTGGAGGAGCTGGGCGGCGCGCGCATGCACTGCTCCGTGTCCGGGTGCGGCGACTTCCTGGTGAAGACCGAGGAGGAGGCCATCGCGCTGGCGCGGCGCTGGTTCTCCTACCTGCCCGCGAGCCACCGGGCGCTGCCGCCCGAGGCCCCCGCCCGGCCGCCGCGCCCCGGCGGCCGCGCGCCCGCCGACATCGTGCCGCGCGACCAGAACAAGCCGTTCGACATGCTCGAGCTCGTCGAGGCGATCGTGGACGAGGGCTCGTTCCTGGAGGTGAAGCGGCTGTGGGCGGGCGAGCTCGTCACCGGGCTCGCCCGCATCGACGGCCAGGTGGTGGGCATCGTCGCGAACCAGCCGAAGGTGAAGGGCGGGGTGCTGTTCGTGGACTCCGCCGACAAGGCGACCCGCTTCATCTGGCTGTGCGACGCGTTCAACGTGCCGCTGCTCTACCTCGCCGACGTGCCCGGGTTCATGATCGGCACGAAGGTCGAGCGGGCCGGCATCATCCGGGCCGGGGCCAAGATGGTGGGCGCCGTGTCGGAGGCGACCGTCCCGCGCATCTGCGTGGTGGTGCGCAAGGCGTACGGCGCCGGACTCTACGCGATGGACGGCCCCGCGTTCGGCCCGTCGGCCACGCTGGCGCTGCCCGAGGCGATGATCGCGGTGATGGGGCCGGAGGCCGCGGTGAACGCGGTCTACTTCAACAAGATCCAGGAGAAGCCCGAGGCCGAGCGGGCCGCCTACGTGGAGGCCCTGCGCGAGGAGTACCGCGCCGACATCGACCTGCTCAAGCTGGCGAGCGAGCTGGTGGTGGACGCGGTGGTGCCGGGCGAGCGGCTGCGCGACGAGCTCTCCCGCCGGTTCCGGATCTACGCCGCGGGCCACGAGCCGCCCCGCGAGCGCAAGCGCGGCGTCCTGCCGGTCTAGGAGCCCACATGGACTTCGAACTCCCCGAGGAGCTGGTCGAGATCCAGCGGACCGTCCGCGCCTTCTGCGAGGCGGAGGTGAGGCCGCACGCGGCCGCGTGGGACGCGAGCGAGACCTTCCCGCGCGAGGTGGTGGCGAAGCTCGGCGCCATGGGGCTGCTCGGCATCACCGTGCCGGAGCGGTACGGCGGCGCCGGCATGGGCGCGCTCGCGGTCGCGGTGGTGGTAGAGGAGGTGGCGCGCTTCGACGGCTCGCTCGCGCTCACCGTGGCGAGCCACAACGGCCTCGGCACCGGCCACATCGCGCGGTTCGGCACGGACGCGCAGAAGGAGCGCTACCTGCCGGCGCTCGCGACGGGCGAGCGGCTGGCCGCCTGGGCGCTCACCGAGCCGGGGAGCGGCTCCGACGCCTCGGCCATGCGCACCACCGCGGTGCGCCGGGGCGACGGCTGGGTGCTGTCCGGCTCGAAGACGTTCATCACCCAGGGGACGGTGGGCGGCAGCTTCGTGGTGCTGGCCCGGACCGACCCGGGGCGGCGCCACCACGGGATCACCGCGTTCATCCTCGAGCCGGGCATGAAGGGGTTCAGCCAGCGCCCCATCCACGGGAAGCTCGGGATGCGCAGCTCCGACACGGCGCAGCTCTTCCTCGACGAGGTCGAGGTCCCCGACGCCCAGCGGCTCGGCGACGTGGACCGCGGCTTCATCGACACGCTGCAGATCCTCGACCGCGGGCGGATCACCATCGGCGCGCTGGCGGTGGGGCTCGGCCGCGGCGCGCTGGAGGAGTCCCGGGCGTACGCCCGGGAGCGGCAGGCGTTCGGCAAGCCCATCGCCGAGTTCCAGGCGATCGGCTTCATGCTCGCCGACATGGCCACCGAGCTCGACGCGGCGCGGCTGCTGGTCCGGCGGGCGGCCGCGATGTGCGACGCGGGCCAGCCGTTCGGCGCCGCGGCCTCCATGGCGAAGCTGTACGCCAGCGAGGCGGCCATGCGCGCCACCTCGCGCGCGATCCAGATCCACGGCGGCTACGGCTACACCCGCGACTTCCCGGTGGAGCGCCACTTCCGCGACGCGAAGCTGACCGAGATCGGCGAGGGGACGAGCGAGGTGCAGCGGATGGTCATCTCGCGGGAGATTCTGAGGTAGTCTCTCGCGCGGAAGGGGAGCGAGCCGGACGGGCGCGAGCGCCCGTGCCCCGCGCGCGTGGGACACATGGGCGAAGGCGAACACACCATCATCGGAAAGATCCCGCGCGAGCGCCTGAACCAGATCGCCTCGCGCAAGCTGTCCGCGCTCGGGATCCCCGTCCGCCTCGGCGCCGACCGCGAGACGCTCGAGGGCGAGCTCGCGTTCGCGGGGCGGGTGCAGCACCCCGTCACCGGCCAGACCATCGCCCGCGGGCGCTTCGTCGTCACCGGCCACGACCACCTCCGCTTCCTGGACGCGCCGCTCTCCGCCCTCGGCGAGGTCAACTTCTACGAGCACGAGCGGGCCACCGGCCTGGAGGTCTCGGTCGCGCAGGCGCTCGGGCGCCGCACGGCGGCGCTGCAGGACCTGGCCGCGCGGATGCGATCGCTGCGCCTGGAGACGGCGCTCGACCCGGAGCGCCTGGCGGTCCGGGCCCTGGTGAAGACCGCGACGCACGCGTTCGAGGTGCTGGGCGGGCCCGAGTCGGTGCGGGTCTCGCGCGTCGCGCCGGTGGGCGGGCGGCCGTTCGAGGTCGCGCCGGACTTCCCCACGCTCGACCTCTCCGACTTCGCCAGCCCCACCGACCTCGAGATCTACCTGGTCGGCTCGGTCTCGCGGATGCGTCCCGCCGCGCCGGCGCCGGCGCTCACGCCGCCGCCCACCTCCGCGCCCACGCTCGCGGCCACGCCCGCGCCGCGCAACGCGCTCACGCTGGCGGCGCTGGCGCAGGTGTTCGGCGACGACGCCATGCTCGCCCCGAACGCCATGGTCGAGCTGGTGAAGGAGTTCGCGTACGGCAACACGCGCTACCGGTTCGTGGCCACCCGCGAGATGGGCACGCGGTTCAAGGGGCGCGTGATCGGCCCGAACGGCGACGTCTGGTCGGACCGCTTCGACCTGGCGAGCTTCCCGGGCACGGCCAAGGTGGTGGCGCTCGCGCTGGGCGCCGCGGCTCCCGGCGCGGAGGCGCGGCCGCCGCCCGCGCCGGCCCCGGCCGCGTCCTCGGAGGTCCCGAGCCACCTCCTGCCGCACCCCGGCGAGATCTGGGTGATGAGCGTGGTGGTGGAGGAGGCGGGGCCGGACGAGGTCCGCTACGTCGGCACCGACATCGACGGCCGGCCCTACGGCGCCGCGCGCGTCCTGAAGCGCTCGGACTTCGAGGCGGTGTTCGCCCAGGACCGCGGCGGCTGGCGCCTGCTCATCCAGATCGACCAGGTGCAGGACGGCAGCGTGATCTACCGGCAGCTCGATCGCCAGCGGCAGCCCATGGGCGCGCCGCGCAAGATGTCCAGCGCGATCCTCGTCGCGAACTTCGTCCCCGAGGCGGCGGCCTACTGATGCCATCCCCATCGATCGCAGCGCGCGTGCTCGCGGGCGAGGTCCGCGCCGCCGCCCGCCTGATGCGCGACCTCGACGACCGGCTCCCGGAGGCCGAGGCCACGCTGCGGGCGCTGTTCCCGAGGACCGGCCGGGCCTACGTGGTCGGCCTCACCGGCGCGCCCGGCGCGGGCAAGTCCTCGCTCACGGACCGGCTCATCGGCCACTACCGCCGGATGGGCAAGACCGTCGGCGTGATCGCGGTGGACCCGACCAGCGCGTTCTCCGGCGGCGCCATCCTGGGCGATCGGATCCGGATGCAGGATCACGCGCTCGACGAGGGCGTGTTCATCCGCTCGCTCGGCACCCGCGGCCACCTGGGCGGCCTGTCGCGCTCCACCTCCGACCTCGTCCAGGTGATGGACGCCATGGGCAAGGACGTCATCCTGGTGGAGACGGTCGGCGTCGGGCAGGACGAGATCGAGGTCGCCACGCTGGCGCACACGGTGGTGGTGGTGGCGGTGCCGGGGCTGGGCGACGACGTCCAGGCCATCAAGGCGGGCGTGCTCGAGATCGCCGATGTGTTCGCGGTGAACAAGGCCGACCGGGAGGGCGCCGACCGGACCGTGCGCGACCTGCAGACCATGCTGGAGGTGCGCCGCACCGTCATGGGCCTCGGGCCCGCGCCGGCCGACCACGACGCGGCGCATCGCTTCACCGGCGGTCCCGTGCCGCCCGCCGGGCCGGCCCGGACGGCCTGGGAGCCGCCCATCGTCCGCACCGTGGCGGTGCGCGACGAGGGCGTGGCGGAGCTGATCTCGGCGGTGGACGCGCACCGCGCCCACCTGGAGGCCACCGGCGGGCGCCGCGAGCGCGAGGTGGCCCGGGCCCGGGCCGCGTTCGTGGCGGTGCTGCGGGAGCGGCTGCTGGCCGGGGCGCTGGCGCGCCTCGAGGCGGAGAAGGGGCGGCTCGACGCGGTGGCCGAGCGGATCGCGGCCCGGAGCGCCGATCCGTACCAGCTCGCGGACGAGCTGGCCGCGCTGCTGCGGGCCTGAGCGGGAGAGCGGACGATGGGTGAGGATCGAGGACCAGCGCAGGAGCCCGCGGGCGCGCCGCCGGAGCCGGACCCGGCGCTCGACCCGGTGGGCGCGCTGGAGGCGCGGCTCGGCCTCGCGGTCGCCGACCGCGAGGCCGCGCTGGCCGCGCTCACGCACAAGTCGTACGTGAACGAGCACCGCGAGGACGGGCTGCAGGACAACGAGCGGCTGGAGTTCCTGGGCGACGCGGTGATCGACCTGGCCGTGTCGCACCGGCTCATGGAGCGCTTCCCGTCGGCGCGCGAGGGCGACCTCTCCAAGATGCGCGCGGCGGTGGTGGACGAGCAGGGGCTCGCCGAGATGGCCCGCACGCTCGATCTCGGCGCGCTGCTGCGCCTCGGCCGCGGCGAGGAGCTGACCGGCGGCCGGCAGAAGTCGTCGCTGCTCGCCGACGCGATGGAGGCGGTGATCGCCGCCATCTACCGCGGGCAGGGGCTCCCGGCGGTGCTCTCGTTCGTGGACCGCTTCCTGGGCGAGGCGTTCGCGCGCGCCGCGGCCGGCACGCTGGACCGCGACTTCAAGACCCAGCTCCAGGAGCTCTCGCAGAGCCGGCTGCGCGCCACCCCGCGCTACCGCGTGGTCGCCGAGCACGGCCCGGACCACTCGAAGACGTTCGAGGTGGAGACCGACCTGCGCGGCGAGGTGATGGGGCGCGGCGCCGGGCGATCGAAGAAGGACGCGGAGCAGGCGGCCGCGCGGCTCGCGCTCGACGCGCTGGGTCGCCGCCTGGCGCCGGAGGCGGGCCAGGCCGGGGCGGAGCCCGCCGCGCCCGGGTCCGCGGCCGCAGCGCCCGCCGAGGCTCCCGAGGCGCTGGCCGCCCCGGCCGCGCCCTCCGGCGCCGAGCCGGAGCCCGCGCGCCCCGCGCCGCCGCCCGAGGCGGTCTCGCCCGAGCCGGAGCGCGAGGTCCACGCGGCGGAGCACGCGCCCGCCGGCGGGGAGGCCGGCGCGGCCGAGCCCCCGGGCCACGCCCCGGCCCCCCGGCGCCGCCGCGCGGCCCCGTCCGGCGGGCGGAAGGCCGCCGCCCCGGCGCGCCCGCGCAAGGCCGCCCCCGCGCGAAAGGCTCCGGCGGCAGGGAAGGGCACGAAGGGCGCCGCCAAGGGAGCCCGCAAGGGGGCGCGCCCCCGGCGCTGAGGGGCGCCGTCTTTCCATTTGCCGGGGCCCCCACCCGCGACTAGCATCCCGCCGCATGACGCGCTCCTCCCTTCTGGTGATTTCACTGTTCGTGTCGCTGGCCCTCCCGCCCGCCGCCCGCGCGCAGGCCCCCGCGGCCGCCCCGGCCAAGGGCAAGGACCTGTACGCCGTGCTCGAGACCTCGCGCGGCAAGATCGGCGTGAAGCTGCTGCCGGCCGAGGCCCCGAAGACCGTCGAGAACTTCGTCCAGCTCGCCGAGGGCAAGAAGGCCTTCACCGACCCGCTCACCGGCCAGCAGCGCAAGGCGCCGTACTACGACGGCCTGCTGTTCCACCGGGTGATCCCGGGCTTCATGATCCAGGGCGGCGATCCGGCCACCCGCGGCGCGCCGCTGGGCAGCTCCGCGCAGAAGAACCTCCCGTTCGGCGTCTCCGGGCCGGGCTACAAGTTCGACGACGAGCTGCCGGCGCCGGGGACCAAGCTGTTCGAGAAGCCGTGCGTCCTCGCCATGGCGAACGCGGGCCCGAACACGAACGGCTCGCAGTTCTTCATCACCGAGGGCGCCGGGGATCGCGTGCCGCAGCTGGAGCCCCGGGCCTGCGACTCGAAGTCGGGCGTGTGCGGCTACACGCGCTTCGGGCAGGGGGTGTGCGGCTGCGACCTGGTGGGCGGGATCGCCCGCGCCGGCAACTCGCAGACGCGGCTGGTGAAGGTGACCATCACCGCCGAGCGCCCCACCTGCAAGTAGCGACAACCCGGGCCCGCGCGCGGGCCCGCCACCCGGCGGCGCGCCGGGAGAGGTGAAGCATGGCCGAGCAGATCTACGCGACGTTCCAGACGTCGATGGGCGACATCGTGGTGAAGCTGCTGCCGGAGAAGGCGCCCAAGACCGTGAAGAACTTCGTCGAGCTGGCGGAGGGCACGCGCGAGTGGACCGACCCGCGCACCGGCCAGAAGGTGACGAAGCCGCTCTACGACGGCACGGTGTTCCACCGGGTGATCCCGGACTTCATGATCCAGGGCGGCGATCCGCTCGGCACCGGCACCGGCGGCCCCGGGTACCGGTTCGAGGACGAGATCGGCCCGGACAACGCGTTCTCGAAGCCCGGCCTGCTCGCCATGGCGAACGCCGGCCCGAACACGAACGGCTCGCAGTTCTTCATCACCGAGGTGGAGACGCCCTGGCTGAACAAGGGCCACACCATCTTCGGCGAGGTGGTCAAGGGCGGGGACCTCGTCCCGAAGATCACCCGCGCCGGCAACGCCAAGGTCAAGCTCGAGAAGGTCACCATCACCCGCGGCGCGCAGCCCTAGGGCGGCGCCACACCGAAGGAACCCGGGCGCCCGCGTCCCTCCGCCTCGGCGGACGGGCCGCGGGCGCGATCACCTCCATGGCCAGCAAGAAGAAGACCCCGTTCCGCGCCGGCTTCGTCGCCATCGTCGGCCGGCCGAACGTTGGGAAGTCCACGCTCCTCAACCGCGTGCTCGGCGAGCACGTGGCCATCGTCAGCCCCCGCCCGCAGACCACCCGCACGCGCATCCTGGGCGTCCACAACGTCCCGGGGGCGCAGGTGGCGTTCTTCGACACCCCCGGCCTGCACAAGGCCAAGGGCGCGCTCAACCGGCGCATGGTCGAGACCGCGCTCTCCACGCTCTCGGAGGTGGACGCGGTGCTCATGCTCATCGAGGCCGGCACCGGCCCCGAGGGCCGCGTCGAGGTGGGCGAGTCCACCCGCTGGGCCATCGAGGAGGTCCGGCGCGCCCGGAAGCCGGCGATCCTGGGCGTCAACAAGATGGACCGCGCGCCGCGCGCCACGCTGCTGCCCGTCATCGACGCCTACCGCGGGCTGCACGACTGGGCCGACATCGTCCCGTTCTCCGCGCTCACGGGCGAGAACGTGGACACGCTGGTGCAGGCGCTCGTCCGGCTCCTGCCCGAGTCCGAGGCCCCGCTGTTCCCGCCCGACGTGCTCACCGACCAGGCCGAGCGCGCGCTGGCGGCGGAGTACGTGCGCGAGCAGGTGATGCTGCAGACGCGCCAGGAGATCCCGTACTCGGCGGCCGTCGAGGTGGAGGAGTTCGACGAGTCCGACCGGCGCGAGCGCGGCGGGCTGGTCCGCATCTCGGCGCTGGTGGTGGTCGAGCGCGACTCGCAGAAGGCCATCGTGATCGGCAAGCAGGGCGCGATGCTGAAGAAGATCGGCACGCGCGCGCGCGAGGGGCTGGAGCGGCTGCTCGGGTGCAAGGTGTTCCTGTCGCTGACGGTGAAGGTGGACGAGCGCTGGAGCGAGCGCGAGGGCGCGCTGAAGAGGTTCGGGCTATGAGCGCGCCGCGCCCCGTGGTGGCGCTGGTGGGCCGCCCCAACGTCGGGAAGTCCACCCTGTTCAACCGCCTGGCCGGGCGGCGCGTCGCCATCGTGGAGGACGTGCCCGGCGTCACCCGCGACCGCAACTACGCCGACGTGATCTGGGAGGGCCGCGCGGTCTCGGTGGTGGACACCGGCGGCTTCGAGCCCGAGTCGCGCGACCGGCTCATGTCGCAGGTGCGCGAGCAGGCGCAGCTCGCGGTGGACGAGGCCTCCGTGGTCGTGCTGGTGGTGGACGGCCGCGACGGGCTCACCTCGCTCGACCGCGCCGTGGCGGAGCTGCTCCGGCGCGCCGGCAAGCCGCTGTTCGTGGCGGTGAACAAGGTGGACACCGCCCGCACCGAGGAGGACGTGCCGCTCGCCGAGTTCTACGGGCTCGGCTTCGGCGAGGTGCACGCCCTCTCCGCCGAGCACGGGCGCGGCGTCTCCGGGCTGGTGGACGCGATCGTCGAGAAGCTCGCGCTCCCGCCGCTCCCGCCGGCGCCGGAGGAGGCCGACGAGCCGCAGGAGGTCTCCGAGGAGGCGCGGCCGGTGGGGGACATCCGGCTCGCCATCGTGGGCCGGCCCAACGTGGGCAAGAGCACGTTCGTGAACGCGCTGCTGGGCGAGGAGCGCTTCGTGGTCTCCGACGTGCCCGGCACCACCCGCGACGCGATCGACTCGCTGGTCGCGCACAAGGGTCGGCGCTTCGTGGTCACCGACACGGCCGGGATCCGGCGCAAGCGCTCCATCGCGCAGAAGGTCGAGTCCTTCTCGGTGGTCCGCGCCATGAAGGCGATGGACCAGGCCGAGGTGGTGGCCTGCCTGCTCGACGCGACCGAGGCCGGCGTGGAGCAGGACGCGCGGCTCCTCGGCCTGGTGGCCGAGAAGGGCAAGGCGCTGGTCATCGTCGTGAACAAGTGGGACATCGCCGAGCGCGAGGGCGCCACGCAGGACTGGTACCGCAAGGAGCTCACGAAGCGGCTGCCGTTCGTGGCCTTCGCGCCGATGCTGTTCGTCTCGGCGAAGGAGCGGCGCGGGGTCCACCGCGTGCTCGAGAAGGCGGCGCGGCTGGTGGAGCAGTACCGGGCGCGCTTCCCGACCCCGCAGCTCAACGAGCTGCTCGAGGCGCTCCAGGACGAGCACCCGGCCCCGGTCGCCCGCGGGCGCCGGGTGAAGCTGTACTACGTCGCGCAGGTGGCGTACGCCCCGCCCACGTTCGTGATCCAGGCCAACCACCCGGACGGCCTGACCGACCACTACCGCCGCTACATCGAGAACCGCTTCCGCGACGCGTTCGGGCTGGAGGTGCCGATGCGGCTGGTGTTCAAGGAGCGCCAGCACCGCACGCGGCCGCGCCGGCCCCGCGAGTAGGGCGGTGGGGCCGGCCCGGCGGGGCGGGCTTTCGCTTGACGCCCCCCGGGTAGCCGCCTAGATTGGCCCGGTTTTCCTCACATTTTCGCCGAGCACGCACCCGAGAGGCGCCATGTCGAAGGACACCGTGATCACCCGGAAGGACATGAAGGAGCCGGACAAGTTCCAGGTCGCCGCGACGCAGGCCGCGAGCTGGGCCGCCTCCCGGAAGAAGCACCTCGTCATCGCGGGCGGCGCGGTGGTGGCGGTGCTGGTGATCGTCGCGGCCGTGTCGGCGCTGCGCGCGCAGCGCGAGCAGGCCGCCGGCGCGGCCGCCTCGGCGCTGCTCGCGGCCATGGGCGGCGAGGTGTCGAGCGTGCCGCTCCCCGGCGTGCCCGGGCCGTTCTTCCCGACGCAGGAGGCCAAGCAGCGCGCGGTCATCGCCGAGGCCGAGAAGGTGATCGCGACGCACGGCGGCACCGGGGCGGCGCTGGTGGCCGAGCTGGCCCGCGGCGACGCGCAGTACAAGCTGGGCGAGTGGGACGCGGCGCTCGCGTCGTACGAGCGCTACCTGAAGGACGCGCCCGCCGACGACTCGTTCCGCTTCGGCGCGCTGGAGGGCGTCGGGCTGGTCCGGGAGGCGAAGGGCGACCTCGCCGGCGCGGCGCAGGCCTACGAGCGGCTGGCCGCGGAGGCGCCGAAGATGGCCGACCGCGCCGACCTGGAGCGCGCCCGCGTGCTCGCGGCCGCCGGCAAGGCGTCGGAGGCCAGGGCGCTGCTGGCCGGGTTCGCCGAGAAGCACAAGGACTCGCTGCTCACGCCGGAGGCGTCGGAGCGGCTCGCGCGGCTGGGTGGCAAGGAGTGACGGCGCTCGCGCTGGCGCTCGCCCTGGCGGCGGGGCCGGGCGTGTCGTCGCGCCTGCCGGCCGGCCCGCTGGATCTCTACCGCATCGCCTGGATGCGCCCGGTGGTCGGGCCGCAGGCCATGGAGTCGCGCCCGCTCGAGCCCGGCGGCGTCGCGGTGGATCCGGAGACCGGGTACGCGGTGTTCGGCACGCGCGACGGCTGGGTCCACGCGGTCCGCCCGGACGGCTCGGTCGCCTGGGAGCTGCGCGCCGCCGGCAGCTTCTGGGCGCCGCCCGCCGTCGAGCGCGGCGTCGCCTACGTCGGCTGCACCGACGGGCGGCTCTACGCGCTGGCGATGGCCACCGGCAAGGAGCTGTGGCGCTACGACGCGAAGGAGGAGCTGGGCACGCGCCCGGCCGTCGCGGGCGGCACCGTGTTCGTGATGAGCCTGCAGGACACGCTCTTCGCGGTGGACGCGAGGACCGGCGCCTGGAAGTGGCACCACCGGCGCGAGGCGCGCGCCGGGTTCACGGTCCGCGGCGCCGCCTGGCCGGTCGTCCGCGGCGACACGGTGTGGGCCGGCTACTCCGACGGATGGGTGGCGGCGCTCGACGTGGCGAACGGCGCGACGCGCTGGGAGCGCACCGTGGCCCCGGCCGGCGACTACCTCGACGTGGACGCGATCCAGCTCGACGGCAAGCGCCTCTACGCGACCGCGTTCTCCGGCGCGGTGCTGGCGATGGACGCGGCCACCGGCGATCCGATCTGGGCCTTCCGCGCGCCCGGCGCGGCGCGGCTGGTGCTCGGGCGCGGCGCGCTGTTCGCGGTCACCTCCAGCTCGGTCCACGCGCTCGATCCCGCCGCCGGCAGCGTCCTCTGGACGGCGCCGCTGGGCGGCGCGCCCGGCGGCGGCGCGCCCGTGATCGCCGGGCCGTGGGTGCTCGTGCCCGCCGGGCAGGGCGGGCTCCGGTTCCTGGAGGCGTCGAGCGGGCGCACCCTGCGCGTGCTCGACCCCGGCACCGGCATCTCCTCCACGCCGGGCGTCGGCGGCGAGCGCGTCTACGTGCTCTCCAACGGCGGCGACCTGCTCGCGCTCGACCTGCGGTGAAGCGGATCCGCGTGGTCGCGGCGGTCGTCCGGCGGGGCGACGCCATCCTCGTCACCCGCCGGCCCGACCGCGACGGCCTGCGCGGCCAGTGGGAGTTCCCCGGCGGCAAGGTCGAGGCGGGCGAGTCCGAGCCCGACGCGCTCCGGCGCGAGATCCTCGAGGAGCTGGGCTGCGAGCTCGCGGTGGGCGCGCTGCTGCTCCGGCACGAGCACCGGTACCCCGCGCTCGAGGTCGAGCTGGCGTTCTACGCCGGCTCGCTCGCGCCGGAGGCGACGCCCCGCGCCCTCGGCGTGGCCGAGATCGCCTGGGCGCCGGCCGGCACGCTGGCCGGCTACGACTTCCTCGAGGCGGACCGCGCCGTGCTCGGCGAGCTCGAGCGGCGCTCGCGGAGCTGAGCCGGACGAGCGGGGCGGATCTCCCCAGGGACCGATCGCCGCGATTGCTCAACGCCGCGATGCGCCGGGGAATTCGTCCCCAAAGCACAACTTTACTACCAGTCACGGTACCCCGCTTCGCGTGGCTCCGAACGGCCGAGATCTCGCGCGATGCGACGCTGTATCGTGCGCCATGTGCGGAAAGCGCACGAAAGGGGAGGAAACATGCGACGCGGAATTCTCATGGCAGTTGCGGTCTGCGGGCTGGCCTGGGCGACGGACGCCTTCGCCTGCGAGTACAACGGCAAGCTGGTCTGCGCGGGAACGACGGATCCGATCGCCGGCGCGGTGGTGGGCATCTCGAACACCACGGCGACGTCGGACGCGTTCGGCAACTTCGCGGGCGGCCCGATCTACGGCGGCACCTACGACATCTTCGTGAACAGCGTGAACACCGGCCTGACGGCGACGTGCTCGTACACGGGGCAGATCATTCCGCTCGGGACCATCGAGGTGAGCCTGCCCGGGTGCGGCGGCGGCGGCGGCGAGTGCGACGTCTCCTCCGTCCACGAGGGCTGGTTCTGCCGGGAGCGGCCGCTGGGCGACCCGGTGAACGAGTGCGCGTACTTCGGCGACTTCGTGCCGGTGGGTGAGGGCTTCAACGTCACGCCGGGCGGGCTGACCGCGAACATGACCGCCGCGTTCGCGATCGTGAAGTCCGGCCGCGCCTGCTACGGCGTCACCGTCGAGGTCGTGCCGGGCGATCTGCTGGTCATCCCGGCCGTGCAGCAGGGTGTCTCGCACGTGACGTACTGCAACTGCCCCCCGACCCCGTAACAGGGATCGGTCGTCCGCACCGCGCCGCGCCCGCCCGGCCTCTCCGGGCGGTGCGCGGCGTGTCGTTTCCGGGCGGCGCGCTCCGGCTCACCGCGCCCGGCGCTTGCGCTTCGCGGGCTGCGGCTTCGGCTCGGGCGGCGGCGGCGTCCCCGCGATCAGCACCGTGAGGCCGGCCGGCGCGTAGGCCTTGCCGGCTGCGTCGTGGAACTCGCGCGTGGTGGCGCCGTCGAGCCGCAAGGTGTACCGGCTGCCCGGCCGCAGCGGCTCGGAGGGCGACAGGGTCAGCCGCGTGGTGGCGCCCACGTCGTGCGTGCCGGCCGCCGCCACCGCCGCGTCGTTCGGGTCGAGGAGGACGAGCCGCGCGTCGGCGCTGGCGACCGTGAGGTCGAGGCGGAAGTGCGCGCCGGGGTCCACCACCGTCTCGGCCTCCAGCGCGAGCGGCAGCGTCGCGCCGCCCGGCTCGAGCGCGACCGGGTCGCGGAGCACGGTGAACGCGCCGGCAGGGCCGGGGGCGGCGGCCGGCTGCGCCGGGGAGGGCGCCTCCGCGGGCGCGGGCGCTGCGGCGCCCGGTGCGGCGGGGGAGGCGGCCGGCGCGGCCGCGGGAGGCGCCGCGGGGGCGGCGGGCGCGGGCTCCGCCGGCGAGCCGCCGGCGGGCTGCGGTGAGCGCTCGCACCCTGCGGACAGCAGGGCGGCGAGCGCGGTGGCGAGCACGGCTCGGGGCATCGGCATGGCGGCCCAAGCTACCACGCGCACCGCCGCGGCGGGAGCGGAAGCGCGCGCCGGCGAGGACGCTTGGGACCCCAACGTTCTCACGGGGCGAGCAGCTTCAGGATCGCCGGCTCCTGCTCCTCCTGCGCCAGGAGCTCGTGGCAGAGATCGCAGTCCGCGCGGATGGCGCGCCCGTCCTCGGTCTCGTGGTCGCCGTCGTGGCAGCGGAAGCACCCGGGCGCGGCCTCGTGTCCGAGGAGCGACGGGTAGGTCCCCCAGCCGATGCGCATCGAGGGCCACACGTTGCGCGCCCACGCCTCGCCGAGCTCCTGGGCAGCGCGCTCCACCGCCTCGCGCGGCGCGCCGCCGCCCTCGGGGCCGGCGTAGAACGCGCCGAGCGCCGCCGCGATCCCCGCCCGCGCCGCCTCGTGCGACGGGTACTCGGCGCGCAGCGCCTTCAGCGCCTCGCGGCGCGCGAACGGGAGCGCCGCCGCGTCGATGCGGCCCGCCGCCAGCGCGGCGTCCACCTCGTCCTCCGGCGACCGGTACACGTGCGTGGGCCGGTTGTGGCAGTCCACGCAGTCCATCTCGCGCCAGCGCGCCTCGCCGGCGGCCGCCTTCGAGCGGAACGTGGCGCGCGCGCCGTCCGGACCGGTCAGCTCGACCGTGCCGATGGCCTCGCGCTTCTCGTCGGCGAGGTAGCGGATGCGCACCCCGGGGTCCACGTGCCAGTGGATGCCGCGGGTCCGCGCCCCGAGCCCCTGCGCGCCGCCCACGTGGACCACCAGCACGGTCCGCAGCGGCGTGCTCGCCGCGTCGTCGGCGTGGCGCGTGATCACCTTCAGCCGGTCGCCGACGAGCTTGGTGGGCCAGTGGCACTGCTCGCAGGTGTCGCGCGCCGGGCGCAGGTTCTGGACGGGCGTGGGGATGGGCCGCGGGTAGAGGTCCAGCGCGACCGACACCACCTGCCAGGCGCCGGAGAGCTTCGACTTCACGAACCAGCTCGCGCCCGGGCCGATGTGGCACTCCACGCAGGCGACCCGCGCGTGCGCCGAGCGCCGGTGCGCCGAGGCCTCCGGGTCCATCACGCTGTGGCACGACCCGCAGAACGCCGGGGAGTCCATCACCTCGAGCCCCTTGTACGAGGCGATGCCGAGCACGAGGAGGTTCACCGTGGTGAGCCCGAGGAAGACCAGCAGCCGCCGGCGGGTGCGCGGCTGGTTCAGGTCCATCACCGGCAGCGGCGGCTCCGGCGCGCCGCGGGCCGCGAGGCGCACCAGGCGGCGGCGCTCGAGCGCCGCGCCCACCGGCACGAGGAGCAGCCCCACCACCAGCAGCCCCGGGAGCAGCAGGTACGCCAGGATGCCGAGGTACGGGCCGCCCTCCAGCCCGAGCAGGCTGGCGGCGAACAGCACCACCACGAGGACCCCCGACACCGTGGCCAGCGCCGCGCCGGCGAGGCTCACCGGGTGACGCAGCCAGTCGGCGCCGGGGCGGGACGAGGCCATGGGACGCGCTCCTGCGCCGCGGATTCCGCTGCGCGCGCGCCACTCTAGCGCCGGGCGGGGGCGGGCGGGCCGACGGGAGCGCGCCTGCGTCGCTCGGCCGCGGGGGTACGCCCGCGGCGCGCGTCGATCCCTCGCGGGGCCGGGACGCACTCGAGGTTAACTTCCGGCGGCCGGGCAGGGTACTCACCGGGAGGAGGTTCATTCACCATGAGGCCGTCCGCTGCGTCCCCCGTGCGTGCCGCGCCGATCGCCATGCTGCTGGCGGCGTGCGCCGGGTCGAAGCTCCCCATGACCGCCGCCGGCCTCGCCGAGACCGGATCCCCGGAGGCGCTCGTCGCGTACCTCGGCCAGCCCGGGGCCGACGGGCAGGTGTGCGCCCGCGGCGGCGCGGTCCCGGAGGACGTGCGCCGGTCCCGGAGGACGCCCGGCGCGCTCGTGGCCGCGCTCCGCGCCGGCAAGGTGCCCGGGCCGATCTGGGCCGACTGCGCGGAGTCGCTGCTGCCGGCGATGCCGGGCGAGCGCGCCTCCGACCTGGTGGACCGGATCCTGGGCGCCGAGGCGGACCTCGTCGAGGCGCCCGAGGTCGAGCACGACCCGGCGCTCCAGGCGCAGCTCGAGGCGCTGCACCGGGTCGCCCTCGAGCGCGCGCCGGGCCCGGCCGGCTCGCGCCAGGTCCGCGCGGCGGTGCTGGCGGAGCTGCGCCCGCGGCTGGCGGGCGACCGCCTCGGCCCCGTGGCGCGCCCGCGGGCCGAGGCCCTCGCGGCGACGCTCGAGGCCGAGCAGGGCGAGTGGGAGGGGCGGCGGGTGGACGCGGGCCGGATCGCCGCGCTCACCGCGTCGCGGGACGAGGCGGCGCTGCGGCTCCTCGCGCGGCGGCTGCCGGATCCGGACGCGCGCGCCGAGGCCGAGCGCGGCCTGGTCCGGGTGCGGATCGCCGCGTCGCCGTTCCCGGAGGTGAAGGCCCGGGCGGCGTCGGTCGAGGTGGCCGTGCTCCGCGACGGCGCCTACCGGATCTCGCCGCAGGACCACCGGCCGCTCCGCGCGGCGCTGGCGCCGGACCGGATCCCCGCCGCGACGATCCTGGCCCGCCAGTCGCCCCCGGACGGCACCGCGACGCTGCTCGCCCTGGGCGACGGCGGCAGGCCCGGCGTGCTCCCGCCGGTGCACCTCGCGGCGGCGCTCACGGTCGAGGTCGCCGGCCTCTCGCGGCCCATCCGGCCGTGCGCGCCGGGCCGCCCGCTGGATCCCACGCCGTGCCTCGATCCCGCTGCGCTCTCGGTGGACTCGCCGTACGCGGCGCTGCGCGGCCCCGACCTGGTCGTGCGCGAGCGCGCGGACCTCCCGGCGCTGGCCGCGCTCGCCCGGAGCGGCTCCCGGCTCGAGGTGCCGGTCCGGGCCGGCGGCGCGCTCGCCGGGAACGTGAGCTGGCCGGTGCGGTTCGAGCGGCCCGGCCGGTGGGTGTTCGAGGGCTCGAAGCCCGGGGCGCCCGGGCCGGACCTCGCGATCGCGCTCGAGCGCGTGGACGCGGACCGGCTGGTCGTCGCGGCGACGTTCCCGGGCGGGCGGCGGCTGGCGGTGCTCGAGCGCGCCGACGCGCCCGCGTTCCGGATCGTGACCCGGGGCGCGTCCGGGTGGTCGGGCCGCGACGGCAGCCGGGGCCGCGACGGCTCGACCGGCACGCCGGGGGTGGACGCGTCGTGCCTGAGCGGCTCCGACGGGACCGCCGGCGGGCCCGGCGGACCGGGCGAGGACGGCGAGGCAGGCGGACCGGGACAGCCGGGCGGCCGCGGCGGCGCGGTGAACGTGGCGGTGCGCGCGCCCGCCGCGCTCCTCGCCGACACGCTCGCGCTCGCCGGAGGGATCGTGGTGAGCGAGGGCGGCCGCGGGGGAAGCGGGGGCCGGGGCGGCATGGGCGGACACGGCGGCGACGGGGGCGCCGGCGGGCGCCGCGCGTCGCTCTGCCTGAAGGACGGCCGATCCGTCCAGCTGTCCGGCGGGTTCGACGGCCCGATGGGCCCGAACGGCGCCGCCGGGCCCGACGGACCCTCGGGGTCCGACGGGCCGGCGGGCCTGGTGCGGATCGAGCCGGCCGCGGCGGCGTCGCTCGACTGAAGGCGCGCCGGGGACGGGCGCGCTCAGGCCTGCGGCTGGAAGGGCCGGCCGTTCACGAAGAGCTCGTCGATCTCGAGCCGGTGGATCCGCGCGCGCTTCACGGCGAGCCTCCGGATGACGAGCGCGCCCACCGCGACCGCGCCGAGCGCGAGCGCGCCCATGCTCGTGGCGGCGAGCGCCGTGCCGATGCGGGCGAGCGCCAGCTGCCGCCGCGGCCGCTCGAGCGGCGGGATCCTCGAGGTCCTCGTGAGCAGCGCCATGGCGGGCATCCTCCGTGTGCGTCGGGTCGCGTGAAGGGTGCTGCGCCGGGGCCGGGCCGGCAACCGGGGCCGAGCGCACCGGCGGCAGCCTCCGGGCCGCGGAAATGGCTGCAGCCCAGCGAATTCAGCGGACCCCGCGATCCCCACAGGACGTCCGATAATATGGATTATGGTAACTAGACGCGGGACCCGGGCCGGCGCGGCACGGCGTTCGCGCGATGCTCCGCGGACGCCAGCTGGGACGTGGCTGTCGATCGTGGCTGCTCGGGAGTTCGCTTCGCCCTGCCCGGCGCGGAGGCGCCGATCGCGGCGCGCGGAGCGGTCAGAGCCCGGCGCCGCGCTTGGCGGCGGGACGGAGCTGCGGATCGGCGGCGGGATCGTCGTGCTGCGGGACCGCGACGGCCAGCCCGGGCAGCGGCACCTGGGCGTCCCCGGCGCCGAGCGTCCGCGCCGCCGCGGCGGCCTCGATCGCGGCGTCGTGCGCGTGGTGGTGCTCGGGGTGCTTGCAGCACCCCTCCTGGCGCGCGAGGACCTTCACGATGCGCGGCGCGCGCGCGGCCTCGGCCACGGCGCACGGGCACTGCTCGGCGCCCTCCGAGGACAGCCGCTCCTGGATGCTCGCGAGCGCGTCGAGCAGCTCCTTCTTCACCCGCCGCATCCGCTCGAGGCGGCGCTGCGCCTGCTCCAGGTGGCCGGCGAGCACCTGCTGGAACCGGATGGCGAACTCGGCCGCGGTGACGCAACCGCTCCGCAGCTCGAGCAGCGTCCGGATCTCGCCCAATGCCAGGCCCAGCTCCCGCAGGTCGGTGATGAGCCGCAGCCGCTCCAGCTCGTCCTCGGTGTACCGCCGGTGCCCGCCGTCGCTGATCTCCGCCGGGCGCAGCAGGCCCTCTTCCTCGTAGAAGCGGATGGTCCGGACAGTGTTCCCCGTCGCTCGGGCGAGGTCCCCTGACGAGAGGTCGGCACTCATGGCGCGAGTCACCTAACCGCGCGAATCGACGATGTCAATGCGCTCACCCGCGCACCTGCCGCACCCCGATTTCGGGAGAGCGTTCGCCTTGACCGGGGTCGCCGGTGGCCATTAAGTGCACCCCGCTGGCGCACCGCTTCGCGGGCGCGACCCTGAGGAGCATCCGAGATGAGCAACCTGGTGGCGGTCGCCGGCCGCAAGGCGCGCGGGACGCACGAGGCGGCCCCCGCGACGATCGACCTCTACGCCGAGGCCCCGCTGCCCACGGAGCGGGGCCTGTTCCGCGCGGTGGTGTTCCGCGAGCGCCGGAGCGGCGTCGAGCACGTCGCGATGGTGATGGGCGACGTGGCCGGCGAGTCGGTCGCGGTGCGCGTCCACTCGGAGTGCCTCACCAGCGAGGTGCTCGGCTCCCTGAAGTGCGACTGCCGCGCCCAGCTCGACCGGGCGCTCGACCTCATCGCCGCGCGCGGCCGCGGCGCGCTCCTCTACCTGCGCCAGGAAGGCCGCGGCATCGGGCTCGGCAACAAGATCCGCGCCTACGCGCTCCAGGCCCAGGGCCACGACACCTACGAGGCGAACCGGCTGCTCGGGTTCCCCGACGACCTGCGCCACTACGACGTCGCCGCCGAGATGCTCCGGCTGCTGGGCGTGCGCTCGGTGGAGCTCATCACGAACAACCCGCAGAAGCTCTCCGGGCTGGCCGAGGCCGGCATCCCGGTGCGCGGGCGGATCCAGCTGCCCTCCCCGGCCAACCCGTTCAACGTGGAGTACCTGCGGGTGAAGCGCGAGCGGACCGGGCACCTCATCCAGACCGACGACGACGGCGCCGCGCGCACCGCCTGATCGCCCGCGGCGCGGCGCGCCTAGCCGCGCGACGCGCCCTCCTTCAGGATCTCGCGCGCGATCACGAGCCGCTGGATCTCGCTCGTGCCCTCGTAGATGGTCTGCACCCGCGCGTCGCGGAAGTAGCGCGCCACCGGGAAGTCCTCGGTGTAGCCGACGCCGCCGTGGATCTGCACCGCGCGGCCCACCGCCCGCTGCGCGGCCTCCGAGGCCCACAGCTTCGCCATCGACGCCTCGCGGGTGAACGGCCGCCCGGCCTCCTTGAGCGCGGCGGCGCGGAGCGCCAGCAGCCGCGCCGTGTCGTGCTCCACCGCCATGTCCGCGAGCATGAACGCGACCGCCTGGTGCTCGGCGATGGGCACGCCGAACGCCTGCCGGTCGCGCGCGTAGCGGACGCTCGCCTCGAGCGCGGCGCGGATGGTGCCGGTCGCCTGCGAGGCGATGCCGACGCGGCCCCCGTCCAGCGCCGCGAAGGCCACCCGGAGCCCCTGGCCCACCTCGCCGAGCCGCGCCGAGTCCGGCACCTCGCACCCGTCGAACGAGAGCGCCACGGTGGAGCTGGCCCGGATCCCGAGCTTGTCCTCGTGCCGGCCGACGTGCAGCCCGGGGGTGCCCGCCTCGACCAGGAACGCGGTCACCCCGCCGCCCCCACCCGCGTCGGCCGGCCCGGTGCGCGCCCAGACCACCAGCACCCCGGCCACGTCCCCGCTCGTGATCCACTGCTTGGCGCCGTCGATCACCCAGCGATCGCCGCGGCGGACCGCCCGCGTGCGCATGGCGGCCGCGTCGCTGCCGGCCTGCGGCTCGGAGAGCGCGAACGCGCCGGCCAGCACCTCGGCCGCGGCGAGGCGCGGCAGGTGGCGCCGCTTCTGCTCCTCGGTGCCGAAGCGCGCGACGAGCTCGCCCACCATGTTGGTGACGGCCATGGTGACGGCGGTGGCGCAGTCGGCGGCGGCGATCTCCATGAGCGCGAGCGCGTAGGCGACGGCGCCCGCCTCCGAGCCGCCGTACGCGGATGGGACGTTCACCGCGAGCAGCCCCAGCTCGCCCAGGCCGCGGATCAGGTCCGCCGGGAAGCGCCGCAGCCGGTCGTTCTCGGCCGCGGCCGGCGCGACCTTCTCGCGGGCGAAGGCGCGCGCCGTCTCCTGGATCGCACGCTGGGTGTCGTCGAGCTCGAAGTCCATGCAGGGTTCCGGATGTGGCTCCGCCCGGCGCGCACGCCCGCGGCGGGCGGCCGGTGGAGCGCTCGGTCGGGGTGCGGGCGGCTAGCCCTTCAGCACCGAGGCGGAGATCACGAGGCGCTGGATCTCGCTGGTGCCCTCGTAGATCTCGGTGATGCGGCTGTCGCGCCAGTGGCGCTCCACGTCGAACTCCTTCACGTACCCGTAGCCGCCGTGGATCTGGATCGCCTTGGAGGTGACGCGCTCGCTCATCTCCGACGCGAAGAGCTTCGCCATGGCGCTCTCGGCGCTGTGGCGAACGCCGCGGTCCTTCGCGGAGGCGGCGCGCAGCACGAGCAGCCGGGCGGCGTCGATCTCGGTGGCCATGTCGGCGAGCATGAACTGGATGGCCTGGAACTGGGTGATGGGCTGGCCGAACGCCTTGCGCTCCTTCGCGTAGGCGACCGCCTCCTCGAACGCCGCCACCGCGATGCCGAGCGCCTGGCCGGCGATGCCGATGCGGCCGCCGTCCAGCGTGCCCATGGCGATCTTGAAGCCGTCGCCCTCCTCGCCGAGCCGGTAGCGGGCCGGGATGGCGCAGCCCTCGAAGAACAGCGAGCAGGAGCCGGAGGCGCGGATGCCCACCTTGTCGTCCGGCTTGCCGCGGCTGAACCCGCGCGCGTCGGTCGGCACCAGGAACGCGCTGATGCCCTTGTGCCGCTTCGCCTTGTCGGTCATGGCGAACACGAGCACCGCGTCCGCCTGCGGCCCGTTGGTGATGAAGTTCTTGGTGCCGTCGAGGACGTACTCGTCGCCGCGCCGGACCGCCACGGTGCGCATCTCGGCGGCGTCCGAGCCGCTCATGGGCTCGGTGAGCGCGAAGCAGCCGAGCTTCTCGCCGCGCGCGTACGGCTCGAGGAACTCCTTCCGCAGCGCGTCGGTGCCGTACTTCAGCACCGGGTCGCAGTAGAGCGAGTTCGACACGCTCATGATCACGCCGGTGCCGGCGCAGCCGCGGGAGATCTCCTCCATCGCGAGCGCGTAGGACACGTTGTCCATCCCGGCGCCGCCCCACTCGGCCGGCACCGCCACGCCCATGAGGCCCATCTCGCCGAGCTGCTTCACGGCGGCGGCGGGGAACTCGTGGTCGCGGTCCCAGCGCCGCGCGTTCGGCCTGAGCTCGCGGTCGGCGAACTCCCGGCAGAGGTCACGGACCTGGCGCTGCTCCTCGGTGAGCTGGATGTCCATGGAACGTCCTTTCTGGAAGGTGCAGCCTCGGCGCGCAGCGTGTCAGGCCACGGCGCCCCGCGTCAACGGTCGGTCAACGCCCGCTCCAGTGCGCCGGCCGCTTCTCGAGGAAGGCGCGCATGCCCTCCTTCGCGTCCTCGCCGCCGAACAGCGCCGCGAAGCCCTGCCGCTCGAGCGCGTTCGCCTCGGAGAGCGCCAGGTCGGCGCCCTGCTGCATCACCTTCTTCGCCTGCGCCACCGCCGCGGGGCCGCGCGAGGCCACCGCGCGCGCCTTGGCCCGCGCGTGCTCGAGCAGCGCCGCCGGCGCCACCACGTCGAGCGCCAGGCCGATGGCCTTCGCGGTGGCGGCGTCCACGCTCTCGCCGGTGAGGACCAGCTCCTTCGCGCGCATCAGCCCCACCCGCCGCGTGAGCCGCTGGGTGCCGCCGAACCCCGGGATGAGCCCGAGGTTCACCTCGGGCTGGCCGAACTTCGCCCGCTCGCTCGCGTACACGAGATCGCACGCCAGCGTCAGCTCGCAGCCGCCGCCCAGCGCGAACCCGTTCACCGCCGCGACGGTCACCACCGGCAGCGCCTCGAGCTGCGCGAACACCCGGTGGCCGAGCGCCGCGAACTCGCGCGCCTCGGGCGGCCCCATCACCGCCATGGCGGAGATGTCCGCGCCGGCCACGAACGCCTTCTCGCCGGCGCCGGTCACGATCACGGCGCGCACCGCCGGATCCCGGGCGGCCTCGTCCAGCGCCGCGCCCAGCTCCTGCAGCGTCCGCTGGTCGAGCGCGTTGAGCTGCTTCGGGCGGTTCACGGTGAGGGTGCCGATCCCGTCGGCGACCTCCCAGAGCACGTTCTCGTAGGCCATGGCGTCCTCGCGCTAGCCGTAGGTGTAGAAGCCGCGCCCGCTCTTGCGGCCGTTCCAGCCCGCCGCCACGTAGTTCCTGAGCAGCGGCGCGGGCCGGTACTTGTCGTCGCCCAGCTCGCGGTGGAGCACCTCGGCGATGAACAGGCAGGTGTCGAGGCCGATGAAGTCGGCCAGGGTGAGCGGACCCATGGGGTGGTTGAGGCCGAGCTTCACCGCGGTGTCGATGTCCTCCGGCGAGGCGAGCCCCTCCTGCAGGGCGAAGCAGGCCTCGTTGAGCAGCGGGATGAGGATCCGGTTCACGATGAAGCCGGGCGAGTCCTTGGAGGTGACGGTGGTCTTCCCGAAGCGCTTCGCGAGCGCCATCACCGCCTGGTAGGTCTCGTCGGAGGTCTGCAGCCCGCGGATGACCTCGATGAGCTGCATGACCGGCGGCGGGTTCATGAAGTGCATCCCCACGAACCGGTCCGGCCGCCGCGTCCCGGCGGCGAGCTTCGTGATGGAGATCGAGCTGGTGTTGGACGCGAGGATCGCGCCCGGCGCCAGCACCGCGTCCAGCCTGCGGAAGAGGTCGGCCTTCACCGCCTCCTGCTCCACCACCGCCTCGATGGCGAGGTCGGCGCCGGCGCAGTCCTCGATGCGGTCCACCGCGCGGATCCGGCCCAGCACCGCCTCGCGCTCCGCCGCCTGGAGCTTCCCCTGCTCGACCCGCTTCGCCAGCGCCGCGCCGAGCCGCTCCACCGCGCGCCGGGCCAGCTCGGGCGTGGCGTCCGCCACCTGCACCGAGAGCCCGGCCTGGGCCGCCACCTGCGCGATGCCCGAGCCCATCTGCCCCGCGCCCACCACCGCCAGCCGCTCGATCCCGCTGCCCATGCTCCCTCCGTCGCTCGGGTGTGGCCCGGCGGTCCTGCGCCGTCGCGGCGCGACCATGCCGGGCTTGTCAGCGAACGTTCGAGCGTGTGACGATCCGGCGCCGAGCGCGAGATCCCAACCGGGGTGCGCGCCGCTTTCATGCTCAGGATCCACCGGGAGATCGCGCGGGACGCGGCTCGGGCCGCCGGGGTTCCCCTGGCCCAGCTCGTGGCCGTGGCGCCCGCGGAAGCCCCGGGGGCGGTCACGCTCGCGGTCGAGGGCCCTGCCCTCTCCTCCCGCACCCTGAGGGGTCGGATCGCCGCCCTCCTCGCGGCCGAGCCGGGCCACCTTCCCGCCGGGCCGCTCCTCACCGCGCCCCGGGCGTTCCGGCTGACCGCGCCCTGCGAGCCGGCCCTGGCGCGCGCCCTCTGGCCGGACCACCGCCAGCCGCCGGCCGCGACCTCGGTGTTCTTCCGCCTCCAGGCCGGCCCCGGCGACGCGGTGCTCCTGCGCCTGGTCGCGGCCGGCCGGCTCGACGCGGGCGAGCTGCGCGCGCTGGACGCGGTGGCGCGGCTGGCGGCGGGCCGGCTCGCGGGCGAGAGCTACCGCCGCGAGGCGGCGGGGCGGCGCGCCGCGTACCGCGTCTACCAGGAGGCCGCCGGCGAGCCGATCCTGGTCATCGACGCCGAGACCGGGCGGCTGCTGGAGGCGAACCAGCGCCTGTCCCAGCTCACCGGCTGGGGCCGCCAGGAGCTGCGCCGCCGCACGCTGGGGCGGCTCGTGGAGCACCCGGCGCTCGACGCGGGCGCGCTGCTGGAGGCGCTCTCGGCGGCCGCGACCGCCTCGGTGGACGACGCCCGGCTGCGACGGCGCCGCGGCGAGCCGGTGCCGGTGGCGCTCACCAGCGCGCGCATCGAGCTCGACGGGCGCCCGGTGCTCCACCTCATCGCCCGCGACGTGAGCCGCGAGCGGCGCGCGATGGCCGAGCAGCGGGAGGCCCGCGAGCTGCTGGCGGCGCTGCACCTCGCCGGCGCCCACCTCAGCGTCGAGACCGACGAGGAGGCGGTGTACGGGGTGCTGGCGCGCGAGCTGGCGCGGCTCGGCTTCCACTGCGGCGTGCTCGCGCCCGCGCCGGACGGGCCGCCGGCGCTCGCGTGGCGGTTCCTGTCGTTCCCGCTCCCGCTCCGGCGCGCGCTCGATCACGCGCTCGGGACGCCGCTGGCGGAGGTCCGGGTGGATCCGATGGAGGCGCCGCTGCTGCGCCGGTGCCTGGCGGAGCGCCGGACGGTGCACACCGACCGGCCGCGCCGCGCCGCCGCCGGCCTGCTCGGCGCGGCCACGCCGCTCCAGCTGCGGCGGCTGGCCCGGCTCGTCGCCATCCGGCGGGTGATCCTGGCGCCGCTCCTGCGCGAGGGGCGCGCCGCGGCCGCGCTGGTGGTGGCGGCGCCGCGGGTCCGGCGCAGCGATCCGGAGGCCATCGACGCGTTCGCGCTGCAGGCGTCCATCGCGCTCGACAAGGCGCGCCTGGTGGGCGCGCTGCGCGACGAGCGCGCCCGGCTGGAAAGCGAGGTGGAGCGGCGCACCGCCGAGCTGCGCCGGGCGGTCGCGGCGCTGGAGGCGGCGGACCGGCGCAAGGACAACTTCCTCGCCAACGTCTCGCACGAGCTGCGCACGCCGCTCGTGACCGTCCTCGGGTACGCCGACCTGCTGCTGGCCGAGAAGCTGGGCCCGCTCGCGCCGCGGCAGCGCACCGCGCTGCAGGTGGTGGCGAGCAGCGGCCGGCGGCTGCGCGCGTTCATCGAGGAGCTGCTGGAGCTGTCCCGCCACGAGCTGGCGCGGCCGGCCGAGCCGCTCGCGCCGTTCCCGCTCGTGGACGTGATCACGCAGGCGGTGGTGGGGCTCGCGCCGCGCTTCGCCGAGCGCGGGCTGCGGGTCCGGGCGCGCGTGGCGCGGGGGACGCCCGCGGCGCTGGGCCAGCGCGAGCGCGTGCTGCAGGTGCTCGTCAACCTGCTCGGGAACGCCGAGCGCTACGCGCCGGAGGGCTCGGCCATCCACCTCGCCGCCGCGGCGATCGGCGACCGGGTGGCCGTCTCGGTCACCGACCGCGGGCCCGGCATCCCGGAGGAGCACCAGGCGCTCATCTTCGAGCGCCTGTACCAGGTGCGCGACGACCGCGCGCCACGCCGCGAGGGCGGCGCGCTCGGGATCGGGCTCGCCATCGCGAAGGGCATCGTGGAGGCGCACGGCGGGGAGATCCGGGTCCGGTCGCGCGTGGGCTGGGGCACGCGGTTCCGCTTCACCCTCCCCGCCGCGCCGACCGGGCCCGCCGGGCGCGAGGTGGACGCCTCGTAGCGTCGCCGTCCGTGAGAAAAAAAAACGGCGCCCGCGCGCTCCCTGGAACGCGCGGGCGCCGGGCTGCGGCGCAGGGGGGAAAGGCGCCGCCGCCTGATCCGTGCCTAGAAGCGCACGCCGACGTGGCCGGCCAGCTGCAGGTCGATCCGCGTGGTCGAGTCCTGCTCGCCCCCGAGGCCGTCGTACGCGCTCATGGTGTCGCGCGCGGTGACGCCGACGACGATCGGGCCGCGCTCCACGTTCGCGCCGAGCTCGCTGTACCAGACGAAGTCGGTCTCGGAGTCCACGTTGAGATCGCGGAACTCGTAGGTGCGCGCGCCCACGCCGACGCCAACGAACGGCTTGAGCGTCCAGTCGGCGGTGATCGCGATGGGGTACTGGCCCTGCAGGCCGACGTCGTACTGGAACAGGTCGAGCTTGGCGTCGCCGTACTGCTTCGCCTCGGTGGGCGACCACGCGAACGAGCCGACCACGGCGACGTACGGGTGGACGTCGTACTTGAGCTTCAGGCCGAGCAGGAACGCGTCCTTGAGCGTGTCGCGCTGGTCGCCCAGGCCCAGGTAGGCGCCGGCGTACGGCGAGATCTCGAACTTGCGCGCGGGTTCCTGCGCCTGCGCGGTACCCGCCATGCCGACGAGGGCGGCGACGACGATGAGCAGCTTCTTCATGGTGACCTTCTTTCTTGAGAGACGCTGGCCGGACCGGCCCTCGGTGGAGGACCGCGCCGGCGCGTCCAGCGGTATTGCATCCGTCGCGCCGGAGCGGATCCGGGCGGAATGCCGCGATCTCCGGCGCCCGCGGTGCCCGACGCGTCGGAGGACGGACAGCGTCCTGTCGGCGCGGTGAACAGGCCCGCCGGCGCGCGCTCAGGCGCCCGCGAGCGCGCGCCGGAGCGCGGCCTCCGCGCCGGCGCGCGCGACCTCCCGCCGCACCCGCTCCTCCGGGTCGAGCGCCCCGTCCGCCGCGGCGAGCGACCAGCGCGCCACCTCCAGCGCCGCGCGGCACACCCGGTAGAACGGCAGCAGCCCCGGCGGCGCGCCCGGCGCAGCCGCCCGCACCCGCTCCGCCAGCGCCTGGCCCTCGGAGCGCGTGAGGCCGAGCGCGAGCTCGGCGCCGGCGACGTCCCAGAGCGCGTCCTGGCAGCCGGCCAGGCCGTGATCCGCGTGGTGGTCGAGCGCGTCCGCCTTCACCAGCGCGCCGTCGCGGCGCACCAGCCAGTCCCAGGCGTCGGCGGTCCCGTCCACCGCCACCGGCCGCGCCGACCGCGCCACCTCCGGCAGCCGCGCCGCCGCCGCCTCCAGGCCCGGCCGCGCCTCGCCCCCGAGCGCCTCGCGCGCGTTCGCGCCCGCCGCCTCGAGCAGCGCGGCCGGCGCGGCGCCGTCCTCCGGCGCGGCGGGGAACGCCCGGGCGACGAACGCGAGGTGGCGCCCCACCGCGTCGAGCAGCGCCGCCCGCCCCGGCGGCCGGCGCGCCGCCGGCAGCGGCGCCGCGTCCTCCAGCCAGGGCAGGAACAGGAAGCCGTGGCGCAGGGCCGCCGGCGGGGGCCCCAGCCCTGCGCCCGCGAGCGCCCGGGCGCGCGCGAGCGCCGCCTCGCCGGCCTCCCCGAGGCCCGCGAACCGCGCCACCCAGGCGCGGCCGCCCGCGCGCAGCAGGTACTTCCGCCGCTCCCGCCACCCCTGCGACGGCGGCCACCGGCCCCGCTCCCCGGGCGCGAGCGCGTGGCGGCGCCAGGCGCCCGCGGAGAGGTCGGCCGGCGGCGCGTCGGCGGGGCCGACCGCGTCCTCGGCCGCGCGGTGCAGCGCCAGCGGGTGATCCGCGAGCAGGAGCGCCTCGAAGGGCACGTGGTGGCGGGGCGCGCGCGCCCAGCGGTCGAGGATCTCCGGCCCGGCCTCCGGGCCCGGCCCGCCGGCGTGGCTCGGGAACAGGTGCACCCGCTCCGCGGGGACGCCGAGCGCCTCCAGCGCGGCGACCGCGGCGGCGAGGCTGCTCCCCGACTGCCCCGGCCCCTCGTCCGCGACCGCGAAGACGCCGCGCCGCGCCGCCGCGAGCCGGGCCGCGAGCGCGGGCCCGAGGCGCACCTCGCGCCGGAACGGCGGGCCGACGGGGCGCACCGTCGCGAGCGGCGCCGCCAGCCCCGCGCCGGCGGCCACCGCCGCGGCGAGGCCGGGCCCGATCGACCGGATCCCGAGGACCACCGCGTCGGAGCCGACCAGCGGCCGCGCGGCGGCGGCGTGGCACTCCGGGTACACCGCGTAGAGCGCGTGCCCCTCCGCCCTGCGCAGGCGCACGGCGGCCGGGAGCGGCAGCCGCGCGAGCGGCGCGAGCAGCTCCGGCCCGGGCGGCGTCGCCCGACCGCCGGCGCGCCAGGAGGCCCACAGCGCGCGCGCCAGCGCCGCCAGCACGCCCAGCGCGGCGCGATCCACCGGGCCCCCGTCGTCGGCGCCCGCCGCCTCCCGCTCGGCGTCCGCCAGCCCCTGCGCGAGCGCGGACGCCTCCACCAGCGCGCCCGCGAGCTGGCCGTGGCGCTCCGGCCCCGGCGTCGCCGCCGCCGCGCCGGCCAGGCGCGCCCGGAGCGCGGCGAGCGCCGCGCCGGGCTCCGCCTCGCGCCCCCGGTCGCCGAACCAGCGCACGCTCAGGCCCGCGTGGACGCCTGCCGCGCCGCCTCCGCCGCCGGCCCCGCCCCGCGCCCGTCGTGCAGGTGGCGCCAGGCGATCGCCCCGAGCGCCTCGAGCGTCGGCACCGGCCAGGCCGCTCCGGCCTCGCCCCGCACGCGCGCGGCGAACGCCGCGAACGCCTCGAGCTGCTCGGGGCTGGGCGAGATCACCGGCCGCGCGTCCTTCGCCCGCGCCAGCGCCTCCAGCGGCGGGACCCCCCGGGCCACGAGCACGCAGAGCGCCACCAGCGCGCTGCGGCCGATGCCGTACTGGCAGTGCACGAGCACGCGCTCGCCCCGCCGCAGCCCCTCGCACGCGAACGCCACGCCCTCGCGCAGCCGCTCCTGCGAGACCGCGCAGGTGTCGGGGGTGGGCAGGTGCAGGAGCTGGATCCCGCACGCGCCCAGCGCCCCGGCGTCGTCGCAGGCCTCGCCGCGGACGTCCAGCACCCGCCGGATCCCGTGCTCGCGGGCGAGCCGCTGCGCGGCCTCGGCCGGGAAGCAGGCCCCGACCGCCAGGCCGGGCGCGACGAAGTGCAGGTCGATCACCCCGGAACGTTGCGCCCGCCGGCGCGCCGCGGCACGGGGGCGAGCCCCGCGCGGCCGCCCGCCGGCGCGCGCGCTCAGCGGCCGAGCGGCAGGACCACCGTCCCCGCCTCGCTGACCTCGAGCGGCCGCTCGATCGCCACCGCGCCCTCCGGGGACTCGACGCGGATGTCGAGCCGGTAGGCGCCGTCCGGGAGCCTGACCGGATGGTGCACCAGCGCCTGCCCGGCCGGCACCTGCAGCTCCGCCCGGCGCACGAGCTCGGCGCCGCGCCGGACCTCGACCTCGAGGCCGGTCGCGCCCGGGACGCCGCGCAGATCGTAGACGAGCTCCACGTCGCGCGGCGCGGCCCGGAACAGGAACGCGCCGACGCCGAGCGCGCCGGCGAGCAGGAGCAGCCGGAGCAGCCGTCGCCTCACGTGCGGTCCTTCTTCGCCCGGCGCCCCCGGGGCGCCCCGGCGCGCCGCGCCTTCACCTCGGCCTTCACCTCCGGCCGCGGCGTCCCGCCCTCGACCGAGGGCTTCAGGCGGATCTCCGCCTTCACCTCGATGGCCGTGGTGGAGAGCGCCTTCAGGAACTCGCGGCGGACCGCCTCCGACTCGAGGAAGCGGCGGACCTCGTCGGAGAACACCCGCAGGACCTCGCCCTTGGCGCCCTGCGCCTGCTGCCCGATGAACGCGATGACGTCCTTCGGCAGCTTCCAGTCGCGCGCCAGGCGCCGGGCGCCCTCCTCCGTCATGAAGAGCGCGCCCACGCCCGCGAGCAGCGCCTTCTTCACGGTGTCGGGGATGAGGCCGCGCACGCCGGGGCCGGCCGCGGCGTCCGGCTCCAGCCCGGCGTCCTCGAGCGCGTCGTCGGGGGGCTCCCCCGCCGGCACCTCGTCGTCCTCGAACGGCGGCCGCCCCTCCACGGCGCCTCCTCGCGTCAGGCGCGCGGCTGCGCGCCGATCACCGGCAGGCGCGGCGCCTTCAGCACCTGCGTGCTGACCGCGCCGGCCACGTTGCGTGCCACGCTCAGGAACGCCTCGGCCTGCGGGCTGTCCGGCGCGCCCGCGACCACCGGGACGCCCTTGTCGCCGCCCTCGCGGATGGCGAGGTCGATCGGCACCGCGCCGAGGAAGCGGACGCCCATCTTCTCGGCCGCGGCCTGCGCGCCGCCCTTGTCGAAGATGGCCGTCTCGTGCCGGCAGTGCGGGCACACGAACGCGGACATGTTCTCCACCAGGCCGAGCACCGGGATGGAGACCTTGTCGAACATGAGCTTGGCGCGGATGACGTCGGCGAGCGCCACGTCCTGCGGCGTCGAGACCAGCACCACGCCGGCCGCGCGCACGTTCTGGGCGAGCGTGAGCGGGACGTCGCCGGTGCCCGGCGGCAGGTCGAGCACGAGGTAGTCCAGCTCGCCCCAGTTCACGTCGCGCAGCAGCTGCACCAGCGCGCCGGTGACCATCGGCCCGCGCCAGATCAGCGCCTGCTCGGGGTCGATGAGGAAGCCGATGGACATGACCTTGATGCCGTGCGCCTCGAGCGGATCGAGCTTCTGCCCGTCGCGCGAGGTGGGCTTCTGGTCGAGGCCGGTGAGGATGGGCACCGACGGCCCGTAGATGTCCGCGTCGAGGATGCCGACCTTCGCGCCCTGGCGGGCGAGGCCCACCGCGAGGTTGATGGCGACGGTGCTCTTGCCCACGCCGCCCTTGCCCGCGCCGACCAGGACGATGTTCTTCACGCCCGGGGTGAGCGACGACTGCGCGACGCCCGGCGCGGAGCGGACCTGCGCGCCCCAGTGGAGCTCGACGCGCGCGAAGCCGGCGCGCCGCAGCGCACCCTCCACGTCGCGGCCGATGGTGTCCTTCAGCGGGCAGGCCGGGGTGGTGAGCTCCACCTTGAGGCGCACGGCGTCGCCCTCGACCACGAGATCCTTGACCATCCCGAGGGAGACGAGGTCCCGGTGCAGCTCCGGGTCCATGACCTTCTTCAGGGCTTCGAGCGCGGCGGCGTTGTCGAGCGGCATGGGCGGCCTTTATAGCGGGCCGCTGCCGCCTTCTCAATCACAAGGGGCGCCGCTCACTCCAGCGCGTCCACCCGCCACCGCCCACCCTCG
The DNA here is from genome assembly GCF_000013385.1 of Anaeromyxobacter dehalogenans 2CP-C. GTDB lineage: Bacteria > Myxococcota > Myxococcia > Myxococcales > Anaeromyxobacteraceae > Anaeromyxobacter > Anaeromyxobacter dehalogenans_B. The sequence goes on from NC_007760.1 coordinate 1,919,891, forward strand.
GCGACCACCACGGCGCGCCGTCCCCCGCCCACGTCCAGCACCCGGGCGCCCCCCACGTCCCGCAGCGCCGCCCCCTGGCCGAGCAGCGCCCGCACGCGCTCGGCCGCCTCCCTCCCGGCCGGCCCGGCGCCGGCGGCGTCGGTGGCGAGGCGCGCCGGGGTGTAGGCCCCCTGCCAGCGCGCCGAGAGGAGCGCGTGCGCGTCCGGCCAGCGCCGCTCGCCCAGCGCGTCGGCGAAGCGCCGCAGCACCTCGCGGGCGGCGGCCTCGTCGAGGCCGGCCGGGGGCGGCGCCGGGGCGCGGGCGCCGGGCCCGGCGCAGGCGAGCGCGGCGCAGAGGGAGAGCGGGACGAGCCAGCGGGACGGCACGGGCCGACCGATATCACCCCGGCCGCGGGCGCGCCACGCCGCGCGGCCGCCCGGTGATACGCTCCCGGGATGCGGGTGCTCCGGTTCGAGGGCGGGCAGGTGCGGTCCGGCGGGGAGGAGCTGGCCGGGCCGGGCGCGCCGGTGTGGATCGACCTCGCCCCCACGCCGGAGAACATGGCGTTCCTGGCCGCGCGGTTCCGCTTCCACCCGCTCGCGCTCGAGGACGCGGCGCACGAGGACCAGCGCGTCAAGCTGGAGCAGTACACCGACAACCTGTTCACGGTCGTCCACCGCATCTCGCCCGCGCCGGACGACTCCGAGCTCGTCACCTACGAGGTGGACGCGTTCCTCACCGCCGAGGCGCTCGTCACGGTGCACTCGGCGCGCATCGCCGAGGTGGACCGGGCGTTCGAGCGGTGCGCCTCCGAGCCGGAGCTGCTCGCGCGCGGGGTGGACTTCGCGCTGTACCTCGTCCACGACGCCATCACCGACGCGCACTTCACGCTGGTGGACGCGCTCACCGCGGACGTGGAGGAGCTGGCCGAGTCGGTGCTCTCGGAGCGCCGGGACGAGAGCGACGAGGAGCTGCTCGACCGCGTCCTGACGGCGCGGCGGCAGCACGTGATGCTCCGCAAGCGCTTCGCGCCGCAGCGCGAGGTGTTCGCCACGCTGGCGCGGCCCGGCCAGGCGCTCGTGCGCGACCAGACTGCCGTCTACTTCCGCGACGTGGTGGACCACGCGGTGCGGCTCACCGAGGAGATCGACACCGGGCGCGACCTGCTCGCCTCGGCGATGGACGCCTACCTCTCGTCCACCAACAACCGGCTCTCCTCGGTGATGACGCGCCTGACGCTCATCTCGACCATCTTCCTGCCCCTCAACTTCATCGGCACGTTCTTCGGCATGAACCTCGACATCCTGCCACCGCGGGTGGCGGTGCCGCTGGTGCTCCTGTCGATGGTGGCGATGCCGGTCGCGATGTACGCGGTGTTCCGGCGGAAGCGCTGGCTGTAGCGCTCACCGGCCGATCGGCACCACCTCGCCGCGCGCGCCGGGCGGCTGGACCCGCACCTCGCCCTCCTGGTCCTCGCGCCCGTCCACCGCGATCTCCACGTCGAGGAACCGGCGGATCACCTCGGCGTTGGTGGTGAGGTGCCGGGTGATCGCGGCGACGCTGTAGCGGGTCACCGGCACGACGCCGGGGGCGGCGGGCAGGATCCCGGCCGCGGCGAGCGCGGCCGGCAGGAGCAGCTGATCGCCGAGGTGCAGGTCCACCGCGGCGCCGCCGCGGAGGTGATCGCGCAGGCCGCCCACCGCGAGATCGGCGACCTCCTCCGGCGTCCGCTCGCGCGCGCTCACCGCGCCGTGGCCGGCGCGGGTCCGCTCGAAGGTGGAGACCAGCAGCACGTGCCCGCCGCGCGAGGCGCGCGAGGGCACCGGGACGCGCTCGGCCTCCGCGGAGATCCCCGCGTCGCGCAGGCCGCGCAGCGCGCGCGCGGCCTGCCGCTCCGCGACCTCGAACCCGAGCCCGCCCACCATCGACACCACCTCGACGTCCTGCAGCGTGCCGCGGTGGCGCAGGTCGAGCGGCGGCATGGGGTGCGCCGGCTCGATGCGGGCCGTCATCTCGCCCCCGCCCTCCGGGTAGAAGCCGGCCGCCTGCAGCTCCAGGCCGAAGCGGAAGCCGAGCCGCGCCACCGCCGGCGCCCACACCAGCGCCAGGTAGTGGAACGTGGGCGCGTGGTCCTGGTGCGTGCCGCCGCGCAGCGTCAGCGTGGACGGCGCGCCCGCCAGCGCGAGCGGCCAGCACACCGTCTGGAACAGGAGCGGCGTCGAGCCGGCCGTCCCGATGTCGAACGCCCAGTCGCCGGCGCGCGGCGCGTGGCGCGGCCGGAACTCGAGCGCGCTCGAGCCGACCTCGTCGCCGGCGAGCTCCGCCTCGACGATGCGCGCGGTGGCGCGCGCCGCCTCGCGGTGCTGCGGACGCAGCCCCGGCTTGAGCCGGTTCTCGCGGATGCGCTCGATGGTGAACGGCCGCCCGGTGACCGCCGACAGCGCGAGCGCGGTGCGCAGGATCTGGCCGCCGCCCTCGCCGGCGCTGCCGTCCAGCACGATGGGGAGATCCGCCGGCATCGGCGCAATGTAGTCCGGCGGCGCCGCGGCGTTAAGCGGTGCGTGGGCTGGGACGGCCGCCCCCTCCCCGGGGCGTGCTACAAGGCGCGGGTGATCGCCGCCGTCGCCGTCTTCGCCCTCACGTACGTGGCCGTCGCCGCCGGGCGCTTCCCGTACCTCTCGCTCGATCGCCCCGCGGCCGCCCTGCTCGGCGCGGTGCTGATGGTCGCCCTGGGCGTGCTGACGCCGGCGGAGGGCGGCGCCGCGGTGAACGGCGAGACGCTGGGCCTGCTCCTCGGGATGATGGTCCTGACCGCCTACCTGGGCGAGGCGGGGTTCTTCCGGTGGGCGAGCTGGAGGGTGCTGCGCGCGGCCGGCACGCCGCGGACGCTCCTCTGGGGCGTGGTGTTCACTGCGGGTGCGCTGTCGGCGCTGCTGGTGAACGACACCGTGTGCCTCATGATGACGCCGCTCGTGCTGCGGATGGTGGACGACGCGGACCTGCCGCCGCTGCCGTACCTGCTGGCGGTCGCGTTCGGGTCGAACGCGGGCTCGGCGGCCACGCTCACCGGCAACCCGCAGAACATGATCGTCGGGACGCTCTCGGGGATCGGCTACGGCCGCTTCGCCGCGGCGCTGGCGCTGCCGGCGCTCGCGTCGCTCCTGCTGGTCGCGGCGCTGCTCCACGCGCTGTTCCGCCGCGCCCTGCCCCGCGGCCCGCTCGCCGGCGGCCGCCCGGCGGCGCCGGCGGTGGACCGGGCGCTGCTCGCGAAGGCGCTCGGCGCGCTGGCGCTGGCCGTGACCGGGTTCCTGCTCGGCCTCGAGCTCGCCTGGACCGCGCTCTTCGCGGCGGCGCTGTGCATGGCGATCGCCGGGCGAGCGCCGCGGGAGGCGCTGCAGCGGGTGGACTGGCCGCTGCTCGTGTTCTTCGCCGGGCTGTTCGTGGTGGTGGCGGGCATCGGGCGCGCCGGCGTGACCGAGCGGATGTACCAGGCGGTGGCCCCGCTCCTCGGGGCCGACCCGGCGCGCCAGTCGGCCGTGTTCGGGCTGTTCTCGATCGCCGCGTCGCAGGTGGTCTCGAACGTCCCGTTCGTCATCCTGGCCGGCGAGTGGATCCCCCGCCTCGCCGACCCCACCCTGCTCTGGCTGGCGACCGCGCTGTGCGCCACGCTGGCGGGCAACCTGACCATCGTCGGCTCGGTCGCGAACGTCATCGTGCTGGAGCTGGCCGGCTCCCGCGGTCGCATCGGCTTCTGGCGCTTCTTCCGCGTCGGCGCGGTGGTCACCGCGGCGACCGTCGCGGCCGGGCTCGGCATCCTGCTCCTGGAGCACCGGCTGGGGCTGATCGGCTAGGCCCAAGGTCCGAGGAGAACAGCGTTTTTTCACGCCTCCCCCGACGTATCCCGGATGGGATGCGACGGGGCGTGAGATCGCCCGCCCCGCCGAAATAGAAGCCGGCGTTCTCCGTAGGTTCTGCATGGTTGCGGTGGCCGCACTCCCCGATCTAGCTTTCGCGCTCACCTGTCCGGCGAAGGAGCGCTCGTTGGGTCCCTCACTGTCCGGCGAGGCCGCGTGGACGCGGTCGGCCGCGCGAGGCGACCGGCAGGCCTTCTCCCGGCTGGTGGACCTGCACAAGCGCACCGTGTTCGCGCTGTGCGTCCGGCTGCTGCGGGACCAGGACGAGGCGCAGGACGCCGCGCAGGAGGCGTTCGCCCGCGCCTACGCGAGCCTGGCCGCGTTCGACCCCTCGCAGCCGTTCGCGCCCTGGCTGCTCCGCATCGCGCGGAACCACTGCCTCGACGTGATCCGCCGCCGCCTGCCGCAGGCGCAGCGGGTCGAGCTGGACGCGGCTCCGGAGGACGGCGCGCCGCGCGACCTCGCCGACCCGGACGCGCCGCGCGGCGACGACGCGCTGGAGCGCCGCGAGCTGGCGCGCACGCTCGAGGCCGCGGTGGCGGCCCTGCCGGCCAACTACCGCGAGGTCGTGCACCTCTTCCACGTCGAGCATCTCTCGTACAAGGAGATCGCCGCCGCCATGGACGTCCCCATCGGCACCGTGATGACCTGGCTGCACCGCGCCCGCGCGCGGCTCAAGGCGACCCTCGACGCGAACGCCCCGGAGACGACGCCATGACGACCTTCACCGGACACCTCACCGACGCCCAGGCCCAGCGCCTGGTGGACGGGACGCTGCTCGAGGCCGAGGCCGACGAGGTCCTGGCGCACGCCGGGGACTGCGCGGAGTGCCAGGCGCTCACCGAGTCCTACCGCGTGCTCGGCGACGCGCTGGGCGAGGCGCTCGGCGCGCTGGAGGTCCCGGAGCTGCCGCGCGACTTCACCGCCGGCGTGCTCTCCCGCATCGACGCCCGCGAGCGCGCGGTCCGGCGCGAGCGGCGCTTCGCCGCCGCCATCCTCGCCGCCGTGCTGGTCGCCATCGGCGTCACCGTGGTGGTCGCCGGGGCCGGCACGTGGGCGCCCGCCGCCAGCCGGCTCGCCGGCGGGCTCGGCTCGGCCGGCGAGGTGCTGCGGCTCGGCGCCGGCCTGGCCGGGACCCTGCTCTCGGCGCTCCGCTTCCCGCTCGCGCTCGCGTGCACCGCCCTCGCCGTCCCGCTGCTGTTCGCGCTCTCGCGCCTCATCCCCTCGGCGCGCGCAGAGCTCGCCTGACCGGAGCCAGAATGCTCTTCGCCCTCCTCCTCGCCGCGCTCACCCTCGAGAGCCCCGAACCGCCGCCCCCGGTCGTGCAGGCGCAGGCGACCGCCCCGGCGCCGCAGGCGCCGAAGAAGCCGGCGGCGCGCGCGCGGCCCGAGGCCGCCGCCCCCGCGCCCCCCGCCCCGCCCGCGCCGCCGCAGCGCCACGCGCCGCCGTCCGCGCTCCAGGGCGAGTGGCCGGCGCCCTCCGGCAAGCGCGTCACGCTCGACGACACGACGTCCCTCGACGACGCGCTCGAGGAGATCGCGAACGCCGCCGGCTGGGACGTGGTGCTGAACACCGGGCGCACCGGCAACAAGCTGCTGGTCCTGAAGCTCCGCAACGTGCCGGTGGAGGACGCGCTCAGGGCCGCGCTGTCCGGGACCGAGCTCGTCGCCACCCGCACCGGCGACATGGTGGTGGTCGCCCCGAGCGGCGCGCGTCCGGCCGTGGCGCCCGGCGCGCTCACCGGCTTCGACAAGCCCACCGGCAAGCGGTTCACCGGCGACTTCGATCACACCGCGGTCGCCGAGGCGATCCGCGTCATCTGCAAGTCGGCCGGGCTCTCGGTGGTGATCCCCGACGAGGCGGCCGGCACGGTGAGCGGCCACTTCGTGGACATCCCGGTGGAGGAGGCGCTGCAGGCGGTGCTGGTGCAGGCCGGGCTCTCCGCCGACCGGAGCGGCTCGCTCATCACCGTCCGCGCCGGCCGGAGCTTCGGCGTGCGGCTCCCGCCCGGCTTCGCCGAGGACGCGCGCCGCTCCGCCGAGGAGGCGCTGCGCCAGGCCGAGCGCGAGCTGCGCCGCGCCGGGCAGGACGTGGACGAGAGCGGCGGCCGCGATCGCCAGTCCACCGGGCAGGACGTGGTGGTCCGGGCCGGCGAGGTGGTGCGCGACGTGAACGTGGTGCGCGGGAGCGTGCAGGTGCAGGGCGGCGCCGCGGCCCGCGACGTGTCCGCGGTGTTCGGCTCCGTGCAGCTCGACCGCGGCGCCGCGGCCCGCGACGTCTCGGCGGTCTTCGGCACCGCCAAGCTGGCCGGCGGCGCGGTCACCCGCAACGTGGTGGCGGTGGGCGGCGACGTCGAGATCGGCCCCGGCGCGGCCGTGGAGCAGGACGTGACGAGCGTCGGCGGCCGCGTCATCGTGGACCCGAGCGCCACGGTGGGCGGCGACACCAAGTCCATCCCCTTCCCCAGCATCCCGGGCGTGTTCGGCCGGACCGCGTCGAGCGTCTTCCACGAGGCGTCGCCCATCCTGACCGTGCTCGAGGCGCTCATCTCCTTCGTGGTGCTGTTCGTGCTCGGCCTGCTGGTGCTGGCGCTGTTCCCGCGGCGCCTCGAGGCGGTGGCGAGCTACATGGTCGCGAGCCCGGGCAAGTCGCTGCTCGCCGGCACCCTCGGGACGGTGGCCATGCCGGTGCTGCTCGTGCTGCTCGCCGTCACGGTGGTGGGCATCCTGCTCATCCCGGTGCAGATCCTGGGGATGATCGCGGCCGGCGTCCTCGGCGTCACCGCCCTCACCTTCCACGTGGGGCGCGCGCTGCCGGTGCCGGAGAAGCGCCGCACGGTGGTGCTGCAGCTCGCGCTCGGCACGGCCATCTTCGTGGTGCTCGCGCACCTCCCGTTCGTCGGGGCGCTGGTCTGGATCGCGACCTGGCTCGTCACCTTCGGCGCGGTGCTCCGCTCGCGCTTCGGCCAGCAGTCGCCGCCGGTGCTGCCCACCACGCCGGCGCCGCCGACCGCCGCCCTCTAGGCCTTCAGCGCCGCATCCGCGGCGCGCCCGCCGGGAGCCGCGACAGCGCCTCCACCGCGGCGCGCCGCACGCGCCCGTGGTAGTCGCTCCGCAGCGCCTCCAGCCGCGGCGCGGCCGCCTCGTGGCGGAGCCGGCCGATGGCCCGCGCCGCCACCGCCCGCACCTCCGCGCGATCCGCGGTGAGCTGCGCGGCGATGGCCGGCCCGGCGTCGCGGGCGGCGAGCTGCGCGAGCGCCTCGATCGCCTCGGCGTCCGCGAGCGCGCCCGGGCGCGCCAGCCAGTCCACCAGCGGCTTCACCGCGGCCGGCGCGCCGGTCTTGCCGAGCGCGAACGCCGCCGCCGGGGCGGACGCGCCGCCGAGGAGCCCGGTGAGCGGCGCCACCGCGTTCGCCCCGCCCGCGTCGCCCAGCGCCGCCGCCAGCGCGGAGCGCCAGGCGCCGTCGTCGGGCGCCGCCTGCCCCGCCGCGCGCGCCAGCGCCGGCACCGAGCGCGGCCCGGCCCGGCCCAGCGCCGCGGCGGCCGCGAGCCGCACCTCCGGCGCGCCGTCCTCGAGCGCGGCGGCCACGGCCCGCAGCGCCGGGTCGGTGCCCAGCCCCGCCAGGCCGCCGATCGCGCCGGTGCGCACCGCCGGGTGCGCATCGCGCACCGCCTCGAGCAGGAGCGGCTCCGCGCCCGGCGCGCGCAGGGTCCCGGCGGCGGCCAGCAGCGCCCCCAGCTCGCGCGCGTCGGCGTCGCCGGTGGGCGGGCGCGTCCCGGCGCGCGGCGCAGGGGTCCCGGCGCCGGCGGGCAGCGGCGACGCGGCCGGCCGTCCCAGGGCGACCGCCCGGCGCGCGGCCAGCGCCGCGGCGCGGTCGCGGACCGGGCCGGCGGAGGCCGGGGCGCCGAGCCGGGCCAGCGCGCGCGCGGCGGCGGCGCGCAGCCCGGCGTCGCCGCGGGCGGGGTCGAGGAGCGGGAGCAGGCGCGCCGCGGCCGCGTCCGCCGCGGCGCCCGTGAGCCCCAGCTCCCCGAGCGCCGCCAGGGCGGCCTCGGCCCCCGGCCGGCCCACGCGCGCCAGGAACGGGCGCGCCGGGCACTCGGTCTCGCGCAGCCGGACCTCGCGCGCAGCGCGCGCCGCCACGGCGGGATCCGCGCTCCGCACCGCCACCTCGCAGAGCGCCGTCCCGACCTCGAGCGCCTCCGGCAGCGCCGCGAGCGCGTCCGCGGCCGCCGCCGCGATCCGCCCGGACGAGGCGAGCGCCACCGCCTCGAGCGCGGCGGTCGCGCCGGGATCCCCGAGACGGCCCAGCGCGCCCGCGCCGGCCTCGATCAGCTCCGGATCCGGCGAGCGCAGCAGCCCCTCGAGCGCCGGCCGCGCCGCCCAGTCCCCCGCCTCGCCCAGCCCGCGCGCCGCGCCCGCGGCGAGCGCGCGGTCCGGGTTGCGCTCCGGGTCGAGCAGCGGCGCGAGCCGCGCCACCACCTCGGCCCGGCCGCTCGCGCCGATCTCCTCCGCCGCGCCCGCGCGAGCCGCCCCGCGGCCGCCCAGGACCGCCAGGTTGCGCTCCCAGAGCGCGCGCGCCTCCTGCTCGACCGCCTCGCGCAGCGAGACGCCCACCGCGTCGAGCGCGTCGGCGATGGCGGCGCGCCCGGCGGGCGAGGCGTCCGCGTAGGCCGCGCGCAGCGCGGCGCGCGCCCGCGGCTGGTCCGGCATGCCGGCGAGCCCGCGCGCGGCCGCGGCCGCCACCGTCGCGTCCGGATCCGCCAGGAGCGCCCCCAGCGCCTCGGCCCCCTCGGCCCCGCCGCGCGCCGCGAACGCCTCGGCGGCCGCCCGGCGCACCTCGGCGCTGCCGTCGCGCTGCGCGACCATCAGGGCGGCGAGCGCGTCGGCGCCGCCGCGCGCGCCCGCCGCGCGGACCGCCGCGGCGCGCCGCGCCGGCTCCGGCGAGGCGAGATCGCCGCCGCCGCGGCAGGCGGGGCCCGCGCCGGCGAGGGCAGCCAGGGCTGCGAGGCCTGCGAGGACGGCGGCGGCGGGGGAGCGGGGCACGGGGCGCCATGCTCGCCGCGAAGCCCGCCGCGCGCAAGCGCGGGCGCCCGCGGCGGCGCGCCGGGCGCTCAGCGGCGCCGGCCGCCGGCGCCGCCCGGCCGCGAGGGGCGCGACGGCCGGGAGGGCCTGGAGGCGCGGCCGCCCGGGCGCGGCGCGGCGGGCCTCGCGCCGGCGCGCGGCGCGCCGCGTCCGCGCGGCTCGACCTCGTCCGGCGAGCCCGGCTCGGCGGGCGCCGGGGCCGCGCCGGGCGCCGCCGGCGGCCCGTGGCCGTGGCGGCGGGCCGCCTTCGGGAGCTCGCGGACCGACGGCCCCCGGGCTGGCGTGCCGGACTCGAGCCCGACCCGCTGCCGCAGCGCGCGCACCTCCTCGGGCTGGAGCCGGCGGAACTTGCCGGGCCGCAGCCCGCCGACGCCGATGCCGCCGAACTCCGGCCGGAACAGGCGCTGCACCTGCAGCCCCACCGCCTCGCAGAGCCGCTTCACCAGGTGGAAGCGCCCCTCGCCCACCACCACGCGGATCCACACGTTGCGGTCGGCGTGATCGTGGACGGCCGCCTCGATCGCGCGCGCGGGGCCGTCCTCCAGGCGGACGCCGGCCTTCATCCGCTCCAGCGCCTCCGCCGGCGGATCGCCCTTCACCTTGACCAGGTAGACGCGCTGGTGGCCGTAGCGCGGGTGCGCCAGGCGGTTCGCCAGCTCGCCGTCGTCGGTGAGCAGCAGCGCGCCCTCGGCGTCGTAGTCGAGCCGGCCCACCGGGAACGGCCGCCCCGGCACGCCGCGCAGGTACTCCATGGCGGTGGGGCGGCCCTGCGGATCCGAGGCGGTGGTGACGCAGCCGGAGGGCTTGTAGAGCAGGTAGTAGCTGCGCTGGTCCGGCTGCGAGACCAGCGCGCCGTCCACCGTGACGAGATCGCGCCCCGGATCCACCTTGGTGCCCAGCTCGGTCACCGTGCGCTGGTTGACGCGCACCCGCCCGGCGCTGATGAGCGCCTCCGCCTTGCGCCGCGAGGCGATGCCCGCCCCCGCCAGATACTTCTGCAGCCGCTCCTCGGCCATGGGCTAGCTCCCCGCCGCGGGCGGTCCGCCGGGTGCCGGGCCAGGGCCGGGCTCGGCGTCGGCCCGCGCCTCGGCCTCGTCCACCCGCTTCTTCTCGGCGAGCGCGGCCTCGGCCGCGCGCGCCTTCTCGTCCGCCGCGGCCATCGCCTGCTCCAGCTCGTCGAGCGCCGCGTCGCTCTCGGCGCGCTTCGCCTCCAGCTCGGCGCGGAGCTTCTCGTCCGAGAGCTCCGCCACGATGCCCTCGATCCCCGGCGCCTGCTCCGCCGGGGTCTCCTTCTCCACGATGTCGCGGTGCTCCTCCGACAGCTCGTGGAACTCGCGCAGCGTCGGCAGCGAGGCGAGGTCCTTCAGCGCGAAGAACTCCAGGAACTCGCGGGTGGTGCCGTACAGGATGGGCCGGCCCGGCTCCTCCTTCTTGCCGAGGATCTTGACCAGCTTGCGCTCGAGCAGCGCCTTCACCACCGCGCCGCAGTCCACGCCGCGGATGTCCTCGATCTCGGGGCGGGTCACCGGCTGCCGGTAGGCGATGATGGCGAGCGTCTCGAGCGCGGCCCGGGTCAGCCGCTGCGGCTTCACCTTGAGGAAGCGGCGCGCGAAGTCGGAGTTGTCCGGCGAGGTGCGCAGCTGCCAGCCGCCGGCCACCTCGTGCAGCACGATGCCGCACGGGCCCTCGCGGTAGTGGCCGGAGAGCTTGTCGAGCGCCTTCTCCAGCCGCTCCACGTCCACGCCGCTCGCGGCCCGCATCTCCTCCACCGTCAGCGGGCGCTCGGCCAGGAACAGGAGCGTCTCCACCACGGTGCGGACCCGGTCGGCGCTGAGCCGCCGCGCCGCCGCGGCCAGCTTCTCGAACGGCAGCTCCTTGTCGTCGGCGACGTCGATGTCGGCCGACTCCACCTCGTCCAGCGCGGGGTCGCCCTGCTTCGCCTCCTCGGCGGCCTGGAGCGCGTCCAGCTCGGCCGCCGAGACCGACGGCGCGGGCGCCGCCTCGGGGGCGGCGGCCGTCTCCGGCGCCGGCGCATCCTCGGCCGGGGCGGCCTCCGGCGGCGACGCGGCCGCCGCGGTCTCGGGCACCGCGCCCTCGGGCGCCGCGGCGGAGCCCTCCGGCCCCGCGCCGTCCTGCGCGGGCACGTCCTCCGCGGCGGTCGGCCGGTCGGTGGGCTCGGTCATCGGTAGTCCTCCTCTCCCAGGGTCACGTCGTCGCCGAGGGTGTCCTTCGCCTCGACGAGGATCTCCGCCCCGGGGCCGGCCTCTTCCAGCGCGGCCTGGTAGATGCGGATGAGCTTCAGCTTCGCCATCTCGAGGATGGCGAGGAACGTGGAGATCACGTTCGCCTTGGTGTTCCGGCTCTCGGCGGGGCCGGCGAGCAGCTCCTCGAAGGTGGCGCGGCGCCGCAGGCGCAGCACGTCGGCGACGCGCGAGATGGCGTCGCTGATGGTGAGCCGGTCGGTGATCACCTCGTGCGAGTGCTCCGGCCGCGCGTGCGCGATGGCGCGGTCGAGCGCCTGGATGAGCTTGAACACCGAGACGTCGGCGAGCCCCTCCGGCCCCTCCGGCGCCGCGGGGCGCTCGGCCCGGACGCGCCGGGTGAACACGGTGCGATCGAGGATGTCGCGCCCGCCCAGCTCCTCGCCGGCCGCCTTGTACTTCTGGTACTCGAGCAGCCGCCGCACCAGCTCGGCGCGCGGGTCCACCCCGGCGTCCTCGGGGCCGGGCGCGTCCTCGGCCACCTCGGTGCGCGGCAGCAGCAGCTTGCTCTTCATGAGCAGGAGCTGCGCCGCCATGTGCAGGAACTCGCCGGCGATGTCGATGTCGAGCTCGCGCAGCGCCTCCAGCGTGGCGAGGTAGCTCTCGGTGATGCGCGCGATGGGGATGTCGAAGAGATCGACCTCGTGCTCCTTCACGAGGTGCAGGATGAGGTCGAGCGGCCCCTCGAACGGCGGCTGGCCCGCGCGGAGCGGCGGGAGCGTGACCCGGAACGCGTCCGCCGCGGCGCGCGCGTCGGCGTCGGCGTCGCCGGCCCGCGGCGAGTCCGCGCCGAGCCCGGCGTCCGTGTCGGTGTTCCTGGCCATCCCGGCGGACCGCCCCCCGTGGTGGGTCCTACTCGAGCTTCATCGCGGCGCGGACCTGGACCATGTTCGCCTCGGCCGCGGCGCGCGCCTTCTCGTTCCCGAGCTGCACGAGATCGTCGAGGTCCTTCGGCTTCGCGAGCAGCGCCTCGCGGCGCGCGCGCATCTCCTCCTGCTGCGGCAGCAGCCGCTCGAGCAGCTTCTTCTTGCAGTCCACGCAGCCGATCCCGGCGGTGCGGCAGTTCTGGTCCACCCAGGCGACCGTCTCGGCGTCGCTCGTCACCTTGTGCAGGTAGAAGACGCCGCAGACGTCCGGGTTGCCCGGGTCCTGCCGCCGCTTGCGGGCCGGGTCGGTGACCATGCCCATGATCTTCTTCTGCGTGGACTCGGCGCTCTCGCCGAGGTCGATGGTGTTGCCGTAGCTCTTCGACATCTTCCGGCCGTCGGTGCCCAGGATCTTGGGCGCCGCGGTGAGCAGCGGCTGCGGCTCGGGGAACACCTCGCCGTAGTGGAAGTTGAACTTCCGGACGATCTCGCGCGACAGCTCCAGGTGCGGGACCTGGTCCACGCCCACCGGCACGCGCGTCGCCTTGTACAGGATGATGTCCGCGGTCATCAGCACCGGGTAGCCGAGAAAGCCGTACAGGGCGAGGTCGCGGTCGGTGATGTTCTCCCGCTGCTCCTTGTACGTGGGCGAGCGCTCCAGCCAGCCGAGCGGGGTGATCATCCCGAGCAGCAGGTTCAGCTCGGCGTGCTGCTTCACCCGGCTCTGGATGAACAGCGTCGCCTTGGACGTGTCGATGCCCGCGGCGATGAAGTCCACGAACATCTCGCGCTCGGCCTGCTTGATGACCGAGGTGTCGTGGTAGTTCGTGGTGAGCGCGTGCCAGTCCGCGCTGAAGAAGAAGCACTCGTTGTCGTCCTGGAGCTTGACCCAGTTCGCGAGCGCGCCGTGCAGGTGGCCGAGGTGGAGGCGGCCGGTGGGCCGCATGCCGCTGACGATGATGGGGCGCTTCGCTTCCGACATGTTGCCGATCCCGCGGCCTAGGCCGCGCTGATGAAGTTGACGAGGTTCGCGAGCAGGCCGAACAGGTAGGAGAACGGGCCGGCGATCAGGCGTCCGCCGAAGATGAACACGGCGAGCAGCAGGAACGGCGCCAGCGCCGTCACCCGTTCCCACCCCGCCCGGAAGCGGAGCGGCATGTAGCCGTCCACGATCCGGCTTCCGTCGAGCGGCGGCACCGGGATCAGGTTGAACAGGGCGAGCGCGAGGTTGACCACCAGGACGTTCTCGAGCAGCTCGCGCACCCCGCCGCCGGACGCCAGGGTGGCGGGCGCGTACCGCCCGAGGAGGCCGAACGTCACCGCCGCGAGCAGGGACAGCAGGAGGTTGGAGAGCGGGCCCGCCCCCGCCGTCCAGGCCATGCCGCGCCCCATGTGCACTCCGCGCCGGAAGCGCGCCGGGTTCACCGGGACGGGCTTGGCCCACCCGAACATGAACCCCGTGCCGGAGATCAAGAGGATGAGCGGCAGCACGAGCGTGCCGAAGGGGTCGATGTGCGAGAGCGGGTTCAGCGTCAGCCGGCCGGCGCGGCTGGCCGTATCGTCCCCGAGCTTCTGAGCGCTCCACGCGTGCGCGTACTCGTGCACGGAAAGCGACAGGATCAGGGGAATGAGGGCGGCAACCGCATGAGCGATGTTGAAGGACGGCAAACGTAAGCCCCGAACAGGAAAGCGGTTCTTTAGCAGCGTGGCGCCGGGCGGTCAACGCGCTCGGCGGCCGCCGGACGCGCCCGGGCCGCGGCCCGCTCCCCTCGAAACCGCCGGGGCGCGCCGATTCCGCCCGGGGGGCGTGGCGCGGCTCAGGCGCGGGGGTGGAAGCGGTCGTAGAGCCGCTTCACGTGGGTGCGGTCCACGTGGGTGTAGATCTGGGTCGTGGAGACGTCGGCGTGGCCCAGCATCTCCTGGACCGCGCGCAGGTCGGCGCCCCCCTCCAGCAGGTGGGTGGCGAACGAGTGGCGCAGCTTGTGCGGCGAGATGCGCCGGCGGATGCCCGCGCGCCGGGCGCAGCGGTCCAGGATCTTCGCGAACCCCTGCCGCGTCATCCGGCCGCCGCGGGGCGTGACGAACAGGTCCTTCGAGCGGCGGCCGTGGAGCAGCCGCTCCCGCGCGACCGCCAGGTAGGCCTTCACCGCGTCGGCGGCGGGCGCGCCCACCGGCACGATCCGCTCCTTGTCGCCCTTGCCGCGGGCGACGAGCACCCGGGTCTCGAGGTTCACGTCGTTCAGCTGGAGCGAGACGAGCTCGGAGACGCGCAGCCCGGTAGCGTAGAGCAGCTCCAGCATGGCGCGGTCGCGGATCCCGGCGGCGCTGCGCACGTCGGGCGCGGCCAGCAGCCGGTCCACCTCGTCGTGCGAGAGCAGGCCCGGCAGGCGGCGCCCGGGGCGCGGCGACTCGATCTCGTCGGACGGGTCGGCGGAGGTGACGCGCTCGGCGGCGAGGAGCCGGTGCAGCGAGCGGATGGCGGAGAGCGCCCGGGCCTGCGAGCGCGGCGACAGGCCGCGGCGGACCAGCTCGGCGAGGTGGGCCTGGATCTCGGAGCGGCCCACCCGCTCCCAGGCGTCCACCCCGAGCTCGTCCAGGTGCTCGAGGTAGCGGCGCAGGTCGCGGCCGTAGGCCTCGACGCTGTTCTCGGCCAGCCCCTTCTCCACGCGCACGTGGGCGAGGAACAGGTCGAGGGCGGGCTCCAGCGCGGACATCGCGCCGACGATAGCGCCGCGCCGCCCCGCGTCCAGTTCGCGGAGCAACGCCGGCGTCACTCCATCAGGTCGGAGACGTCGCCCTTGCCGACGCGGACCACCACCGGCTCCGGGCCGGAGAGGTCGATCACCGACGACGGCTCGGCCGGGCGGAACCCCGCGTCCAGGATGAGGTCGAGCCCGTGGCCCAGCTCCTCCTTGATGTCGCGCGCGTCGATGAGGACGTCGCCGTCGGGCCGCGCCGCCGAGGTGGAGATGAGCGGGTGGCCGAGCCGGCGCACCAGCTCGAGCGCGATGGGGCTGTCCGGGATGCGGATGCCGACCGTCTTCTGCCGGCGCAGCACCAGCTCCGGCACGAGGCGGGTGGCGGGCAGGATGAACGTGAACGGCCCGGGCACCTTGCGCCGCAGCACCCGGTAGGCGGCGTTGTCCACGATGGCGTAGCGCGAGATCTCGGCCAGGTCCTGGCAGATGAACGCCAGCTCGTGGGTGCGCGGGAGCTGCTTCAGCTGGTAGATGCGCTCGATGGCGCGCTTGTCGAACAGGTCGCAGCCGATGCCGTAGAACGTGTCGGTGGGGTACGCGATCACGCCGCCGGACGAGAGCGCCGAGACGGCGCGCTCGATCACGCGCGGCTGCGGGTGGAGGGGATCGATCTCGACGATGGGCGCGGCCGGCATGAGCCCGCGATCTAGCAGCTTTCCGCCGGCTCCCCAAGCGCCGCGGCGGAGGCGCGCACCGCGGGCGCCCACCCGGTACGGCGGGCGGGCGTCCGCGGCGCGAACGGACCCTCGTCAGCTGCGGCTCTTCCCGCGCTCGATCAGCTCGCGGACCTTCTGCCCGCCCTTCTTCCCGATCTCCTCGTAGAAGGCGTGCCCGCGCTCGTCGCGCACGGCGATGCCGCCCTTGCGGCCCGCCTCCGAGACCGTCATGCCGCGCCGGCCCTCGTCCGGCTCGCCCCGCCCGACCTTCTCCTCGTGATCCGCCATTCCCGTCCCCCTCCCGTCCGCGTGCTAGCGATCGTCCCCCATGCCCTCGCCCTTCCCCGCCTCCTCCTCGGTGCCGGCCTTCCCCTTCTCGATCAGCTCGCGGACCTTGTGCCCGCCCTTCCGGCCGATCTCCTCGTAGAAGGGCGTCCCGCGCTCTGCCTTGATGGTCTCGCCGCCCTTCTTCCCGATCTCCTCGTAGAAGCGCGGCCCGCGCTCGGCCTTCACGGTGTCGCCGCCCTTCTTCCCGATCTCCTCGTAGAACTTGCGGCCGCGCTCGGCCTTCACCGTCTCGCCGCCCTTCTTCCCGATCTCCTCGTAGAACTTGCGGCCGCGCGTCTCACGGACCCGCACCCCGCCCTTGCGACCGGCCTCAGAGACCGTCATCGCCCCCTTGCTGCCGCCCTTCTTCTCTTCAGCCATGTGTCGCCCCCGTCCGTTCACGCACAATGTGGTCGCTGGTCTTCCGCCGGCGCAGGGCCCGGGCGAGCACGTGCTCGGCGATCGCCTCCGCCATGTCGAGGCCGGTCGCCTCGAGGATCCCCTGCCAGCTCGGGTTCCCGTTCACCTCGATGACCGTCGGGCCCTCGTCGCCCATGACGAGGTCCACGCCGGCGTAGTCCAGCTCCAGCGCGCCCGCCGCCGCCTCCGCCACCGCGCGCACCGCCACGGGGCAGTCCACCGCCTCCACCCGCCCGCCGCCGCCCACGTTCGTGCGCCACTCGCCCTCCGGCGCGTGCCGCACCATCGCCGCCCGCGTCGCGCCCCCGACCACGAACACGCGCAGGTCGCGACCCGGGTGCGGGACGTACGCCTGGAGGTAGACGGCGCCGTCCCTCCCCGCCCGCTCCCGGACGCGGTCCCTCCCCGCCCGATCCGGGCGGACGCGCTCCACGCCCTCGCCGAGCGAGCCCGCCAGCGGCTTCACCACCGACTCGCCGAGCCGCTCCAGCGCGCGCTCCGCGCCCGCCGGCGCCTGGGCCACCGCCGCCGGCGGCGTCGGCACCCCGGCGCGGACCAGCAGCCACGAGCTGCGGAACTTGTCCTGCGCCGCGAGCAGCGCCTCGATCCGGTTCACCACCACCGCGCCGGCTCCCTCCATCGCGCGGTAGATCTCGAACTGCGCGTCCGGATCGCCGGCCCGCCCGAGGCCGCGCGCGAGCACGAACGCGTCCACCTCCTCCATCCGCATGGTGCCGAGCGAGACGCCCACGCCTTCCGCCCCCACGCCGGCCGCCATCGCCGACGGATCGATCACCACCGCCTCGCCCCACCGGGCACACGCAGCGAGCAGGCGCTTGCTGTGCCAGTCCTCCTCCGGCCAGGCGGTCACGACCCCGATCCGGACGAAGCGTTCCATGCGAGGCTTGCTTCCCTTCCCCCACCCCGACCGCCGCGCAACATGGTGTCCATGCCCGGCTGGCTGGACAAGGGCGCGCCATCCCGAACCTTTCTCGGAGGTCCCGCCGGGTCCGGCCCGTGGCGCGGGCCGTGCGGCCGCCGGGCGTGCGTCGCGGGTGCGCGGCGCGCACGCGGAGCGGCGCGCTGCGGCGGGTGCGGAGGAACGGACCGTGAAACGCGATCAGTCGGCGCGGGCGAGCGCGGCCTCCAGCGCGGCGACCACGCGCTCGGCCTGCGCGCCCTCCAGCGGCCGGCCGTCGGCCGTGCGGACGTAGAACGCGTCGGCCGCCCGGTGGCCCTCGGTCGCGATGCGCGCCAGGTCCACCGACACGCCCAGCTCGAAGAACGTGCGGGCGACGGTGTGCAGCAGGCCGACGCGGTCGGCGGTGAAGACGTCCACCACGCTGTGGGCCCGGGCGCTGTGGTTGTCGATCACGATCTTGGTGGGCACGCGCGGGAGCGGCTTCGCGGCGACCGTGGAGGCGCGCAGGCGCCGGGTCATCAGGGCGTCGAGCGGCTCCTCGCCCGCGAGCACGCGCGCCAGGTCGCGCCGCGCGGCGCGCCACCGCGCCGGCTCGACCGGCCCGTCGTCCGGCCCGCGCAGCTCGAACACGTCGAGCGCCCGGCCGGCCAGCCAGCCGGCCGCCGCCGGATCGGGCGAGCTGGAGAAGACCTCGGCGTGCTGGATGTCGATGCGGTGGGCCGCCAGCACGCCCGCCACGGTGGCGAGCAGGCCGGGGCGATCGCGGGCGGTGAGCGCCAGCTCGGTCACCCCCAGGTCGCGCCGGTGGCGGAGCGCCCCGGCGATCACCCGGTCGCGGCCGAGCTGGAGCAGGCGCAGGTGGTGCGGCGCCTCCTCGGGCCCCGCGGTGAGGAAGTACCGCGCCGGCATGGCGGCGACGAAGCGCCGCCGGTCGTCCTCCGACGCGTGGCGCGGGCTGGCGGCGAGCGCGCCGGCCACCCGCGTCCGCCCGGCGGCCTCGGCGGTCCCGGGCTCGGGGCGGCGCTCCCCGCGCTGCAGGACCTCGCGCGTCTTCCCGAACAGCTCGAGCAGCAGCCGCGCCTTCCACTCGGTCCAGGTGCGCGGGCCGACCGTGGCCATGTCCGCGTAGGTGAGCAGGTACAGCTTCTCCAGCCGGTCGAGCGTGCCGACCTCCTCCGCGAACGCGTGGATGAGATCGGGATCCGAGAGATCGCGCCGCTGCGCGATGGCGGACATCCGCAGGTGCTTCAGCACCAGCCACTCGATGTCGGCGGCGTCGGCCGGGTCCACGCCCATCCGCACGCAGGCCTCGGCGGCAATCTCCGCGCCGCGCACCGAGTGGTCCTTGCCGGCGCCCTTGCCGATGTCGTGGAACAGCGTGCCGAGGTACAGCGCGAGCGGCCGCGCCTGGGCCTGCATGAGCTCGCCCAGCACCGGCTCCTTCACGTCCCCGCAGCGGAGCGCGAACAGGCGGCGCACCGCGAACAGGGAGTGAACGTCCACCGTGTACACGTGGTAGACGTCGATCTGCCGGCGGGCGGTGATCCGCGCGAACTCGGGCAGCACCTTGGGCAGCACGCCCAGCTCGTGCAGCTGCGTGAGGAACCGGCCGCGGGTCCCGGGCCGCGTGAAGCACGCCAGCAGCTCCTGGTTCAGCTCCGGGTCGGCGGCCGCCTCGAGCGGCAGCTCCTCGGCGACCTGCGCGGCCAGGTCCCGCGCGTACGGGTACAGGTCGAGCTGCTCCCGGTCCGCCGCCGCGAACAGGCGCACCAGCGCGGCGGGCGAGCGGCGCAGCACGTCCTTGTCCGAGACGGTGAGCCGGCCGCGGAACACCTTCAGCTCGCCGCCGGGCAGGAACCGGTCCGCGGCGCGGGTGGGCTGCCCCTGCAGCACCGGCACCGGCCGCTCCGCGCCGATGGTGGCGGCGGGCGGCGGCACCATGCGCCAGCCGGTGGCGGTCTGCGTCTCCAGGCACCGGTCCACGATCGCGTCGCACGCCACCAGCACCGCCTTCGCGGCCAGGTAGTAGTGGCGCATGAACTCCTCGACCCCGCTCGCGCCCTCGCGGTCGCGGTAGCCCATCGCCTCCGCCACCTGCGGCTGCACGTCGAACGTGAGCTGGTCCCACTTGCGGCCGGCGAGGTAGTGCATCTCGTTGCGCACCCGCCAGAGGAAGTCGCGGGCGCGGCGCATCTCCCGGATGTCGCGCTCCGGCAGCAGCGCGCGCGACAGCAGCTCGGTGATCCCGGCGACCTTGAAGCGCACCCGCGCCAGCCACAGCGCCGACTGGAGATCCCGCAGCCCGCCCTCCGACTCCTTCACGTTCGGCTCGAGCAGGTAGAGCGAGTCGCCGAAGCGCTCGCGGCGGCCGCGCATCTCGTCGAGCTTGTCCTGCAGGAACTTCTCCACCTTGGCGGTGGAGAGCCCGTGCAGCTCCTCGCGCTCCAGCTCGCGGTACAGGTCGCGGTCGCCGCCCAGCCACCGGAGGTCGAGCAGCGCGGTGCGCGCGGTGTGGTCCTCGGAGGCGAGCTGGTCGCAGGTCTTCAGGTCGCGGACCGCGTAGCCGACCTCGAGCCGCAGGTCCCAGAGCGCGTAGACCAGGCGCTCCGCCGCGGTCTTCACGAACGCGTCCGGCTTCCCCGGCGCGTGGAGCACGAGCAGGTCCACGTCGCTGAACGGGGCCAGCTCGCGCCGGCCGTAGCCGCCCAGCGCCACCAGCGAGACCGGCGAGGGCGCGTGCGCCCGGCCCGCCTCCGCCACCGCGCGGTCCAACAGCGCGCCCACCACCCGGTCCATGGCGGCGCTCTGGAGGCGGACCACCGTGTGCCCGCTCGCCCCCGCCCGGTGGACGTCCTCGACGTACCGGCGCAGCTCCGCGAACGCGGCCTTCGGATCGCCGGTCACCTGCGGCAGCTCGGCGAGCTTCGCCTCGAACTCGAACGGCGCGGCCACGGGGAGGTTGATCAGGGCGTCGAGCGCGGGGGGCGTCATCGCGCCGGAGTATAGCGTCGCCCGGCCCCGCGCTCCCGCCGCCGATCACGGCGCCGGCGCGTGGACGGCGGCGACCGCCCGCGGGGCGGCGATGGCTGCCAGCAGATCGGGCAGCCCTGCCTCCCGGACGAGCACCGGGTAGCGCAGCCCGCCGCGCCACGCGATCGCGTGCGTGCGGAAGCGGTCGCCCGACTCCACCAGCAGCTCCAGCGGCCCGCCGCGCTCGGTCGCGCGGAGCGCGTCCTCCAGCCGCTGGCGGGTGTGCTTGCGGCCGTTCACGGCCACAAGCTTCGCGCCCGGCGGGATCCCGGCCCGCGCGGCCGGGGAGCCGGGGACCACGTCCACCACCCGGTCGTCGGAGAGGTAGAGGCCGACGGACGCCTCCAGGTTGAACGACCCGAGCACCCGCTCCTGCGCCGCCTGCAGCGACGAGGGCGTCTCGCTGGTGGCCAGCCGCCACCCGGCCGCCTCGATCCCCGCGGTGGGCGCCTCGGGGCGCGCCCGGACCACGCGCGCGTCGAGGAAGCGGGCCCAGTCGAGCGGCGCCACCTCGCCGAGCGCGGCGATCACCTCCTCGGGCCGGTAGGCCGACACGGCGGGCCCTCCGGACCGCCCGCCCAGGAACGCGCGGACGAAGTCGTCGAGCGAGCGGGCGCCGCGGGTCTCCCGGCGGATGCGCGCGTCCGCCTCCAGCCAGACCAGCGCGCCCTCCCAGTAGAAGTCCACGCTGCGCCGCGCGTACGCGCCCTCGCTGCGCGCGCCGTAGCCCACCGGCGCCGCCGCGGCGGTGTCCTCGAGCGAGCGCCAGGCCCGGCCGGTGGTGCTCGCCATGCCCTGCGCCGCCACCGCGATCGAGTCGGGCAGGCGCGCGCCGCCGAGGCCGCTCCGCGCCGAGAGGACCCAGCCCAGGTAATGCGTCAGGCCCTCGTACACCCAGAGCAGCCGCGCGTCGGGCGGCGACTGGAAGTCGGCGGTCGCCATCCCCTGCGGCCGCCGCGACTTGCCGTTCCAGGCGTGGACGTACTCGTGCGACAGCAGGCCCGCCCGCGTCCGCCGCGCGACCGGGTCGAGCAGGGCCCGCTCCGGCATGCGCATGTCGGCGCACTGGTGGTGCTCGAGGCCGGAGAAGACGATCTCGTCGGAGAGCGTGACGAGGAACCGGTAGCTGGCGAACGGGTACGCGCCGAACAGCGCGCCGGCCTCGGCCACCAGCCGCTCCACGTCGGCGCGCAGCTCGGCCGGGATCGCCAGCGCCTCCTCCGACTCCGCCGCCACCACCAGCAGGTGCGGCGGCGCGCCGGGCGCGTGCACCGGCAGCTCCACCAGGTGCCGCCCGGTGAGCACCGGCGAGTCCACCAGCAGCTCCAGGCTGGCGGGCGCGAAGCGCAGCGCGTCGCCGTCGCGCGCGGCGACCGGCAAGGCGGTGCTCGCCTTCCATCCCCGCGGCAGCGTCAGGCGCGCCCGGACCGGCTGCTCGGCGGCGGGGACGCCGGCGGGCACCAGGACCGCCGTCCCCCACCCCAGCACGCCGAGCTGCGAGGTGAAGGACGACCCGGCGGCGGAGCTCCCCTGCCCCGCCGGCGGCGCGAGCTGGTCCAGCGCCACCTCGACCCGGTCGGCGCCGCGCGGCACCTGGAGGTGGAACGCGTACGGGTCGAGCGGGTCGCGCGTCCACGCGAGCGGCCGCCCGCCCGCGGAGACCGCCAGCGCGGCCAGCTCCGCCACCGCGTTGCTCGGGCGGTGATCGCCAGGCAGCCACTTCGGCGCGACGAGCGTCAGCGGACCCGGCCGCGCCGGGATCACCAGCCGCGCGTGGACCACGCCGGAGGGCGCGTCCCGGAGGTCCACCTCGAGGTCGATCGGCGCCGCCGCGCTCAGCGCAGCGAGGCCCACGGCGACTGCGGCTCCCAGCATGCACGCTCCCGGCGAGAGCATTCACGCATAGCGGAGACCGGCCGCGGTGTCGAGGGGCTTCCGCGCCCGCGCACCGCGCGGGGCGCCGCCCGTCCGCGCCTCAGCGCGCCGCCGCGACCCGCGCGTCGCCCCGGGCGAACTGCGTGACGGCGCGCGTGATCCCGGACGCCACCTCGTCCTGGTACCGCGCCGAGCCGAGGCGCCGCTCCTCGGCGCGGTTGGAGATGAACCCGGTCTCGACCAGCACGGCCGGCATGCGGGCGCCGAGCAGCACGTAGAACAGCGCGCTCTTCACGCCGAGGTCCTTCACGTCGCCCACCCGCGAGCGCACGCCCGCGCACACCTCGCGCTGGACCAGCTGCGCGAGCCGCCGCGAGCTGTCCGCGCTGGCCTTCGCGTCGAGGTCGCTCAGGATGCGCGCCACCTCCGACGGCCCGTCCTCCGCGTCGATCCCGTTCTCGCGCGCCGCGAGGCGGGCCGCGTAGCGGTCGTCGGCCACGTTCAGGAAGTAGGTCTCCACGCCGGCGCGGACCCGGCGCGGGTGGGCGTTCGCGTGCACCGACACGAAGAGGTCGCCGCGCGCCGTGTTCGCGAGCGCGGTGCGCTCCTCGAGCGCCAGGAAGCGGTCGTCGCGCCGCGTCAGCACCACCTGGAAGCCCTCCGCCTCCAGCTTGCGCGCCAGCCGCCGCGCGATGGCGAGCGTCACGTCCTTCTCGCGCACGCGCGTCGGGCCGATCGCGCCGGGGTCGTGGCCGCCGTGGCCGGCGTCCACCACGATGCGGCGGATGGGCCCGAGCTCGCCCTCGCCGGCGGACGGGCCGGCCTTCCCCGCCGGCGCGGCCGGGCCCGAGCCCGGGCCGGGAGCCTGCGCCGGCTCCGGCGCGCGGGTCGCCCCGGCGATCGCCTGGTGGATGGCCGCGTGCGTCCCCACGTCCACGATCAGGCGCGGCGGGTCGTCCAGCGTGAAGAGCTGCACCTTGTCGTCGCCGGGCAGGTCCAGCACCACGCGCACGGTGTTCGGGCCGTTCTGCGCCGCGCGCACCCGGTCCACCTGGTCGCCCGCCACCGCGCGCTCGACGGCCTTGCCGTCGAGGTGCGCCGGCCGCAGGTCGAGCGCGAGCCGCCGCGGCCGGTCGCCCTCGGGCGCGAGCTCGAGCTTGTGCCAGCCCACCCAGTGCGACAGGTAGATCGCGACGCGGGTGTAGTCGCCGCTCGACCAGGTCCGGACCTCGGAGACGGTGGCCGTGCCCTCCCCGCCGGACTCGCCGAGCGGCATGGGCCGGGCGGGCTCGCCGCGGAGATCGGCCAGCGCCGCGTCGAGCGCGGGCTCCGGGGCCGGCTCCTCGTCGGCCTCGGCCGGGTCCGGCTCGGGCGCCGCCGGGGCGGCGGGCGCGGGCGCCGGCGCGCGCTTCGGCGCGGTCCGTGGCGGCGCGGCGGCGCGGGCGGGGCGATCGTCGCCGGCCTCGCGCCGGATGGCGGCGGCGAGCGCGGGCGCGTCGCGGGAGCCGAGGCGCGTGGCGCGCGCGGCGAGCCGGAGCGCCTCGTCGCGGTCCGACTCCACCGCCGACCAGCGGTACAGCGCGTAGCGGGCGCGCGAGGCCTCGAGCAGCGCGGCCGGCGCGTCCTTGCCGCGCGCCGCCTGCTCGAGCCCGCGGATCGCCTTCTCCCAGTGGTGGCGGTAGCGGCGCCGGCTCCGGTCGCGCATCAGCGCGGACATCGCCGCCTTGGCGTCCTCGAGCCGGCGCGCCTTCGCCCGGACGGCGGGCTTCTTCGGCGCGGCGGTGGCCGGCCGCGCCCGGGCGGCCGCGCGGCGCGGCGCGTCGTGCTTCGCGGCGGCGGGCGTCCGGCCGCGGCTGCGCGCGGCCGGTGCTGCCTCCACCGGGGCAGCGAGCATCAGCACGGCGAGCAGGACGGCGGCGCGGCGCATGGGAGGGCGAATGTCCCCCCGCTCGATATCTCCGTCCAATTTCCGTCCGCCGCGGCGGGTCCCCTGCCCACGGGGCCCCGGCCCGGCCCGGGACGCTGCCCGGACGCGCGCGGCGGCGGTATCCTGGCGCGTCCACACTCCGGGGAGGCCTCCGATGGCGAGCCAGAAGCGCGTGGGCGTCGTCCTGTCCGGCTGCGGGTTCCTCGACGGCGCCGAGATCCACGAGGCGGTGTGCACCCTGCTCTCGCTCGACCGCCGCGGCGCGAAGCTGATCGCGACGGCGCCCGACGTCGAGCAGCTGCACGTCGTCGATCACGTGAAGGGAGCGCCGGCCGAGGGCGAGCGGCGCCGCGTGCTGGTGGAGGCGGCCCGCCTCGTGCGCGGCCGGATCACGCCGCTCTCCGCGGTGTCGGGGCGGGACCTCGACGCGCTGGTGTTCCCGGGCGGCTTCGGCGCGGCCAAGAACCTCTGCACGTTCGCGATCGAGGGGCGGGCCATGCGCGTCCTGCCCGAGGTCGAGCGGATCGTGCGCGAGGTGCGCGGCGCCGGCCGGCCCATGGGGTTCATCTGCATCGCGCCCGTGATCGCGGCCCGCATCCTCGGACCCGAGGGGGTCAAGGTCACCGTCGGGAACGACCGCGACACCGCCGCCGCGATCGAGTCCTGGGGCGCGCACCACGTGGACTGCAAGGTGGAGGACGCGGTGGTGGACGAGCGGCTGAAGGTCGCGAGCACGCCCGCCTACATGCTGGGCCCCTGGATCGCGCCGGTGGCGACCGGGATCGACAAGCTGGTCTCGGCGGTGCTGGAGATGGCCTGACGGTCCCCTCCCGGCGGGAGGAAGGGCCCTGAATTGATGCACGTCAACCGGGGACGCCGGTCAGGGCCCCCGTGCGACAATTCTTCCGACCCCCCCTGAATATCGAGTAATGTCGCGCGTCCGATAGCCGGGCGGGCTGGTCCGCCCCGATTCCGAGGAGCCCCACGTGACCAAGTACCTCGCTGCGCTGTTCGCCGCACTGACCGTCGCCGTCGTCGCCGTCGCCGCCGAGCCGCCCGCCACCCTCACCCTCCAGGCCAAGCCGGGCAACGTGACGTTCCCGCACAAGGCGCACGCCGACAAGCTCGGCAAGTGCGAGACCTGCCACGCCACCGCGGCCGGCGGGAAGATCGAGGGCTTCGGCAAGGACAAGGCGCACGGCCTCTGCATCGAGTGCCACAAGAAGGAGGCCAAGGGCCCGACGAAGTGCGCGGAGTGCCACAAGAAGGCGTAGCCGCACCGCTTCGCCGCCGCACCGAGGGGCCGCCGCGCGCGGCCCCTCTTCATTTGCGCTGCTTTGACCGAGGGTGCGGGCACGTGTGCTCAATCCGCGCCTGCGCGCGGACGCGCATGCGCGCACTTGCCGCAGGTCCCCGGGAGAATGCGCGGGCTAGAGTGCCCGTCCAATTCGCGACGGGAATGGACCCGTCCGCTCTCACCAGGGGTACATCCCAATGAAGCTCCTCGCTTCGATCGTCGCCGCCTTCCTGCTCACCGGCACCGCCATGGCGGCCGCGCCCGCCGCGCCGACCGTGCTCAAGGCGAAGAACGGCGACGTGACCTTCAACCACAAGACCCACGCGGCGGTGAAGTGCGAGACCTGCCACGCGACCGCCGCGGGCGGCAAGATCGAGGGGTTCGGCAAGGAGAAGGCGCACGCGACGTGCATCGAGTGCCACAAGAAGGAAGCGAAGGGCCCGGCGAAGTGCGCCGAGTGCCACAAGAAGGCGTAGCGACCTCGACGGCCGGGCACGCCCGGCCATGAGCGCAGCGCGAGGGGGCCGGGCGACCGGCCCCCTTCGCTTTTCTACCCTACTCCAGCGACCGCTTCCAGCCGGCCAGCAGGTTCAGCGCGTCGAGCGGGCGGAGCGCGTCGAGGTCGAGCGCGCGGATCGCCTTCGCGACCTCGTCGGCCGCGGGATCCGCCGCGGCCCCGCCACCGAACAGGCCGAGCTGCGCGGCGGCGGGCCCGGCGCGGCGCCGCCGGCCTCGGGCCAGCGCGGGGTGGCCGCCCTCGTCCACCTCCATCGCCTCCAGGTTCTTCAGGATCTCGCGCGCCCGCGCCAGCACCTCGGCCGGCAGGCCCGCCAGCTTCGCGACCTCGATGCCGTAGCTGCGCGACGCGCCGCCCTGCACCAGCTTGCGCAGGAACACCACCCGGTCGCCCACCTCGCGCACCGCCACGGTGAGGTTGCGCACCGCCGGGCGCTCGCGCGCGAGGTCCTGCAGCTCGTGGTAGTGCGTGGCGAACAGCGTGCGGCAGCCGGTCACGTCGTGGAGGTGCTCCGCGACCGCCCAGGCGATGGACACGCCGTCGAAGGTGGACGTGCCGCGGCCGATCTCGTCGAGCACCACCAGCGAGCGGCGGGTGGCGTTGTGGAGGATGGCCGCGGTCTCGGTCATCTCCACCATGAAGGTGGAGCGGCCGCGCGCCAGGTCGTCGGAGGCGCCCACCCGCGTGAAGATCCGGTCCACCAGCCCGATGCGCGCGCGCCGGGCCGGCACGAACGCGCCCATCTGCGCGAGCAGCACCACCAGCGCCGCCTGGCGCATCACCGTGCTCTTGCCGGCCATGTTCGGCCCGGTGATCACCAGCAGCGCGCCGTGCTCCGCGCACTCCGGCGCGCCGCGCGAGGCCACCAGGACGTCGTTCGGCACGTACGCGGCCGGGCCGTCCGGCAGCACCGCCTCGACCACCGGGTGGCGGCCGTCCACGATCTCGAGCGCCTCGGACGCGTCCACCTCGGGCCGGACGTAGCCGCGCTCCGCCGCGACGCGCGCGAGCGAGAGCAGCGCGTCGGCGGTGGCCACCGCGTCCGCCGCGGTGCGCACCCGCGGCGCCTCGGCGGCCACCGCCTGGCGCAGCGCCTCGAACAGCCGCTCCTCGAGCGCCGCCCGCCGCTCCTCCGCGGTGAGGACCTTCTCCTCGAACCCCTTCAGCTCGGGGGTCACGAAGCGCTCGCCGCCGACCGTGGTCTGCCGCCGCTCCCAGTCCTTCGGGACGAGGTGCAGGTTGGGCTTGGTGACCTCCAGGTAGTAGCCGAACACCTTGTTGAAGCGGACCTTGAGCGAGCCGATGCCGGTGCGCTCGCGCTCCTTCGCCTCCAGGCCGGCGATCCACCCCTTGCCGTCCTCGGAGATCGCGACGATCTCGTCCAGCTCGGCGGAGTGCCCTCGGCGGATGAACCCGCCCTCGCGCAGCGTGGCCGGCGGCTCCTCCGCGACCGCGGCGTCGAGGTGCGCCGCCAGCGCCTCCAGGCCGCGCAGCCGCCCGCCCGCCTCGCGCAGCAGCGCCGCGCCGCGCGCCTCGAGCACGTCGGCCAGCGCCGGCAGCGCCAGGAGCGCGCCCGCCAGCGCCCGCAGGTCCCGCGCGTTCCCCTGCCCCAGCACGAGCCGCGAGAGGAGCCGCTCCAGGTCGGCGACCGGCCGGAGCGCCCCGGCCAGCTCCTCGCGCGCCACCGAGGCGCCGGAGAGCTCCTCCACCGCGTCGAGCCGCGCGCCGATCCGCGCGAGGTCGGCGAGCGGGTAGCGGAGCCACTCCGCCAGGCGCCGGCCGCCGGGCGCGGTCACGGTGCGATCGAGCAGCGCGAGCAGCGTCCCCTTCTTGCGGCCGCCGGACAGCGTCCGCTCCAGCTCGAGGTTGGTGCGGGTGGCCTCGTCGAGCAGGAGGACGTCGTCGGTGGAGAGCCGCGAGATCCGGTCCACGTGGCGCGGCGCCGCGCGCTGCGTGTCGGCGAGGTAGGCCAGCGCGGCCGCCGCCGCGGAGAGCCCGAGCGGCAGCCCGGAGACGCCGAAGCCGTCCAGGCTGGGCACGCCCAGGTGCTTGCGCAGCCGATCCTCGGCGCGCTCGAACTCGGCCGCGTCGCGGCGGGCGGCCGGCGCGCCCACCGCGCGCGCGATCGCCTCGGTGCGCGCCCCGTCGGCCGCGCTCGAGAACACCAGCTCGCGCACGCCGGCGCGCCGCAGCTCGTCCACCAGCCGCTCGTCGCCGTCCACCTCGCCGCACTGGAGCTGCCCGGTGGACGCGTCGAGCAGCGCCAGCCCGGCGCGCCCGCCCTCCAGCGCCACGGCGCCCAGCCAGCTCGCCTCGCGCGGATCGAGCACCTGGTCGTCGAGGACCATGCCCGGGGTCACGACCCGCGTGACCTCGCGCTTCACCAGCTGCGACTTGCCCGGCTCCTCGACCTGATCGCAGATCGCGACCTTGAAGCCCTTCTCCAACAGCCGCGCCACGTAGCCCCGCGCCGCGTGGTACGGCACGCCGCACATCGGGACCTTGTCGTCGCCCTTCGAGCGCGCGGTCAGCGTGATCTGCAGCGCCTCGGACGCGGTGAGCGCGTCCTCGAAGAACATCTCGTAGAAGTCGCCGAGGCGGAAGAACAGGATGGCGTCGGGGTACCTCGCCTTGGTCTCGAGGTACTGCCGCATCATCGGCGTGTGCGCCTGGGCGATCTCCGGCATGGGCGATGGGTTCTACCGCAAGCCGGGGCCGGCGTGCACGGGCCGTGGCCACCCCCCGACCCCGGTGTTACAGTCGCCGACCATGCTCGGGCGGGCGTTCCAGGATCTCAACCGGCTGCGCCAGATCTCGGCCGCCATGGCCCGCCACGGCTTCGGCGCCTACCTCGAGCGGATGCGCCTGCGCGACGTGCTGGGGCGCGACGCGCCGCCGCCGGGCCAGCCCCTCCCGCCCCCGGATCGCACCACCGCCGCCCGCTTCCGCACCATGCTGGGCGAGCTCGGGCCCACGTTCATCAAGCTCGGGCAGCTCCTCTCCTCCCGCCCCGACGTGCTGCCCTCGCACTGGGTGGACGAGCTGGAGAAGCTGCAGGACGCCTGCCCGCCGGTGGGCGTCGCCGAGATCCGCGAGGAGATCGAGCGCGGCCTGGGCCGCCCGGTGGAGGCGCTGTTCGCGGCGCTCGACCCGGTGCCGCTGGCCAGCGCCTCGATCGCGCAGGTGCACCGCGCCACCACGCACGAGGGCGTGCAGGTGGTGGTGAAGGTGCAGCGGCCGCGCATCCGCGAGCAGATCGAGTCGGACCTGGCGCTGCTCCACGACCTGGCCGGCCTGCTCGAGGCGGTCGTCGAGGAGACCGGCATCTACACGCCCACCGGCGTGATGGAGGAGTTCGACCGGACCATCCACGAGGAGCTCGACTTCTCGAACGAGGCCCGCAACGCGACCGCCATGTACGAGACGTCCGCCGGCCGCGAGTTCCTGGTGATCCCGCGCGTGCACAAGGCGCTCTCGTGCGACACCGTGCTCACGCTCGACTACGTGGAGGGCGTGAAGGTCTCCGACGTCACCGCCGAGGCCGGGTTCGACCTCGAGCAGGTGGCCCGCAACGTCATCGAGGCGTCCTTCCGGCAGCTGTTCGAGGACGGGCTCTTCCACGGCGACCCGCACCCGGGGAACATCCTGGTGCTGCCGGGCAACCGCATCGCCCTGCTCGACTTCGGCCTGGTGGGCCGGCTGTCGCGCGTGCAGCAGGAGGCGCTCGTCACGCTCATCGTGGCGGTGGCGCTGCGCGACCCGGAGACGGTGGCGCGGGTGCTGAACCGGATCGGCGTGCCGGACGCGCGCGCGCCCATCACCGAGTTCCGCGAGGACATCCGCGTCATCCTCGACCGCTACCTGGGCCTGCGGCTGGACGAGATCCGCAGCGCCACGCTGCTGCGGGACCTCCTCGATCTCGCCATCCGCCACCGCATCCGCATCCCGAAGGAGTACGCGGTCCTCGCGAAGGCGTCGGTCACCATCGAGGGCATCATCCGGCGGCTCTACCCGAAGCTCGACATCCTCGAGGTCGGGCTGCCCTACGCGAAGGAGCTGCTGCTCTCGCGCTTCAACCCGTCCGACGCCTCCGGCCTGGTGATGCGCGCGCTGCTCAAGCTGCAGGGGCTCGCCGAGGACGTGCCCACCCAGCTCTCGCAGATCCTGGTGGACCTCGAGGGCGGCAAGTTCCGCGTCAACGTCGCCTCCGACGCCATCGACCGGATCGGCGGCCACGTGCGGGCGCTCGGGGTGCTCCTGTTCCTCGGCCTGCTCGCGGCGGGCCTCACCGTGGGCGGGCTGGTGGTGCTGGCGGGCGGCGAGGGCCTGCTGGGCGGGCTCGCGCTGGGCGCGGCGGCGCTGCTCTGCGCGTTCGCCGCGGCGTACCACCTCGCCACGCTGCGCATGCGCAAGATCTCGCTGCGCCGCTGGCTGAAGCGCTGATCCGGCCGACCCCGCTCAGCCGCGCTCCTCCGCGCAGGCGAGCGCGGCGACCGTCCCCAGCCAGGCGAGGTCCACCGCCGCCGAGACGCCGGTGGCGGCCACGGCCAGCATCAGCGTCGCGCCCACCACCGCCAGGCCCGGGCCCGCGGCGGCGGCCCCGGGCAGCGCGCCCCCGAGCCCCTCGACCATGCCGGGCGCGAGCGCGCCGGCCATCCCGAACGCGAGCGCGGCGAGCACGAACGTCCCGGGGCGCGCGAGCAGCCGCCGCGCCGCCCCGGCGAAGGCGGCGCCGGCCGGCTCGTCGAGGAGCGCGGCGCGCGCCACCGCGGCGTCCACCGCCACCGAGAGCGCGATGGGCACCGCCACCGCCAGCGTGAGGGCGAGCGCCGCCGCGGCCGCGAGCGGCACCGCGCCCGGCCCGCCGCCGGCGCCGGCCAGCCGCGCCGTCCCGAGCGCCAGCGCCGCCGCGAACAGGCCGCCCGAGAGCTCCGCCACCAGGCCCAGGAGCGCCGTCGCGAGCACGCGCGGCAGCCGGTACGCCACCCCCGCCGCGAAGCGATCCGGGCCGCCCCGCTCGCCGCGCATGGCGGCGCCGAGCGCGGGCAGCGCGCCCGAGAGCCAGGCCACCCGCAGCAGCGCGCCCGCGACCAGCCCGGCCAGCCACAGCCCGCCCGCGATCGCGAGCGCGCGCGGCGCCCCGGCGACGGCCGCCACGCCGCGCACCGGCGCGAGCGGATCGAGCGGCGCGGCCCGGGCGGCCTGGAACGCGGCCTCGGCGAGGATCCCCCAGGCGAACGCGAGCGCGGGCCAGCCGAGCGCGCGGCGCAGGCCGGCGACGGCGAGCCCGGGGGCGACGAGCCAGGCCTCGCGGAAGAGCGCGCGCACGCCGAGCGAGAGGGCGGATCCGAGGGTGGGCGGCACCGGCGGACCCTATCCCCGCCCCGGGCAGCGGGGCAATCGGGCAACCGGGCCGCCGGCCGGGCGTTTCCTTGTCTTCTGAACGCCGAGCCAGTATACCGATGTTCAGGAGGTGGATCCATGGAAGGGTTGACCGACCGCCAGCTCGAGGTGCTCCGGTTCATCGCCTCGCAGATCGAGGACCACGGCTACCCGCCCACGATCCGCGAGATCGGCGAGGCGCTGGACATCCGCTCCACGAACGGCGTCAACGACCACCTCAAGGCGCTCGAGCGCAAGGGCTACCTCTCGCGCGATCCGGTGAAGTCGCGCGCGCTCATCCCGACCTCCGCGGCGCGCGAGGCGCTCGGCGGCGGCGGCGAGGCCGGGTCCAACGTGGTCCCGCTGGTGCGCGGGCCGGCCCGCCCCGGCAGCCGCATGATCGAGATCCCCATCGTCGGCCGCGTCGCCGCCGGCATGCCGATCCTCGCGCAGGAGCGCGTCGAGGACACGGTGCAGGTGGACGCGTTCCTGCTCGGCACGAACAAGAAGGTGTACGGGCTGCGCGTCCAGGGCGACTCGATGATCGGCGACGGGATCCTGCCCGGCGACTACGTCTTCGTGAAGAAGCAGCTCAACGCCGACGACGGCGAGATCGTGGTCGCGATGATCGACGACGAGGCCACCGTGAAGCGCGTCTACTTCGAGGGCGACCGCGTGCGGTTCCAGCCCTCGAACCCGCGCATGGCGCCCATCTACGTCCGCCACTCCGACTTCCGCAGCACCATGATCCTCGGCGTGGTCGTCGGCGTGTACCGCAAGCTCACCTGACCGCGCGGCGGCCGAGCCGCCGGGCGACGCTCGTACGTCCGCCGCCTGCGACGGGTCCTGCCCACCAGGGCGAGCCCGCCCTCGGCTTACCTTGCCCTTCCTGCACGCCTATCTTGCGCACAGGTCCTACGGACCCTGTGGAGGGGAGGCGGCATGGCGAGGTCGAGTGGCAGGCTGGACGCCGCACGCAAGGCGTACCGGGAGGCGCTGGAGGCGGCACGCGCGCAGCCCACGCCGGAGGCGTGGGCCCGGCTGCTCGCGGCCGGCAAGGAGCTGTCGGCGGCGGAGGACCTGCGGTCCCGCAGCAGGCGCGGGCGCAGGCCCGAGCCGCGGGCACCGGAGGGCGGGGCCGAGGTGGCGGATCACATCGAGGGGATCGAGTAGCGGCGGCGCCGCTGGCCGGACGTGCGGTCGAGGGGGTCGCACGTCCGGTCACCGGCGCGTCCGTCCACGGGCTCACTGCCGCGTCTTCGCCTGGCGCACGAACCGGTCGAGGTCCTCCCGGTCGATGAGCGAGAGGATCTCGATCTCGTTCTGCCGCTCGCCGCGCCGGTAGAGCAGCCGCACGTCGGTCGCGACCCGCACGCGGTAGTAGCCGGGCAGCCCCTCGAGCGGGATCGCGCGGAGGCTCGGGTGGCGGTGGTCCTGCGCGAGCAGGGCGGCCTGCTTGAACGCGGCGCGCTGGATCCGGCGGTCCCAGCCGGCGAGCGAATCGTAGAACTCGCGGGTGTAGACGGGCATGAGCCACGACGCCGGCGCGTCCTCCGGCTCGTCCGCCTCGCCGCCCGCGGGCGCCGGCGGGCCGGCCGGCGCGGCCTGCGCCGCCGCGCGCGCCTCGCGCAGCGCCGTCTCGAGCTCCGCCTCGCGCGCGGCCTGCCGCGCCAGCTTCGCGTCGAGCGCGGCCACCCTGCCCTCCAGCTCGCGCGCGGACGCCCGCTGCCTCGCGGCCTCCGCGGCCGCGTCGGTGGCCTGCGCCGCCGCGAGCGCCGCCTCGGCCCGCTCCCGGGCCCGGCCGGCCGCGTCCGCGGACTCCCGCGCGCGCGCCGCCTCGTCCACCGCCTGCGCGGCGCGGGCGCGCGCCTCCTTCAGCCACTCCTGGAGCTTCTCGCGCTGCTCCTCGCCCTTGCGCCGCACCGACTCGACCTGCTGCTCGGCGCGCTCGAGCGACTTCTCCAGCGCCTGCACGCGCGCGGCGGCCGCGGCGGCCTCCTGCTCCGGCGAGGGCGCCTTCGCCTCCGCGCCCCGCGGCCCCGCGCCCTCCGGCGCGGGCCCGTAGTACTCCTTCGCGAGCTGCTCCAGCAGCGGGAGCGCGCGCTCGCGCACGGCCGGCGCCGGGTCGGCCAGCACGCGCCAGAGAGCGAGCGCCAGGCCGTGGTCCGAGCTGCCCACCGCGAGCAGGTCGTCCGCGTCGCGCGGCCCGAGCGGCGTCTCGGGCAGCGGCATCCCGCCGAACTCCTTCCGGAGCACGTCGAGCACGCGCGCCCGGGTGGCGGGCGCGGCGCGGACCTCGTCGGCGAGCACGTCGCAGCGCTCCACGTCGGAGAGCGCGTCGGTGCGGAACCCGGGCACGCTCAGGCCGAGCTCCTTCACGAGCGCGCGCGTCTCGTCCGGGAGGAGCGCCACGTAGAGCAGGACCGAGAGGCCGTCGCGCGACAGCTCGTGCAGCGGCGCGTCGCCGGACGGCTCCGGCAGCGGCGGCCGGCTCGGGGCCGGCGCCCGCGGACGGGCGGTCCGCCGGGGCGGCTTCGCCTTCGCGGCGCCCGCCCCGGCCGCGGCGGCCTTCGCCGCCGGCGTCGGCTTGCCGGTCTTCCTCGGCTTCGCGGCCCCGGCCGCGGCGGGCTTCGCCGGCTTCGCCGCTTTCGCCTTGGGGTCGGCCACGGGCTACTGCGCCGCCTCGCGGACCTCGGCCTGGTACACCGCGCCTGGCGGGATCTTCCAGGCCTCGGCGACCGGCATGGACGCGTGGAAGGCGGCCGGGACCGACGAGCCGCCCGCGCCGCGGACGTTCACGCCCAGGTCGAGCTCCACGGTGGCCGCCTCGCGGGGCAGCAGCTCCACCCACCAGGTGCCGAACATCACGCCCGGCGGGAAGTCCTCCACGAAGCGCTCGGCGTCCACCAGCTTCTGGTACGGCTCGCCGGGGCCGCTCATCTCGCCGTAGGGCTTGCCGGCCGCGTCGAGGAACCGGAAGCCGATCTTGTCGAAGGACACCGGCGAGATGACCCGGGTGACGGTGCGGTCGCCGGTCTTCTCCCGGTCCACCAGCCGCGGCGCGCCCCACAGCGCGAAGTCGATGCGCAGGCCCGGGCCGCCGCCGGGCGACGCGCCCGGCTCGATCGCGACGAGGTCGAGGCGCAGCCCGTTCGCCTGCACCGACTGCACCGGCGCCCAGCGGGCCTTCAGCAGCGCGGCGCGCCCGTCGGCGTACTTCTGGAAGTCCTCGATGGCCGCGCGGTCCTTGTCGGCCAGCTTGCCCTTGCGCTCCGCCTCGGCGGACGCGAGCGCCGCCGGCGCGGGCTCCACGCCGGGGAACCGGCCCTGGATCTCCTTCAGCCCGGTGAAGTACCAGCCCAGCAGCGAGGTGGCCTCGTCGGACCACTGCGCCGCGCGCTCCGGCGGCAGGGCGCGCGCCAGCGCGGCGCGCTCGGCGAACTCGCGCTTCAGGCGGGCGCGCTCCAGGCGCGACTCGGCGGTGGCCTGCGCGGCGCGCTGGCCGGACAGGACCGAGGCGCCCCCGAGGATCGCGAGCCCGAGCGGGAGCGCGACGATGAGCAGCTTCTTCATGGGTTCACTCCGTGCCGGCGACCAGGGCCTCGACGCTGCGGACCCCGGTGCGATCGACCTCGTACAGGTAGGCGCGGGCTCTGCGGACCGGCTCGTCCGCGGTCCGCGACGCCGAGCCCGCGCAGAGCACCGGCGTCGGCCCGGCCGCGCCGGGCAGGTCCACCCGGAACGCGGTGTGGCGGTGCCCGTGCAGCACCGCCGCGATGGGCACCTCGGCCACCAGCCGGACCACCTGGTCGGCGTCGGCGAGCGGCATGCGGCAGACGTGCGCGTCGGACGGCACGCGCTCGGGCGGGAGCACCACGTGGTGGTGGAACGCGAGCAGCACCGCCCGGCCCAGCCGCGCGTGCTCGCGCGCCAGCTCGCGCGCGGCGCGGAGCTGCTCGCCGCCCAGCCGGCCGGGGGTGGTCCAGGGGTCGTCGCCGTAGCGCGCGCTGTCGAGCGCGACGAGCACCGCCTCGTCGCCCAGCGGGACCACCTGCGGATAGGACGGCGCGGCCTTCTTCATGCCCTTGCCGTCCGGGCCGATCGCGCGCAGGAAGCGGCCCGTCTCGACCGACTCCTCGGTCCACACGTCGTGGTTGCCGGGCACCACCGTGAGCTTGCCCGCCTCGGCGAACGGCCGGAGCAGCTCGGCGGCGCGCTCGAACTCGCGCGGCTCGCCCGAGAACGTGAGGTCGCCGGTGACCACCAGGTGGTCCACCCCGATCTCCCGCAGCGCGTCGAGCAGCCCCTTCGCGAGCCGCGCCGAGTGGCGCTCGCAGTCGCGCGCCGCGAAGCCGTTCCGCGGGTAGCGGCCGCGGTCGGCCACGTGCAGGTCGCTGATGTGACCGAGGCGGAGGATGCGGGCTCCTGGGAGGGGGTGCGCGGAACCGGACGGAACGCGCGGTGGATGCTATCG
This sequence comes from Anaeromyxobacter dehalogenans 2CP-C, assembly GCF_000013385.1. Taxonomy (GTDB): domain Bacteria; phylum Myxococcota; class Myxococcia; order Myxococcales; family Anaeromyxobacteraceae; genus Anaeromyxobacter; species Anaeromyxobacter dehalogenans_B. Next base: position 1,955,579 of record NC_007760.1, read on the forward strand.
ACCCCTCCTGCGTGCGTCAAACGAAGCTCGGGCCGGTCGCACCCGCGGTGGGAGCGTGCGCGGGGGCCGCCTGCGGCGCCGCGAGCGGAAGCACGAGGCGAAGCACGCGTCCGCGCCCGGGTGTGGTCTCCTCCTCCACCCGCGCACCCTCGGGGCCGAGCGCCGCACGTGCCAGCGCCGCCGCGCCCGCCTCGCCCGCGCCCCGCCCGCCGGCGCGCCCGAGCTCCAGCACCGCCGCGCCCCGGCGCACCGCCACGGTGGCGGTGAGCTCGCCGCCCGCCGGCAGCGCCTCGCACATGGCGCGCAGCAGCTCGCGCAGCATCGCGCGGAGGCGCGCCTCGTCCGCCAGCACCGGCGCGGGCTCGAGCGCCGCGCGCACCCGCACGCCGGCCGGAAGCTGCGCCGCGAGCTCGCCGAGCGCGGCGGCGAGATCCACCGGCCGGACGGCGCTCCCGCCCGACGTCGCCCCCAGCGCGCCGAGGCGCCGCTCCAGATCGCCGAGGGCGCCCTCCAGGCGCGCCAGCTCCCCGGCGCCGAGCGCCAGGCGGGGCGCGAGGAGCCGCAGCATGGAGGCCGCGGTGCAGGCCCGCGCCAGCGGCTCGCGGAGCGCCGCGGCGATCGCGCCCAGATCCGCCGAGCACGGCCCCGCGCCCGGCCGCGCCGGCGGCAGCGGCGGCGGGGTGGGCCGCGGGAGCGCCGGGTCGGGCCGCAGCACCGCGAGGTCGCGCGGCGGCCGCGACGACACCCGCACCACCACCGCGCGCGCCGGCGCCGCGCCGCCCCGGGTGCGCAGCTGCACGCGCGCGGCGCTCGGGCCGCGCGCCGCGCCCCGCTGCAGCACCGCCAGGTCCTCGCCCAGGATCACCGACGCCCGGGCGCCGCGCAGCCGATCCGGGGCGAGCCCGGCCAGCGCCGCCGCCTCCGCGTTCCCGGCCACCACGAAGCCCTCGGGGTCGAGCAGCAGCGCCGCGTCGCCGAGCGCCCCGGGGACCTGCGCGAGCAGCGCCCGCGCCTCGGCGGGCACCCCCGGCCGGCGCGCGCGCAGCAGCAGGGCGAGCAGGGTCACCGCCAGGACGGCGAGCGTTCCCGCGCCGATCGCGAGCGCGGTCTGACCCGGCTGCACGGGTGCGAAATTGCCCACGCGCTTGCCCTTCGGGAAGTCGGTCTTATCCAGAGGGCATGACTGCCAAGCGCGCGTGGTCGCCCGCCGATGGGCCCGGGGTGGCACCCGAGCAGCTGCCCGCCCGGAGCCGGTACGTGTCGGGCTCGGGCGACGACGAGCGCCGCACCGGCCTGTGGGCGCCCAGCGAGGGCCCGGTCCGCCGGGATCCCGGTGGCCCCGGCGGCGAGCCGGACGGGAAGACGATCTCTCGCCCCGGACGGACGGCCCTGAACGAGCCCTGAGGGCGCGCGGCCCCTGCGGCTGGACGGGTCGCCGCGCGCGGCGGATCGCGCGCGCGGAAAACGGGCGCAAGCGCTCGGAAGACCACTTGCTTCTTGTTGATAACGGCGCAGGCGACGGGTATCCCTGATCGGTGCGCGAGCGGAAGGAGACGGCGATGTCCGACAAGGAAAAGAAGGGCGCGGGGGCGGGGGCGCAGGTGGCCCCGGCCATGGGGCCTCCGGTCCTCATCAACAAGGAGGACATCCCGGCGGTGCTGCCGATCCTCCCGCTGCGGAACTCGGTGTTCTTCCCCGGGGGCGTGCTGCCCCTGGCGGTGGGCCGCCAGAAGACCATCGCGCTCATCAAGGACGCGGTCCGCGACGAGCAGGTCATCGGCGTCGTCACCCAGCGCCGGGCCGAGGAGGAGGACCCGGGCGCGGCCGACCTCTACACGGTCGGGACCGTCGCGCGCGTGGTGAAGCTCCTGAAGATGGGGGAGGACAACTACTCGCTCGTCGTCCAGGGGCTCGCCCGCTTCAAGGTGCTCGAGCTCGTGCAGGAGAGCCCGTACCTCAAGGCGCGCATCGAGGCGGTCGAGGACCGCTCGGTGGTGGACGACGTCGAGGTCGAGGCGCTCGCCATCAACCTGAAGAAGCTGGCGCGCGAGGTCATCGAGCTCATGCCCGAGCTCCCGGCCGCCGCGACCGAGCTGGTCGAGTCGATCACGCACCCGGGCCACCTCGCCGACCTCATCGCGGCGAACGTGGACGTGCCCATCGAGGAGAAGCAGCAGGTCCTCGAGACGGTCGAGCTCAAGGCGCGGATGAAGCTCGTGCTCGAGCTGCTCAACCGCAAGCGCGAGATCCTGAAGCTCTCGAACAAGATCGACTCCGCCGTGAAGGGCGAGATGTCGAAGACGCAGCGCGAGTACTACCTGCGCCAGCAGCTCAAGGCCATCAAGGAGGAGCTGGGCGAGCTCGGCGAGGAGGAGGAGGAGCTCGACGAGCTGCAGGAGCGGCTGAAGAAGGCCGGGCTCCCGCCCGAGGTGGAGAAGGTCGCGCAGAAGGAGCTGAACCGGCTGAAGTCGATCCCGACCGCGAGCTCCGAGTACACGGTGGCGCGGACGTACCTCGACTGGATCGCCGACCTGCCCTGGACCAAGCGGACCGACGACAACCTCGACATCGAGAACGCGCGGCAGATCCTCGACACCGACCACTACGGCCTCGACAAGATCAAGAAGCGCATCCTCGAGTACCTGGCGGTCCGCAAGCTGAAGAACGACATGCGCGGGCCGATCCTGTGCTTCGTGGGCCCGCCGGGCGTCGGCAAGACCTCGCTCGGCCAGTCCATCGCGCGCGCCACCGGCCGCAAGTTCGTGCGGCTGTCGCTGGGCGGCGTGCGCGACGAGGCCGAGATCCGCGGGCACCGGCGCACCTACGTGGGCGCGCTCCCCGGCCGCATCATCCAGTCGATGAAGAAGGCCGCGACGGTGAATCCGGTGATGATGCTCGACGAGATCGACAAGCTCGGGGCGGACTTCCGCGGCGATCCCTCGGCGGCCCTGCTCGAGGTGCTCGACCCCGAGCAGAACCACGCGTTCTCGGATCACTACCTCGACCTGTCCTACGACCTGTCGAAGGTGATGTTCATCGGCACCGCGAACCTGCTCGATCCCATCCCCGGCCCGCTCAAGGACCGCATGGAGATCCTGGAGCTGCCCGGCTACACCTTCGAGGAGAAGGTGCACATCGCGCAGAACCACCTCATCCCGAAGCAGCTGCGGGAGCACGGGCTCAGCGCCGACGCCATCGCCATCAGCGAGAAGGCGCTCATCAAGATCATCATGGCGTACACGCGCGAGGCCGGCGTCCGCAACCTCGAGCGGCGCATCGCCGACGTCTGCCGCGCCATCGCGGTGGAGGTGGCGAGCGGCAAGATCGGCGCCTCCGCGAAGCGCTCCATCGAGGAGGCCGACGTCCTCGAGATCCTCGGGCCGGAGAAGTTCTACAACGAGACGGCCGAGCGGACCGAGATCGCGGGCGTCGCGACCGGCCTCGCCTGGACGGCGGCGGGCGGCGACATCCTCTTCATCGAGGCCACCAAGATGCCGGGCAAGGGGGCGCTCACCCTCACCGGCCAGCTCGGCGACGTGATGAAGGAGTCGGCGCAGGCCGCGCTCTCGTACCTTCGCTCGAAGTCCGACTCGCTCGGGATCCCGGTCAACTTCCTGGAGAAGACCGACCTGCACATCCACTTCCCGGCGGGCGCCATCCCGAAGGACGGCCCCAGCGCCGGCGTGACCATCCTCACCGCGCTCGTGTCGCTGCTCACCGGCATCCGGGTGCGCTCCGACGTCGCCATGACCGGCGAGGTCACGCTGCGCGGCCTGGTGCTCCCGGTCGGCGGCATCAAGGAGAAGGTGCTCGCCGCGCACCGGGCCGGCATCAAGCGGATCATCATCCCGGCGCGCAACGAGAAGGACCTGCTCGACGTGCCCGAGCAGGCGCGCAAGGAGCTCGAGTTCGTCTTCGCGGCGCACATGGACGAGGTGCTGCAGGCGGCGCTGGAGGAGAACCCGGTCGGCCGCAAGCCGCCGGCGGCGCCGGAGCCCGAGGGCGAGAAGAAGCCCGGCGCGACGCCCACGCCGCCCGCCAAGAAGCCGGACGAGATCCGGGTCTAGCCCGGGGACGGATCCTTCGACGGGGCCATGGCGCCCGGGGCCGCGCGGTCCGCCCCGGGCGCCTGCTACACTCGCGAGATGGCGGGGGTGGCGCTCATCACGGGCTCAGGCGGCGCCGTGGCCGACGCGGTCGCGGCCGAGCTCGCGCGTGCCGGCTGGAGCCCGCGCCCGGTGGCGCTCTCCGCGGAGGGGTTCCGCGGCGCGGGCGAGGCGCCGGCCCGCGCCGTCGTCCACCTCGGCGTGCGGACCCCCCGCGACCTCCCCGAGCCGGCCCGCATCGCGGTGGAGGCCGGCGCCGCGCGCGCGGCCGCCGAGCTGGCGCACCGGGCGGGCGCCGCGCGGCTGGTTCACGTCTCCACCGCCGGCGTGTACGGGCGCCCGCGCAACCTGCCCTGCCGCGAGGGCGAGCTGAAGGCGCCGCGCACCGCGCACGAGCGGGTCCGCTGGGCGGCCGAGCAGGCGAGCTGGGCCGCGTTCCGCAAGGGCGCTCCGCTCACCGTGCTCCGCCCCACCGTCCTGTACGGCCCGTCGCTGCGCGGCGGCCCGCTCCGCGTGCTCGCGCTCGTGGCGCTCTTCAACCAGCGGCGGCGGCGGGTGCCCATCATCCGGCGGGGCCCGGTCGCGCACCTGCTCCACCTCGACGACCTCGCCCGCTCGGTGGTGCACGTCCTCGAGCACCCCGACGCCGGCGCGGTGCGCGGCCGCGCGTTCAACGTGGCCGACGAGGCGCCGCTCCCGCTCGCCGAGCACCTCGCCGCCGCGCTCACCGCGCTCGGCTACGAGCCGGGCCGCGTCCTCCCCACCGCGCCGCGCCTCACCTCGGCGCTGCTGTGGCTGGTGCGCCACGTGCCGGATCGCGCGCTGCTCGCCCGCGTCAACGGGCGCCTCGCGCGCGGCTGGGGGCGGCTCTCGTCGCGCACCGGCGTGGCGGCGGCGCTCGTGCCCCGCATCGAGCGCGAGGCGCTCCACTGGATGAGCGCGGACCACTACTACGACACCTCGCGGCTGGCGGCGCTCGGCTGGCGCCCGCGCCACCCGATCTCGACCGCGGCCATGCCGGACACGGTGCGCGCGCTGGTGTCTGAGCACCTGCTCCCCGGCTCTGGGGCGGGCGCCCTGCCCGCCTGGTAGGGGGCGCGCCCCACCCGCCCCTGACCACGGCGGACGACTTGTGGCCGGGCTCGGGCGGCCGTGTCATAGTGGCGCCCCTCACCCCGCCACGGATGTCGTGATCGGGCGCTGGAGGCGGGCGCCCAGGAACCCTCTCAGATGCATGTGGTCGCAGGCAACGCGCTCCCGCTCCGGCCGGACCGGCGCACCCCCACCGTCGGGGGGACGCTGCGGTGATCCGGATGCTGGGCCGGTACGAGCTCCTCGAGCAGGTGGGGAGCGGCGGCATGGCGGTCGTCTACCGCGGCCGCGACACCGCGCTCGATCGCGAGGTCGCGGTGAAGCTGCTCCACCCGCACCTCGCCTCCGCGCCCGACTCGCGCGCCCGCTTCTCGCGCGAGGCGCGCGCGGTGGCGCGCCTGTCCCACCCGTCGATCGTCGAGATCTACGACTACGCCGGCGACGCGGCGGTGGAGAGCTACCTCGTCACCGAGTTCGTGCGCGGCCGCACGCTGCGCGCCTGGGCGGCCGGGGTCGGCTTCGGCTTCCCCGAGCTCGGCATGCTGGTGGGGCGGACGCTCGCCGACGCGCTCGCGCACGCGCACGCGGCCGGGGTCATCCACCGGGACCTCAAGCCGGAGAACGTGCTGGTCCACGAGGACGAGCCGCCCTCGGTGAAGCTCGCCGACTTCGGCATCGCCCGGATCCTCGCCTCCGACGAGCGCATGACCATGACCGGCGCGCTGGTGGGCTCGCCCCACCACATGGCGCCCGAGATCGTGGAGGGGCACGACGCCGACGCGCGCAGCGACGTGTTCTCGCTCGGGACCATCCTGTACTGGCTCGCCACCGGCAAGCTGCCGTTCGCCGCGTCCAACCCCACCGCCATCCTGCGGCGCGTGCTGGAGGGCGACTTCGAGGACCCGCGCCAGGCCGACCCGCGGGTGCCCGGCGCGCTCGCCGCGCTGATCCGGCGCTGCCTCCAGGTGGATCCGGCGAAGCGCCCGGCCAGCATGGTCGAGGTGCGCGACGCGCTGGACCGGATCCTGGCGGAGGTCGGGATCGACCGGCCCGGCGACGCGCTGCTCGCGTTCCTGCGCGACCCGGCCGCGGTGAAGGCCGCGTTCCCGGCGCGCGCCGGGGCCGCGCTCGTCGCGCTCGGCGACGCGGCCGCCGCCGAGGGCGCCGCCGCGCGCGCGCTCGGGTATTACGACCGCGTGCTCGCCATCGACCCGGCCAACGCCGAGGTCCCGGCCAAGCTGGCGCGCCTGGCGCGGCGCCGGCGCCTGCGCCGGGCCGCGGCGATCGCCGGCGCGGCGCTGGCGGTGCTGGCCGCGGTGGGCGCGGTCGCGCTGACGGTCGGGCCCCGGCTGCGGGCCGCGCTCGCGCCCGCGCCCCGGCCGCCGCCGCCGGCCGTGGCCCGCGCCGCGCCGGAGCCCGCGCCCGCCCCGGCGCCGGCGACCGAGGCCGCGGCCCCCCCGGCGCGCGCGCCCGCCGGCGCCCAGGGCGCCTCCGCGCCCGGCGCCGGGACGCCGGCCGCCGCCGCCCCGCACGCGGCGGCCGCCGCCGTCCCGTTCACGGTCCACGTCCGCCCGTACGCCCAGCGCGCGCTCCTCGACGGCGTCGAGGTCGCGCACGACCAGCAGCTCGTCCGCTTCGAGCTCGCGCCGGGACCGCACGTGATCCAGGTCGAGCACGCCTGCTGCTCGCCGTTCGTGCGGCGCATCTCCGCCGAGGAGGCCGCGCGCCAGGGCGAGCTGCGCGTGCCGCTCGAGCCCCGCCCGGCCCGGCTGCGCGTCGAGGGCGATCCCGCCACCCGCGTCTACCTGGACGGCCGGCTGGTGGGCACCGCCGGCGAGTCGCAGCGCGCGCCGTTCCTGGTCGCCGTCCCGGCCGGCGGCGAGAGCCCCTACGAGGCGCCCGCGCGCATCCTGCTCGACCTCGCGGGCGCGCCCGCCCGCACGCTCGACGTGAAGCTGCGCGCCGGCGGCGAGGTGACCGTGGCGGCGACGCAGGCCCAGGAGTCCCCGTGAACGCGATCCCCCTGCTGCTGGCGCTCTCGCTGCTCGCGCCCCCCGAGCTGAAGCGGGCCAAGGACCGCTTCGAGTTCGGCGCGTACGGCGACGCCGCCGGGGCGCTCCGCCAGATGCTCGCAGGCGACCCGGCGCTCACCGACGACGAGGCGGTCGAGGCGTACCGGATGCTCGGCATCTCCGAGTTCAACCTGGGCGACCTCCCCGCGGCGCGCGCCGCGTTCGTGAACCTGCTCTCGCACGATCCCGACTACGCGCTCGACCCGTTCCTGGTGCCGCCCGCCATCGTGGAGTTCTTCGACCGGGTGAAGAAGGAGCACGAGCCGGCGCTGGCGCCGCTGCGCGAGCGGCGCCGGGCGCTCCGCGAGCAGCAGCGGCTGGCCGACGAGGCCAAGCGGCGGCTGCTCAGCGAGGAGCAGCTGCGCACCGGGCCGCCGACGAAGGTGGTGCGCGTGCAGGAGCGCCTGTACCTGTTCAACTGGATGCCGTTCGGCGCCGGCCAGTTCCAGAACGGCGACCGGGCCAAGGGCACCGCCATCGCGGCCGGCCAGATCGCGCTCGGCGCCGTGAACATCGCGGCCATCGTCATCCACAACCAGCTCGCCGACGACCGGACCCGCACCTGCACCTCCGGCCAGCCCGGCTGCTCCAACCCGCCCTACAGCGACTCGGACCGCCGGGTGCTCCGCAACGTCGAGGTGGTGAAGTACGTGTCGGCCGCGATGTTCTGGGCGCTGTACGGCTACGGGGTCTGGGACGCCCACCGGCACTTCGTCCCCATCGTCGAGACCGAGATGGCGCCCGGCGGCGAGCCGGCCGGCGCGTCGCTCAAGCTCGAGTGGAGGTACTAGGGACCCGTGGCCACGCTCATCGTGAGAGGACCGGACGGCTCCGAGCGCGAGGTGGCGCTGGTGAAGCGCATCACCAGCGTGGGCCGCGACCCGGAGAACGACGTGGCGGTGGAGGACCCGGCGCTGCCCGCCACCGCGCTGCACATCCACTTCGACGGGAAGGACTACAACGCCGCCGCCCACGACCGCTCCGACATGACCGTGAACGGGAAGCGGCGCGGCGCCTGGCGCCTGGGGCCGGGCGACCGGATCCGGGTGGCCGGCACCGAGCTCACCTTCGAGGCGGTGGCGCGCACGCCGCTGCCCTCGGCCCGGCCCATCGCCGGCCAGCGGCTGCAGGCGCTGGAGACGCTGGTGCGCTTCTCCGAGCGGCTCCTCGGCGCGACCGACCTGAACCGGCTGCTCGACGAGCTGATGGACGCGCTGCTCGAGGTCACGCACGCGGACAAGGGCTTCCTGATCCTGCTCGAGGACGGGGAGATGAGCGTCCGCGCCGCGCGCAACGTGGCGCGCGAGACCATCGAGGGCGCGGTGGAGCGGGTCTCCGACTCGATCATCCGGCGCGTGGTCGAGACCCGCCGCGCGCTGGTGGTGGCCGACGCGCTGCACGACTCGGAGTGGTCGGGCTCGACGTCGGTGGTGAACCTGAAGCTCTGCTCGGTGATGTGCGCCCCGCTCATGCAGAAGGGCGAGGTGTTCGGCGTCATCTACCTGGGCAACGACAACGTGGTCTCGCTGTTCGACGAGCGCGCCCTCGAGCTGCTCGCGCCGTTCGCCGCGCAGGCGTCGCTGCTGGTGCAGAACGCCATGCTGCTCGACTCGCTGCGCCGCGAGAACCTCTCCCTCAAGGAGGCGGTGGCCTCGCGCCAGTACGGCGACCTCATCGGCGCCGGCGCGTCCATGCGCGAGGTCTACCGGCGCATCGAGAAGGTGGCCGGCACCGACATCTCGGTGCTGGTGTCCGGCGAGACCGGCACCGGCAAGGAGGTGGTGGCGCGGGAGATCCACCGGCGCTCCACGCGCGCGAACGGGCCGTTCGTGGCGGTGAACTGCGGCGCGATCCCCGAGGCGCTGCTCGAGTCGGAGCTGTTCGGCCACGTGAAGGGCGCGTTCACCGGCGCGGTGGCGACGCGCATGGGCAAGTTCCAGGCGGCGCACGGCGGCACGCTGTTCCTCGACGAGATCGGCGACATGCCGCTCGCGCTCCAGGTGAAGATCCTCCGGGCGCTGCAGGATCGCGCCGTCACCAAGGTGGGCGACAACCGCCCGGAGGCGGTGGACCTGCGGGTGGTGGCCGCCACGAACCGCGTCCTCGAGGAGGAGATCCGCAAGGGCACCTTCCGCGAGGACCTCTACTACCGGCTGAACGTGGTCGCGATCCACCTGCCCCCGCTCCGCGATCGCGGCGAGGACGTGGTGGTCATCGGCAAGTACTTCCTGCAGAAGTACGCGAAGGAGTTCACCGCGCGGGTGCGCGGGTTCACCCCGGGCGCGCTCGTGGCCATGCGCAAGTACGCCTGGCCGGGCAACATCCGCGAGCTCGAGAACCGCGTGAAGAAGGCGGTGGTGCTGGCCGACCGCGCGCTGGTGTCCGCGGAGGACCTCGACCTGCGCCCGGAGATCCTCGAGCCCATCCTCCCGCTGGCCCAGGCCAAGGAGGAGTTCCAGAAGCGGTACATCAACGAGGTGCTGGAGCGGAACGCCGGGAACCGCACCAAGACCGCGAAGGACCTGGGCGTGGACCCGCGCACCGTGTTCCGCCACCTCGAGAAGCTCGAGGCCGAGCGGCGCGGCCAGGTCCTGCCGCCCGACGACGAGGAGACCGAGGCGTGAACCGTCCCCGCTTGGCAGCGGCCCTGGGCGCGCTCGCGCTGGCGCTGGCCGGCTGCCCGCTCCCGCAGCCGCTCCCCGACTATCCCAAGGGCGGCACCATCACGCCCCCGCGCATCCTGGCCGACGGCATCACCGTGAACGGCGTCGCCGCGGCGGGCGTGCCGCTCGTGACCGTCCCGGCCGACTGCGCCGGCGCCGAGCCGCGCTACGAGCTGCAGGCGCAGCTCCTCGACACGAACACGCTCGAGCAGGTCGAGGTCCGCTGGTTCGTGGACTACCAGCCGACCCAGGGCGGCGCCTCGTGGGTGCGGCAGGAGTCGGTGCCGGCGAGCGCCGACCAGACCGTCCTCACCCGCGATCCCTCGCCGTTCACGTTCCTGCCCTACCAGCACGCGCCGCGCACCGCCGGCACGGTCCACGTGGTGGAGCTGGTGGTCTCGAACAACTTCTACGCGCCGGCCGACGAGGCCGCGCTGCCGAACCGGAGCGCCGCGCCGGGCTTCGAGACGCAGGTGTACCGCTGGACGTTCCTGCTGGTGCCGGGGACGGACGGCTGCCCCTAGCCGCGCTCCGGCGGCCTCGAGACGGCCTCCTGCGCCTGGCGCAGCGCCTGCGCGGCGCGCCGGGCCAGGTCCGCCTCCTCCTGGGCGAACCGGTTCACCTGGGCCCGGTAGGCCCGGTGCACCTGGAGCACGGCCTCGCGGGCCCGCGCCAGCTCCTCGCGCCCGCCGAAGCCCTGCGGGTCGGGATCGCGGGCGTCCAGCCGGCAGCGGTCGGCGAGGTCGTCCACCCGCTGCTCCCACTCGCGCGCCCAGACCTCCCAGCGCGCGATGGCGTCGCCCTCGCCCACCTCGTCCGCCAGGCGCCAGGCCCGGTGGTTCTGCTCGGCGTGCAGCGCCTCGAGCTCGGTCACGCACACGCGCAGCGCCGCGCGGGTGGGGAGCGCGCCGGTGGCGGCGGGGCGGTGCGGCCCGCGCAGGTTCCGCACGATGCTGGTGAGGACCACCGCCAGCGCGACCGCGATGACGGTGAAGTAGAGCGCCCAGAGGGCCAGCCGGAACGGGCGGTAGCGCGGGTCACGCGGGGGCGGCACGCGCCGGACTCTGCCAAAGGGGCGGGGGGGCGTCCACCCGGTTCTTCCGCGCCGCGCGCGAGGCGCCGGGGCGGGCCGCCCGCTAGCCGGCCCGCGGCGCGTTCGTCGGCTCGCCGGCGACCACGCCCAGGAACGTGCAGCGCCGCCCGCTCACCATGGCGCGGAGGCAGCGCAGGTACACCGTCGGCCCCCAAAGCCGGAGGATGGTGAACGAGTGACGGATCACGTCCTTGCCTGTGATCGTGCCCTGCACGCCCGCCGGTGTTTGCATCCGCGGTGCCGATCGTGCTCGGGCGGATTTTGCTGCGGTTGCAGGCGCTCGCGCGTGCGCGCCGGCGCACACCTCGCGCGAGACGGAGCTTTCTTCAGCCCTCCGGCGCAAGGGATGCTGCCGCACCCGTTCCGGCATCCAGGGATTTCATCTCTGCAATCCACGCTGCATATTTGAAAGGCCAGGCCGCCCGCAGGGACGGCGCCCGTCCGGTAAAGTCGCCTGAGTTCCTCGACTTACCGGCACCCGTTCCGGGGCACGGCGATTGCGTAAGGGGCGCCCGGTAACGCTGCGGCGGTCCCTGGATTCCCCCCCCTTTCCAGGCTCCGATCGCGCGCTTCACCGCTGGGACGCTCTCGGCGCGGTTCGCTCGCACACCTCGGATTCGACTTCAGCCGCGCCGAGAGCTGCCCTTTTCCCCCATCGACCCCGTGAACCCTGCGGCGCCCTAGCGGCGGCCGACGCGGCGCTCGAGATCGGCGAGCGAGAGCTCGAACACCACCGGCCGGCCGTGCGGGCAGCGCGCCTTGAAGTCGATCGCGTCGAGCCCGTCGAGCAGGGCCCGCGCCTCCTCCGGCGAGACGTCCTGGTTCGCGCGCACCGCCGCGTGGCAGGCCATGGTGGCGAGCAGGTCGTGGAACGCGTCGTCCACCGCGCTGCCGCGCTCCACGTCCGCGAGCTGGCTGCCGAGGTCCGTGAGCAGCGCCGTCAGGTCCACCCCGGCCAGCGCCGCCGGCGCGCCCTTCACCGCGAACGCGTCCCCGCCGAACGGCTCGGCGTCGAAGCCGAGCCGGCCCAGCTCGGCGAGCCCGGCCTCGAGCGCGCGCGCCGCGGCGGGCGGGAGCGTCACGACCTGCGGGAGCAGGTAGGGCTGGACCGGGATGCGGCGCGCCCGGAACGCCTCCTTGAGCCGGTGGAACAGCATCCGCTCGTGGCTGGCGTGCTGGTCGATGACCACCAGCGTCCCGCCCGGCGCCTCGCAGAGCAGGTACGTCCGCGCGTGCTGCCCGACGTACCGCAGCCCGGCGAAGTACCCCTCCGGCCGCGGCGCCGCCTCCGGCCCGGCGTCCGGCGCGGGCGCGATGGGGAACGCGAGCCGGCCGGTGGCCCAGGCGCCCGGGGCGGGCTGGACGAGCGTCGCCCCGCTGCCCTCCGGTGGCCGGGCCGCGCGCGCCCAGGCCAGGACCGCCGCCGCGTCCTCCCCTGCCAGCGGCACCGCGACCGCCTCGCCGCCGGCCGGAGGGCCCTCGCCCGCGGGCGCCGCCTGCGGGCGCGCGCGAAGCCACGGGGCGGTCCGGAGCGCGCCGGCCACGGTGTGGAACAGGGCGTCGAACACCTCGCGCCCCTCGGCGAACCGGACCTCCAGCTTCTGCGGGTGCACGTTCACGTCCACCCGGTCCAGCGGCAGCTCCACGAACAGCACGCCGGCGGGGTGGCGCCCGGGCGGCAGCGTCCCGGCGAACGCCCGGAGCACCGCGTGCGCGGCGGCCCGGTCGCGCACGTAGCGCCCGTTCACGAACAGGTAGAGCGCCCGGCCGGTCGCCTCGGAGTGGTCGGGCGAGCAGATGAGCCCGTGGACGCGCACCTCGCCGCGGCGGGCGTCCACCGGGAGCAGGTGCCGGTGCGCCTCCCGCCCCAGCGCCTGGCCGGCCCGGTCCGCCAGCCCGCCCCCCGCGCGCGCGCCGAGCACCAGCCGGCCGCCGGAGCGGAGCGTGAACCCCACGTCCGGCCGCGCCAGCGCGAGCCGGATGACCGCCTCCGACACGTGGCCGGCCTCGGTGGACGCGGCGCGCATGAACTTGCGGCGCGCCGGCGTGTTGAAGAACAGGTCGCGGACCTCGACGGTGGTGCCCCGCGGACGGGCCACCGGCGCCACCTCGCCCAGCACGCCGCCCTCGATCTCGACCCGCGTCCCGGCGCCGTCCTCGCCGGGCGAGGTGTCGAGGCGGAACCGCGAGACCGACGCGATGGCCGGCACCGCCTCGCCCCGGAACCCCATGGTCCCGATGGCGGCGAGCCCCTCGGCGTCGCGCAGCTTGCTGGTGGCGTGCCGCTCGAGCGCGAGCAGCGCGTCGTCCCGGTCCATGCCCGAGCCGTCGTCCGCCACCCGGACCAGCGCGAGCCCGCCCTCCTCCACGTCCACGCCGATGGCGGTCGCGCCGGCGTCCAGCGCGTTCTCGACCAGCTCCTTGACGATGGAGGCCGGCCGCTCGACCACCTCGCCCGCGGCGATCTGGTTGACGAGCCCGGGCGGAAGGACGTGGATGCGCGGCATGGCGCCCGTTCGTACCACGGCGATCCGACGCGGCGGCTCCCCCAGCGAACGTTTGACGCCCGCGGCCGCGTGCGTCTATGTGGACGCGATGGCGGGAGGGACCGGCAAGAGGAAGGCCGCGGGTCGGCGCGGGCCCGCGCGCGCGCCCGGCGCCGCGAGGCCGGCCCCGCGCCCGGTGCTCGGCAACGACCCGTTCACCCGGGGTGCTGCGCCCCGCGCGCCCGCCGCGCCGCCCTCCCCCGCCGCGTCCGCCGGGCCACCGGTGCCCGCTCCGCCGGCGCCCGAGCCGGCGCTCCCGCCCCTGGCGCCGGTCCCGGGAGCGGCCGCTGCACCGGCGCCCGTCCCCGCCCCGACGCCGCCGCCCGGCGCGCCGCCCGGCGCGCCGGAGCGCACCCGGAGGCTCCCGGCCGACCGCACCGGCGCGCAGGCGCGGCTCGCCGACGTGGAGCGGCGGCTGGAGTCGGCGCTCGACGGCCTGGAGGCCCGGGTCGGCGACCTCGCCGCGCGCGCCGGGCTGGCCGGGGCGCGGCGCGAGGTGACCGAGGCCGCGGCGCGGCTCGCCCCCGCGGTGGCGGCGAAGCTGGGCGCCGCGCTCGACCTGGCGCGGCTGCTCGAGCCGCCCGGACGGCTCGACCGGCACGGGATGGACCCGCGGCTGGCGGAGCGGGCCGAGCCCCTCGTCGAGCTGCTCTACGCCACCTGGTGGCGGACCACCGTGCGCGACGCGGAGCACGTGCCGCCGAGCGGCGCGGTGATGGTGGTCGCGAACCACGCCGGCGTCGTCCCTTGGGACGCGCTGGTGCTGCGGCACGCGCTGCGCCGCGATCACCCGGCGCACCGGGACCTCCGCCCGCTCCTCGACGACCGCGAGTGCGACCTGCCGGTGGTGGGCGGCCTGGCGGTGCGGCTGGGCGCCGTGCGCGCCACGCCGGAGGCGGCGGGGCGCATCCTGCAGGAGGGCGGCGCGCTGGGCGTGTTCCCCGAGGGGAGCGCCGGCGCGCGGAAGCCGTGGAGCGAGCGCTACCGGCTGCAGCGGCTCGGCCGGGGCGGATTCGCGAAGGTGGCGCTCCGCGCCGGCGCGACGATCGTCCCCTGCGCCATCGTCGGCAGCGAGGAGGCGGCCCCCGGCATCTCGCGCACCGGCTGGCTGGCGGACCGCCTCGGGCTGCCGCTGCTCACCGCGAGCCCGCTCCTCCGGCTCGCGCCGGCCGCGATGCTGCCCCTGCCCTCGCGCTGGTCGCTGCGCTTCGGCCCGCCCATCTCGCTGGCCGGCCGCTCGCCGGCGGAGGCGGAGGACGCGGCGCGCGTGGGCGAGCTGGCGGAGACGGTCCGCGCCACGCTGCAGGCGATGCTGGACGAGGACGTGGCCGCGCGCGGCTCGGTGTTCCTCTAGCGCGAGCCGCTCAGAGCGCCTCGACGTGCACCGTGGACGGCGGGGCCGCCGTGCGGAGGTGCGCGAGCCGGACCTGCGGCGGCGGGACCTTCAGGTCGCGGACCACGCGCAGCGCCGCGAGCCCGCGCAGCGCGTACCAGGAGAGATCGATCTCCCACCAGAAGAAGCCCTGCCGCGCGCTGGCGGCGTAGAAGTGGTGGTTGTTGTGCCACCCCTCGCCGAGCGTGACGAGCGCGAGCACCAGGCTGTTGCGCGAGCCGTCGTCGGTGGCGTAGCGGCGGCGGCCGAACACGTGCGCGAGCGAGTTGATGACGAACGTGCCGTGCCAGAGCGCCACCGTGGAGACGAAGAAGCCCCACAGCACGGCCGGCAGCCCGCCGGCGAGGAACAGCCCGGTGGCGAGCGCGGCCGGCGGGACCAGGTGGTGGCGGTCGATCCAGCGGAGCTCCGGGTAGCGCGCGAGGTCGCGCACGCGGTCGAGCTTGGTCTCGTGGTGGCGGCGCGAGAGGATCCAGCCGACGTGGCTCCACCAGAACCCCCGCTCCAGCGGCGAGTGGACGTCCTCCGGCCCGTCGGAGTGGCGGTGGTGGTCGCGGTGGTGGGCGGCCCACCAGAGCGGGCCCTTCTGCGCCGCGCTCGCGCCGAGCACCGCGAGCACGAGCTGGAACGCGCGCGAGGTCCGGTAGCTGCGGTGCGAGAAGTAGCGGTGGTACCCGGCCGTCACCGCGAACATGCGCACCGCGTACAGCGCGGCGGCGAGCGCGCCCCAGCGCCACTCGAACGGCGCGAGCCACGGGGTGGCCAGCGCGACGAGGTGCGCGGCGAAGAACGGGAGTGACGGGAGCCAGTCGATGCGGTCGGGGTCGCGCGGCATGAGCCCCCGAGCTTGGCGGGCCGCTGTCACCGGCGCGTCACCACGGTCGGTGCGCTCGCCCGGCGGCGGGGGATGCCCCCCGCGACGCGCGGCCCCAGAGTGTGATCCGGGCGGAGGTGCGCGCGGCGCCGGCGGCCGGCCGTCCGGACGGGGGAGCCGCCATGCTGGAGCAGACCGTCGAGCCCGTGGTCGACGTTCAGAAGGAGGCGTTCATCCGGCTGATGGCGGAGACGCTCCCGCTCGCGGGCTACGCCGGCGTGCGCGCCGATCTGCCGGG
The DNA here is from genome assembly GCF_000013385.1 of Anaeromyxobacter dehalogenans 2CP-C. Lineage (GTDB taxonomy): Bacteria > Myxococcota > Myxococcia > Myxococcales > Anaeromyxobacteraceae > Anaeromyxobacter > Anaeromyxobacter dehalogenans_B. The sequence continues at coordinate 1,971,656 of NC_007760.1, forward strand.
CTGGGAGACGCCCGACGTGATCCACGGCGCGATGCGCGACCACCGCCCCAGCCTGTTCTGCGAGGCGCCCAAGCCGGTGTTCCTCGACGTGCTGTCGCCGGGTCCGGTGGCGCTCGAGGAGGTGGCGAGCCGGTGGCAGCTCTTCTCCTCGGCCGCCGAGCTCGCCGGCGGCGAGTTCCACGTCGTGCTGCCGCGGTGGGTGGCCGGGCGCGACGGGCGCCAGGTCGCGAAGCAGATCGCCGAGCTGGTCGGCGTCCGCATCGGCTACATCTGGGCGGTCTAGGGACGGGGCGGCCGCGCCCGCTGCCGCTCCTCCTCCACCGGATCCTTCTCGGGCGGCGCGGCCTCGTCCCCGGCCCCGGCGACCTCGAACGCGGCCACCGCGCGCAGGAAGCTCCACACCTGGCGCGCGGCCGCCGGGCCGGGATCCTCCGGCCCGTCCGACCAGCCCGGGTGGCCCGCCCGCATCCGCGCGTAGAGCGCGTCCGCGGACATCCGGTCGGTGAGGCGCGAGAGGTTCGGACCGGCCTCGCCGCCGGCCTTGCGCACGCGGTGGCAGCCGATGCAGCGCGCGCCGAAGCGATCCGCGCCGAGGCGCGCGCCGTCGGGGGCGCCGTCCGGGACCGCCAGGGCCCGGCCGTAGGTCGTGAACGAGTTCGCGAGCTCGAGCGCCACCACGCCGCGCGCCCACCAGAGCCGCGCGCGCGGGTCGGTCTCGAGCCCGCGCTGGTCGAAGGTGGGCCAGGCGATGACGCGCTCCGGGAGCGGCTGGCCGTCGGCGCGATCCGCCAGCACCGGCTGGAGCTGCCGGACCAGCGTGAGCGGGATGGGGATGGCGCGGCGATCCCGGGTCCGCACGATCACCACGTCCGCGCCGCGGGTCCGCTCCACCCGGTCGCTCACCAGCGCCGCGAGCGAGGTGCCCTCCCAGGCCGCCGCCCGGCCCGACTCCGGGTCGAGGCCGCGCACGGATCGCTGCGGCAACGCGGCCAGCTCGGCCCGGCCGAGCGGGTACGGGCCGCCCTTCACGGCGCCGCGCACCTCGACCTCGGTCTCACTGGGGGTGACGCGGGGGAGGCGGGGTCCGGACGAGCATGCGGCCAGGACGAGGAGCAGAACGGTCGGCTTTCTCATGGGGCTCGTTTGGGCTATGTTCCCGGCTCCCGACGACCTCTCGGAGCGACTCAGCATGGCACGCGCGTTCATCGGAAGCACGGAATGCCGGGTACACGTGGACAAGGATCTCGGCGACTCGTGGGCGGTGACGGTCTACCCGCCCCCCACGCAGGCCGGTCCGGCCGCCCCACTGGTGGTGAAGCTCCAGGGGACGGACAAGGAGAAGGCCACCAAGGGCGCGCTGGAGATCCTCCAGGGCGCGGGCAAGATCGACAAGTACGAGCTGTAGGCCGGGGCCGTCACGGCCCCTCGGTCCGCAGGATCGAGCCGGCCGGCAGCGCCGCCAGCAGCGCGCGCAGCGCCGTCTCCACCCGGGCCGCGTCCTTCGCCTCCAGCGTCACCTTCACGCGGTGGTCGGCCCCGGCGTCGAAGCGCGGGTAGCTGCCGATCTCGACCGCCGGGTGCGCCGCCGCCACCGCGTCGAGCGCGGGCGCGATCTCGCCCTCGCCCGCCGACAGGTACACGCACGCGAGGCGGAACGGGGGCGCCTGGAGCAGGTGCGCGATGCGCTCGAGCTGGTGGCGGTAGAACTGCGGGACGCCGGGGAGCATCACCACGTTGTCGAGCGCGAGCGTCGGGTAGCCCTCGTCCCCGAGCAGCCGCGTCCCCTCGGGCACGTCGGCCATGCGCAGGGCCGCCTCGGGCGGCTCGGTGCCCGGGTGGCCGCGCCGGTGCAGCGCGCGGATGGTCTCGACCAGCGCCGGCGAGCGGTGCATGGGCCGGCCGAGCGCCTCCGCCACGGCGCGCACCGTGATGTCGTCGTGCGTCGGCCCCACCCCGCCCGAGGTGAACACCCAGTCCACCGCCGGCTGGAGGGCCGCGACCGCGGCGGAGACCTCGTCCACGCGGTCGCGCACGGTCCGGATGGTGACCAGCTCCACGCCCAGCTCGCGGAGCCGGCGCGCGGTGTACGGCCCGTTCTCGTCCTGGACCTTGGCGGAGAGGACCTCGTTGCCGACGACGACGAGGGCGGCGGTGGGCGTGCGGGGCATCGCCCCCCTGCGTAACCCGTCCCGCGCGCGGGCGCCAGCCGGCTACAGGGTCGAGGCGGCCGCCCACACCGCGGCGGCCACCGCCTCCACCGGGCGCTCGCCGTCGATCTCGACGACGCTCTCGCCGGCCTGGCGCAGCAGCGCGATGGCGCGGTCGTACTCGGCGGCCACCCTCCGCTGGAACGCGCCCACCTCGTAGATCTCGCGGTCGAGCGAGGCGGCGCGCCGGCGCCGGAGCGCGACCTCGGGCCGCACCCGGAGGAACAGCGTCGCGTCGGGCGGGCCCGCCGCGGCGTTCACCGTGCGGACCCACTCCATCTCGCCCAGCGCCGCGCCCTGGTAGGCGAGCGACGAGAGCGTGTAGCGGTCGGAGACGACGTCGATCCCCGCGGCGAGCTTCGGGTCGATCTCGACCGCCCGGTGGTCCCGGCGATCCGCCGCGAACAGCAGCGCGAGCGCGTGCGGGTCGAAGTCCGCGCCGCCGCCGCCGCCCACGCGGCGCGTCAGCACCTGGCGCACGAGCGCGCCCACCGGCCCGCCGGACGGCTCGGCGGTGACGTGGGCGGTGCGGCCGTCGGCGCGGAGCCGCTCGCCGAGCAGCCGGGCCTGCGTGGTGGTGCCGGCGCCGTCGAGCCCCTCGACGACGACGAAGCGGCCGCGAGCGGCCGGACGTCCGCGCCCGCCGCCCGCCGCGCTCACGGATCCAGCCTCAGCGTCTCGCGCAGGGCGCGGAACCGCGCGTAGAGCGCGTCCTCCTCGCTCATCAGCCGGCGGGCGCGCAGGAAGGAGCGGATGGCGAGCGCGAGCAGCACCAGCGCCGCCGCGACGGCCAGGTACAGGAACACCGGCGGGCCCTTCGCCACCTTGCGGACCATGCCGGGCTTGAGCCTGCCCCAGCGGTCCCAGGCGAGCGCGATGGACGCGCCCACGGCGATGAGGCCGGCGAAGATCTCGTAGGCGCCGCGCCGGGCCACGTCGATGGACCGGCGGACCTCCAGCCGCTTCGCGAGCGCGTCGTGCTCGGCGCGCAGCGCGCCGGTCTCCGGGCCGGGGTGGGTGGGCGTGACGGTGCTCATGGCCCGGCGTTCTACCCTCGCCCGAAGCGGCCGGCAATCGCGTCCTGGACCGCGCCGAGCGTGGCGGGGAGCTGGACGGCCGGGTTGGGCAGCCCGGCGCGGATGCCGGGCAAGGTCTGGTCGTGGTAGCCGACCTTGAAGTCGGAGAACTTGAGGCCGTGCGCGGTGGAGATCACCACCACCCGCTCGCCCCTCCTCACCACCCCGCGGGCGGCGAGCTTCTCGAGCGCCGCGAGCGCCACGCCGGTGTGCGGGCAGGTGAACATGCCGGCCCGGTCGGCGCGCGCGGCCGCGTCGGCGAGTTCCTGCTCGCTCGCCTGCTCGACCACGCCGTCGAGCGCCTCCAGCGCGCGCAGGGCGCGGCGCGCCGACACCGGGGCGCCGATCTGGATGGCGGACGCGAGCGTCTTCCGCGCGGCGAGCGGCTCGACCTCCACCGCCGCGGTGGGCTTCACCCCGGCGCCGGTGGTGGCGCGCCAGAGCGGGTTCGCGTGCTCCGCCTGGGCGACCACCAGGCGCGGGAGCCGGTCCACCAGCCCCAGCTCCTTCATGAGCAGGAAGCCCTTCCCCACCGCGCTCGCGTTGCCGAGGTTGCCGCCCGGGATCACGATCCAGTCGGGCGAGGTCCAGCCGAGCTGCTGCGCGATCTCGATGGAGGCGGTCTTCTGCCCCTCGATGCGCAGCGAGTTCATCGAGTTCGCGAGGTAGATGTCCTTGGTGCGGCTGAGCTGCTTCACCACCTGCATGCAGCCGTCGAAGTCGGTGTCGAGCTCGAGCACCAGCGCGCCGTTGGAGATGGGCTGGACGAGCTGCGCGGTGGAGATCTTGCCGCGCGGCAGCAGCACCACGCTGGGGATGCCGGCGGCGGCGCAGTAGGCGGAGAGCGCGGCCGACGTGTCGCCGGTGGAGGCGCAGGCGACCGCGCGGACCGCGGCGCCGCGGGCCCGCATCTCCTTCACCGCGGAGACGAGCACCGTCATCCCCAGGTCCTTGAAGGACCCGGTGTGCGTGACGCCGCACTCCTTCAGCCACACGTCGTCGAGGCCCAGCTCGCGGGCGTAGCGGTCGATCCGGAGCAGCGGGCTGCCGCCCTCGAACATCGAGACCACGTTCTCGTCGGCGATCCCCGGGTAGACCCACTCCTTCTTGCCCCACACGCCGGAGCCGTACGGCCAGGCGCCCAGCTTGAAGCGCCCGTCGAACAGCGCCTTCCACGCGGCGGCGCTGCGCGTGGCGAGCGCGGCGCGGTCGTGCTCGACCTCGAGCAGCCCGCCGCAGCGCGGGCACTCGTAGACCACCTCGGTGAGCTCGGCGCGGAAGTCGCAGCCGTCCGCGCAGCGGAACCAGGACGAGAACTGGGGCGCGGACATCGCTACCGCCCGCCCGGGCCCTTCTTGAGGAACTTCTCGATCCGCTCGGCGGCGAGCTGCACGCGCGGCTCGTCCACGATGAGCGCGATGCGGACGCTGCCCTCGCCGGCCGGGCCGAAGCCGATGCCGGGGGCGACCGCCACGCCGGCCTCGTCGATGAGGCGCTTGCAGAACTCCAGCGAGCCGAGCTGGCGGAACGGCTCGGGGATGGGCGCCCAGGCGAACATCGAGGCGGCCGGCGCCGGCACCTGCCAGCCGGCCGCGCCGAAGTGGCGGACCAGCGCGTCGCGGCGGACCCGGTACTTCTCGCGGATCTTCACCACCTCGTCGTCGCACTCGTCGAGCGCGGTCATGGCGGCCGCCTGCACCGCGCCGAACAGGCCGTAGTCGAGGTAGCTCTTCACCCGCGCCGCCGCGGCCACCAGCGCCGGGTTGCCGGCGCAGAAGCCGACGCGCCAGCCCGGCATGTTGTAGCTCTTCGACAGCGACATGAACTCGAGCGTGCGGTCGCGCGCGCCCGGCACCGCCAGCATCGACGGCGCCTTCGGGCCGTCGAAGACGATGTCGCAGTAGGCCAGGTCGGACACGATGAACATGTCCCGCGCCTCGGCGAACCGGACGATCTTCTCGAACAGCTCCTGCGTGCCGACGGCCGCGGTCGGGTTCGCGGGGAAGTTCACCACCAGGCCCTTCGGCCGCTTCTCGGCCCGCTCGGCCGCGGCCACCAGCGACTCGAAGAAGTCCACGCCCGGGCCCACCGCCACCGGCAGCGACTCCGCGCCGGCCAGCACCGCGCCGAACGCGTGGATGGGATAGGTCGGCGCCGGCGCGAGGACCGTGTCGCCCTCGGAGAGCATCGCGATGAGGGCGTGCCCGATGCCCTCCTTCGAGCCGATGGTGACGAGCACCTCGCGCTCGGGATCGACCTCGACGCCGTGGCGGCGCTTCCACCAGCGCGACACCGACGCCCGCAGCTCCGGCAGGCCGCGCGGGTTCAGGTACCGGTGGAGCTTCGGGTCGCCGACCGCGCTGCGCAGCCGCTCCACGATCCGGTCCGGCGTGGCGCCGTCCGGATTGCCCATGGAGAAGTCCACCACGTCCACGCCGCGGGCGATGGCCTCGTCGCGCAGGCGGTCGGTGACGGTGAAGACGTACGGCGGCAGGCGCTTGACGCGCGCAAAGGCCTCGGGGTCGTTGAAGGTCTTCATGGCGGGACCCGCCAATTTGCCGGGACGCGCGCCGAATGGCAAGCGCCGAGCTACCCGGCCGTGACGGGGGCGCGTGCCCCGCAAGCGGGACATGACCCGGAGGTCACCACCCAGGCGCCGCAGCCGCAGCGCCAGCCGGCCGGGCCGGCCTCGACGGGCGCGCCGCCGGCCAGCGGCAGCCGCATCCCGCAGCGACCGCAGAGCCGCTCCCCCGGCATCGCCGGCGTCCGGCAGTAGCGGCACGTCACGAACGCCGGCAGCGGCGTGCGCTCCGCGTCGGGGAGCTCCGCCCCGGTCCGCTCGACGTCCGGCGCGGGGGCGACGTCCACCTCGACCGGCGCGGCGCGCGTCGGCTCCAGCGCCTCCGCCAGGCCGTCCGGCGGCGGCGGCGGCAACGGGGGGAAGGCCTCCTCGCCCACCCGCGTCGGCTCCAGCCCGGGCACGCTGTCGTCCTGCGCCTGGACCGCCGCGAACAGCGTCGGCTCCAGGCCGTCGAGCGGCGGCACCTCGTCCCCGGCCACGCCGTGGAGGGCGAGGCGCTTGCCGCACACCTCGCACTCGGAGCCGAGGGCCTGGGGGTGGTCGCAGACGGGGCAGACGATCATGCGCGCGGGATCATACCGCAGGCGGGAGGTGCGTGAGCGGGACGAAGCGCACGGGGAGGAGGTCCTCGATCTCCTCGATCCCGTCCGCGGCGCGCTCCAGCACGCGGAGCACCTGCTCCGACTCCGCCTCACCCACCGGCAGCACCATCCGTCCGCCCGGCGCGAGCTGCGCCCGGAGCGGCGGCGGGACCTGCGGCGCGGCGGCGGTGACGAGGATGCGATCGAACGGCGCGGCCTCCGGCCAGCCCAGCGCGCCGTCGCCCTCGCGCAGGTGGACGTTCGCGAGCCCGAGGTCGCCGAGCAGCAGCGCGCGCGCCCGCGCCGCCAGCCCGGGGACGATCTCCACCGACCAGACCTCGCCGGCGAGCCGCGCCAGCAGCGCGGTCTGGTAGCCCGAGCCGGTGCCGACCTCGAGCACCCGCTCGCCGCCGTCGAGCCCGAGCGCCTCGGTCATGAACGCGACCACGAACGGCTGCGAGATGGTCTGGCCGAAGCCGATGGGCAGCGGCCGGTCGGCGTAGGCCTCGGCCACGAGGTGCGGCGGCACGAAGCGGGCGCGATCGAGCTCCGCGATCGCGTCGAGGACGCGCCGGTCGCGGATGCCCATGTGGCCGAGCCACTCGGCGAGCTCCCTGCTCACGCCCGATGCTAGGCACTCCCGCGCCGCGCCCGCGAGGTGGCGCGCCGCCGCCGTCCGCCGGGGCGAGCCCGCCGGGGGCGGCTCGCTACCCGACCTGCGCCAGCGAGAGCCGCCCGGCCCAGCGGCCGGCGAGCGCCTCGCGCGCCGCGGCGTGCTCCGGGCGGGCGAGGTCCGGGTCGCGCTCCACCAGGCCGAACGCCTCCTCGCGCGCCTCCTCGAGGATGGCCTCGTCGCGGTACAGGTCGGCGACGTCGAGCAGCTTCTGCCCGGACTGCCGGGTGCCGAGCAGCTCGCCGGGGCCCCGGATGCGCAGGTCCACCCGCGCGATCTCGAAGCCGTCCTGCGTCTCCTCCATGGCCCGCAGCCGCTCGCGCGCCTCGTCGCCGGCGCGGCGGAAGTGCGCGAGCAGCAGGCAGAAGCTCTTCGCCGCGCCGCGCCCCACCCGGCCCCGGAGCTGGTGGAGCTGCGACAGGCCGAAGCGCTCGGCGTGCTCGACGATCATGACGCTCGCGTTCGGCACGTCCACGCCCACCTCGATGACGGTGGTCGCCACCAGCACCTGGAGCTCGCCCGCGCGGAAGCGGTCCATGACCCGCTGCTTCTCGTCGGGCTTCATCCGCCCGTGCAGCAGCCCGATCTCGTGGCCCGGGAACACCTTCGCCAGCTCGGTCGCGCCGGTGGTCGCGTCGGCGAGGTCGGTCTTCTCCGACTCCTCCACCAGCGGGTAGACCACGTACACCTGCCGGCCCGCCTCCAGCTCGCCGCGCGCGAGCGCGTAGGCCGCCTTCCGCTGCGAGTCGCCGAACAGCCGCGTGGTCACCGGGGTGCGGCCCGGCGGCAGCTCGCCGATCTTGGACTGGTCGAGGTCGCCGTAGAACGCGAGCGCCAGCGTGCGCGGGATGGGCGTCGCGGTCATGACCAGCACGTCCGGACGGCGCCCCTTGGAGATGAGCGAGGCCCGCTGCATCACGCCGAAGCGGTGCTGCTCGTCCACCACCACCAGGCCGAGCCGCTCGAACCCGACCGCCTGCTCCAGCAGCGCGTGCGTCCCCACCGCGATGCGCGCCCTGCCCTCGGCCACCGCCGCGCGCGCCTCGCGCTGCCCCTTGCCGCGCGCGCTCGCGCCCACCAGCGCCACCTCGACCCCGCGCCCCTCCAGCCAGCGCGAGAGCGTGCGCGCGTGCTGCCCGGCCAGGATCTCGGTCGGCACCATGAGCGCCGCCTGCCAGCCCGACCGGACCGCCAGCATCATGGCGGCGAACGCGACCGCGGTCTTGCCGCTGCCGACGTCCCCCTGCAGCAGGCGGTTCATGGGCTCGGGCTCCGCCATGTCCCGGGCGATCTCGGCGAGCGCGCGCTCCTGGGCGCCGGTGAGCCGGAACGGCAGCGGCTCGACCGCGCGGGCCAGCGCCGCCGGCGAGGCGTCGAACGCGATCCCGGCCTCGGCGCGCACGCCGCGCCGCCGCATCGCCAGCGCGAGCTGGAGGAAGAACAGCTCCTCGAACACGAGCCGCCGGAACGCGGGGGTGACCCGCTCGGCCGCGCGGAGCGGGTCGGTGCCCGGCGGCGGGAAGTGCGCCTCGCGCAGCGCCTCGGCGCGTCCGACGAGCTCCCGGCGGGCGCGGAGGTCCGCCGGCAGGTCGTCCACCGCCGCCGGCACGAGCTCGTCCACCAGCCGCTTCATCAGCTTGCGGAGCGCCGGGTGCTGGTAGTCGGCCGGCCCCGGGTAGACGGGCACGATGCGGCCGAAGTTCGCGGAGTCGCCGGCCTGGACCTTCTCCACCTCCGGCTGGCTCATCTGCCGCCGCGCGCCGAAGCCCTCCGTCACCTTGCCGGAGCAGAGCAGCGACTCGCCCGCCGCGAACTGCTTCAGCCGCCAGGGCGGCGGGTTGAAGAAGACGAGCTCCAGCGCGGAGCCGCCCTCCTGCACGCCGACCTTGAGCAGCGGCTTCCCGCTCCGCATGCGCTGGATGCGCACGTGGGCCACGGTCCCGAGCACGGTCGCCTCGTCCCCCACCCGCAGCTCGGAGATGCGGCGCAGCGCGGTCCGATCCTGGTAGGCGCGCGGCCACAGCTCCAGCGCCGCCTCGACCGTCTCGCGCCCGCGCTCCTCCAGCAGCGCGCGCGGCGCCGGGTGGACCCGCGGCAGGTCGGCGAGGCGGGTGGCGAGGCGCCGGCGGCGGGCGGCGCGCTCCTCCGCCGTGCGCGCGTCCGGGAGCGGGTGCCAGGGCGGATCCGGCGGGAGCGGCGCGCGGGGCGCGGGCTCGGCGACCGGGGCGGGCTCGCGGGTCGAAGCGCGCGGGGCGGGCTCGCGGGTCGGGCGCGGGGCGGGCTTGGTGATCGAAGCGCGCGGAGCAGACTCCGCGACCGGCGGCGAGGCCTTTGCGACGGGCGGCGGCGGCACGCCACCGGGGCGGGCCTCGGCCTCCACGCGCGCGGCGCGCGCGAGCGCCCGCAGCTCCTCCGGGACCGGGATGAGCGCGGCGAGGTCGGCGGCGATTCGCGCGAGCGCCTTGCGGCGGGCGGCCAGCGGGAGCCCGTCGAAGCCCTCCGCCTCGAGCTCCAGCCGGCGCAGCGCGGGCGAGTCGCCGGCGCCGGCCGCGCGGGCGCGCGAGACCGCGCCGCGCACCGTCTCGCCGAAGCCCGCCAGCCGCGGCGCGCCGGCGAAGCCGTCCTTCACCGCGAAGCGGAGCGGCGGCAGGAGCGCCTCGAGCGCGCGCGCCGCCGCGGCGCCGGGGAGGTCCCCCTCCTGGCGCGGATCCGCCGGGCCGCCCTGCTTGCGCTCCACGGCGGCGAGGCTACCAGCCGGGTCCGACTACTCGGACTCCGTCGGCAGCTCCTCCTCCACGAACGCGACCGACTGGATCTCGTACTCCTTCTCGCCGCCGGGCGAGCGGACGACCACCGTGTCGCCTTCGCTGCGCCCGATGAGCGCGCGGGCGATCGGGCTGGTGACCGAGATCTTGCCCTGCTTCAGGTCGGCCTCCAGCTCGCCCACGATGCGGTAGGTCACCTGGTCGCCGGACTCGGTGTCCTCGAGCGAGACGGTCGCGCCGAACACCACGCGGTCGCCGGCGTGCTTGGTGACGTCGATGACCTCGGCGCTGGCGATCCAGTGCTCCACCTGCGCGATCCGGCCCTCGATGTGGCTCTGCTTCTCCTTGGCCGCGTGGTACTCGGCGTTCTCGGAGAGATCCCCGTGCGCACGCGCCTCCGCGATCTCCTTCACGATCTTGGGACGCTCGACGCTCTTGAGCCGCCTCAGCTCATCCTTCAGCCGGACGAGGCCGCCCTTGGTCATGGGGACGCGCTGCATCGTTTCACCTTCCCGAAAAACGAGGACGGCCGACCCCGGAGATGCCCGGAGCGGCCGCGTTCCTCTCCTTCACTAGAGCGCCGCGGAGGCCGTGTCAACGATCCATCGGCCGCCCCGGGCCCCGCCGTCAGCCCCCGTGGTACTCTTGGATGGTGCGCACCGAGGGCGCGCCGCCCCGCGCGGCCTCCATGGCGCCGACCGCCGCGCGCGCGCCGGTGAGCGTCGTGAAGTACGGCAGCCCCTTCATCAGCGTCTCGCGCCGGATGGAGTAGCTGTCCGCGATCTCCTGCTTGCCGGCGGTGGTGTTCACCACGAAGTGCACGTCGCCGTCGATGATGCGGTCCACGATCGACGGGCGGCCCTCGTTCACCTTGCGCACCCGGGTGGTCTCGAGGCCGTGCCCGGCCAGGAACGCGGCGGTGCCGGCGGTGGAGAGCACCTCGAACCCGAGCTTCGCGAGCCGCCGGGCGATGTCCACCACCGCGGGCTTGTCGGCGTCGCGCACCGACACGAACGCGCGCCGCCCCTCGCCGGCCACCGGCAGCGCGTTGCCCGCCGCCGCCTGCGCCTTGAAGAACGCGCGGTAGAAGTCGTCGGAGACGCCCATCACCTCGCCGGTGGACTTCATCTCCGGGCCGAGGACGGTGTCCACCCCGCGGAAGCGCGCGAACGGGAACACCGCCTCCTTCACCGAGGTGTGCCGCGGCCGCCGCGGCGCCGACGCGCCCGCCTCCGCCAGCGTCTTGCCCACCATGCAGAGCGCGCCCGCCTTCGCGAGCGGCAGGCCGGTGGCCTTGCCCACGAACGGCACGGTGCGGCTCGCGCGCGGGTTCACCTCGAGGACGTAGATGTCGTCGCCCTGGATGGCGAACTGCACGTTCATCAGGCCGATGACGCCCAGCTCGCGCGCCATCGCCACCGACTGGCGCTCGATCTCGGCGACGTGCTCGGGGCGCAGGCTGTACGGCGGGAGCGCGCAGGCGGAGTCGCCGGAGTGGATGCCGGCCTCCTCGATGTGCTCCATCACGCCGCCGACGGTGACGTCCCGGCCGTCCGAGACGACGTCCACGTCCACCTCGGCCGCGTCCTTGAGGAAGCGGTCGATGAGCACCGGGCGCTCGTTGGAGGCCTGCACCGCCTCGCGCAGGTAGGTCTCGAGGTCGCGGTCGTCGTAGACGACCTCCATGGCGCGGCCGCCCAGCACGTACGACGGGCGGACCATGGCCGGGTAGCCGATGCGGCGCGCCACCGCGAACGCCTCGTCGGCGCTGCGCGCGACGCCGTTCCGCGGCTGCCGCAGCCCGAGCTTCTCGATGAGCGCGGCGAAGCGCTCGCGGTCCTCGGCGCGGTCGATGGCGTCCGGGGCGGTGCCGAAGATGGGCACGCCGAGCGCGTGGAGCGGCACCGCCAGCTTGAGCGGCGTCTGGCCGCCGTACTGGACGATGAGCCCCTTCGGCTTCTCCACGTGCACGATCTCGAGCACGTCCTCGAGCGTGAGCGGCTCGAAGTACAGGCGGTCGGAGGTGTCGTAGTCGGTCGAGACCGTCTCCGGGTTGCAGTTGACCATGATGGTCTCGAACCCGGCCTTCGACAGCGCGAACGACGCGTGCACGCAGCAGTAGTCGAACTCGATGCCCTGCCCGATGCGGTTCGGGCCGCCGCCCAGGATCATCACCTTCGGCCGGTCGGTCGGGGCCGCCTCGCACTCCTCCTCGTACGTCGAGTAGAGGTAGGGCGTGTAGGCCTCGAACTCGGCCGCGCAGGTGTCCACGCGCTTGAACACCGGGCGGACGCCGAGCGCGTGCCGCGCCTCGCGGACCTCCGCCTCCTTGCGGCCGGCGAGCTGGGCGATGCGCTTGTCGGAGAACCCCATCCGCTTCACCGCGCGGAACGCCTCGGCGGTGGCGGGGACGCCCCGCGCCAGCGTCCGCTCGGTGGCGACGAGCTCCTCCACCTCGCGCAGGAACCACGGGTCCACGTGCGTGAGGCCGTGCACGTCGTCCACGCCGAGGCCGGCGCGGAAGCACTCCGCCAGCCAGAACAGGCGGTGCGCGCGCGGCACGCGCGCCTCGGCGCGGATCCGCTCCACCTCGTCCGGCGCGTACGCGTCGCCCGGGCGCTTGCCGAGCGGCGACTCCAGGCCGCACCGGTCGATCTCCAGGCCGCGGATGGCCTTCTGGAGCGACTCCTGGAACGTCCGGCCGATGGCCATCACCTCGCCCACCGACTTCATCTGCGTGGTGAGGGTGTCGTCGGCGCCGCGGAACTTCTCGAACGCGAAGCGCGGCACCTTCGTGACCACGTAGTCGATGGTCGGCTCGAAGGAGGCCGGCGTGTAGCGGGTGATGTCGTTCTTGATCTCGTCGAGCGTGTAGCCCACCGCCAGCTTCGCGGCGATCTTGGCGATGGGGAACCCGGTGGCCTTGGACGCGAGCGCGGACGAGCGCGACACGCGCGGGTTCATCTCGATGACCACCATGCGCCCGGTCTGCGGGTGGACGCCGAACTGGATGTTCGACCCGCCGGTCTCGACGCCGATCTCGCGGATGATGCGCAGGCCCGCCTCGCGCATCCGCTGGTACTCCTTGTCGGTGAGCGTCTGGGCCGGCGCGACCGTGATGGAGTCGCCGGTGTGCACGCCCATCGGGTCGAAGTTCTCGATCGAGCAGATGATGACGACGTTGTCCTTCCGGTCGCGCATCACCTCGAGCTCGTACTCCTTCCACCCGATGATCGACTCCTCGCAGAGGATCGTGTGCGTCGGGGAGAGCGTCAGCGCGCGCCGCGCCAGCGGCTCGAACTCCTCCAGGTTGTAGGCGACGCCGCCGCCCTCGCCGCCCATGGTGAAGCTCGGGCGGATGATGATCGGGAACCCGATGTCGCGGGCGATGGCCCGCGCCTCCTCCCAGCTCGTGGCGTAGCCGCTCTTGGGCAGCTCCACCCCGACGCGCTCCATCGCCTCCTTGAAGAGGAGCCGGTCCTCGGCCTTCTCGATGGCCTCGAGCGACGCGCCGATGAGCTCGACCCCGTGGCGCGCCAGCGCGCCGTTGCGGGCGAGCGCCACCGCCAGGTTGAGCGCCGTCTGGCCGCCCAGCGTGGGGAGCAGCACGTCCGGCTTCTCGCGCGCCAGGATCAGCTCGGCGGTCTCGGGGGTGATCGGCTCGACGTAGGTCCGGTCGGCGAACCCCGGGTCGGTCATGATGGTGGCCGGGTTGGAGTTGAGGAGCACGACCTCGTACCCCTCCTCCTTCAAGGCCTTGCACGCCTGGGTGCCCGAGTAGTCGAACTCGCAGGCCTGGCCGATGACGATCGGCCCGGAGCCCACGATCATGATCTTCTTGATGTCCGTGCGGCGCGGCATGGGCGCGGAACCTAGCACACACCGCCCCGCCGATGGGACCCCGCCGCGCGCTCCCGCGCACCCGGCCGGCCGCTCCCTCGCCTCCGCCCCGCCTCGCGGCGGGGCCACGCTCGGGACGGGCGGGCGCGCGCTCGATCAGGCGCCGTGAACGGCCTTCTGCCGGGCCGCCCGCGCCGCCTCCAGCAGCTTGCGGAGGCGCGGGAAGCGCTCGGCCATCGCCGCCACCATCGGCGCCGGGAACGCGACCGCCGTGACCGCGGTGCGCGCCACCAGGGCGGCCGGGCGCCCGCCGCCGAGCACCCGCCCCTCGCCGAAGCAGGCGCCGCGCTCGAGCTGGCCGAGCGCCTCGCCGCCGGCGAGCACCTCCGCCCGCCCGTCCATCAGCAGGTAGAAGCCGTCGTCGTCCTCGGCGGAGACGGTCTCCCCGGCGGCGGCGTCCACCGCGCGGGCGAGCTGCACGAGGTCGCGGAGCGCGTCCGGGTCGAGCGACCGGAACAGCAGGCTCGACTCCACGAAGGCGGTGGTCGCGAGGTCTCCCCACACCTCCCGAGGCGCGTCCATGGGCCGGCAGGCTAGCACACGCCCCCTCGTTCGGCGGGTGGGATTCCCGCCGCCCGCCCCCCCCGAAGGCACGGCGCCCCGCGCGGCCCGGAGGCCGGCGGGGCGCCGGGGGCGTGCGTCGGCGGGCTACTTCAGGCTCTTCGCCATCTCCGCGATGCGATCGCAGCCCTTGTCGATCTGCTCCATCGAGGTGGCGAACGACAGGCGCATGTAGCCGGGCGCGCCGAACGCGGAGCCGGGGACCGCGGCCACCAGGTGCTTCTCGAGCAGCAGGTCGATGAGCTTGTCGTCGGTGCCGAGCGGCGCGCTCGCGCCGGGGGCGGCCCGCTTCAGCAGCTCGCCGACGTACGGGAACGCGTAGAACGCGCCGCCCGGGTCGAAGCAGCGGACGCCGTCGATGGCGTTCAGGCGGCCGACGATGTGCTTGCGCCGCTCGTCGAACGTCCTGCGCATCTTCTCGACCTCGTCGCCCACGCCGGGGAGCGTGAGCGCGCCGAGCGCCGCCTTCTGCGAGATCGAGGCGGGGTTGGACGTCGAGTTGTCCTGGAGCTTCTGCATCGCCGAGATGAGCGCCTGCGGGCCGGCGGTCCAGCCGATGCGCCACCCGGTCATCGAGAACGTCTTGGAGGCGCCGTTCACGAGCGCCACCTGGCCCTGCAGCGACGGGTCGAGGTCGAGGACGTTCTCGAACTTCCCGCGGTAGACGAGCTTGTCGTAGATGTCGTCGGAGACGATGAGGGTCTCGGTGCCCTTCACGCAGGAGATCACCGTCTCGAGCGTGCGGCGGGAGAGCATCGCGCCGGTCGGGTTCGACGGGCTGTTCACGATGACGGCCCGGGTCTTCGGCCCGATCGCCTTGCGGATCTGCTCCGGGGAGGGATCGAAGCCGGTGTCCATGCTGGTCTCGACCAGCACGGGCACGCCGCCCGCCACCCGCACCATGTCCGCGTACGAGACCCAGTACGGCGTGAAGATGACGACCTCGTCGCCGTCGTTCAGCAGCGCCTGGAACAGGTTGTAGAGCGCGTGCTTGCCGCCGCAGGAGACCAGCACCTCGCTCGCCTTGTACGAGACCCGGTGCTCCTGCTGGATGCGGGCCGCGATCGCCTCGCGCAGCTCGACGATGCCGTTCGTGGGCGTGTACTTCGTGAAGCCGGCGTCGATCGCCTTCTTCGCCGCGTCCTTGATCATGGCGGGCGTGTCGAAGTCCGGCTCGCCGGCGCCGAACCCGACCACGTCGATGCCCTTGGACTTCATCTCCCGCGCCTTCGCGGTGATGGCCAGGGTGGGCGACGGCTTGACCACGTCCAGCCGCTTCGCGAGCTTCATGGTTCCGTTCCCTCGGAGAGAAGGTGACCGCCGCCGAGCGTCCGCGGCGTGAAAAAAAGGGAAACGAGAATACCAGAACGGGTGCTCACCGCCAGGGGCGTCGTGGCCGCCCTGCGGCGTTCCCCCGGGCGCGGCGGGCGTCCGCGATCAGGTGCGCGGCGGACGGCCCAGCTTGCGCTGGAGCGCCTCGAGCACGTTCGGCGGCACCAGCCCCTCGACGTTGCCGCCGAACACCGCCACCTCGCGCACGAGCCGCGCCGAGACGAAGAAGTAGTCCTCGCCGGTCATCACGAAGACCGACTCGAACTCCGGCAGCAGCTTCTTGTTCATGTTCGCGAGCTGGAACTCGTACTCGAAGTCCGAGACCGCCCGCAGCCCGCGCAGCACCTTGGGGATGCCGCGCGTGCGCGCGTAGTCCACCATCAGGCCGTCGAAGGAGTCCACCTCGACCCGCGGATCGTTGCCCACGGCCTCGCGGATGAGCGCCTTGCGCTCGTCCACCGTGAACATCGGCGACTTCTGCGGGTTGTTCGCGACCGCGACGACGAGCCGGTCGAACAGGTTCAGCCCGCGCTGGATGATCGCGAGGTGACCGTTGGTGAGCGGGTCGAACGAGCCAGGGTAGATGGCGGCGCGGTTCATGAGGGGTGCGCAGTATCGCTCAGTCGCGCTGGTAGATCGAGATTCCCGTGCCCCCGTACGTGCGCCGATCCGCGAGCGAGAGTGGACCGATCCGGTCCACGGGCGGGCGGCGGGCGTCGTGCTCGGCGACCGCCCGTCCGCCCGGCGCGAGCAGCGGCCCGAGCGCCGCCAGCGCCGCGTCCGGGCCCTCCGCGTAGGGCGGATCGACGAACGCCAGCGCGAACCGCCCCGGCGCGAGCCGCGCCAGCGCCTCCGGCACCCGGCCGCGGACCACCTCGACGCGGTCGGCCCAGCCGCAGGTCTCGGCGTTGCGGCGCAGCAGCTCCGCGGTGGGGCGATCCGCCTCGACGCACACGGCGCGCGCGCAGCCGCGCGAGAGCGCCTCCAGCGCCAGCGCGCCGGTGCCGGCGTAGAGATCGAGCACGTCGCCGCCGTCGAAGAACTGGCCGAGCAGGTTGAACACCGCGCCCCGGACCTTGTCGCTGGTGGGGCGCGTCCCCTGCCCCTTCGGCACGGCCAGCCGCCGGCCGCGCGCGGTCCCGGCGATGATGCGCGTCACGCGCGGTCCTCGGCGAGCCGGGCCTCCAGCGCCCGCCCCAGCCCGCGCGCGCTGCCCGCCGCGCCGAGCCGCTCGAGGAAGTCCATCACCTCGACGTAGACGCGGGCCTCGCGCCGGTCGGCCTCGTCGGCCCCGCCGCCGAGCGGCGCCCGCGCGCGCGCCGCGGCCGCGCCCCCGTCCTCGCAGGCCTTCACCGGCGAGCCGGCGAGCAGCCCGAGCAGCGGGCGGGACACCGGCCCACGGCGCACGATGGGCACGCCGGCGAGCGCCGCCGAGAGCCGCGCCAGCGC
This sequence comes from Anaeromyxobacter dehalogenans 2CP-C, assembly GCF_000013385.1. Classification (GTDB taxonomy): domain Bacteria; phylum Myxococcota; class Myxococcia; order Myxococcales; family Anaeromyxobacteraceae; genus Anaeromyxobacter; species Anaeromyxobacter dehalogenans_B. The sequence continues at coordinate 1,988,781 of NC_007760.1, forward strand.
GCCGACCTGGGCGCGCGCGTCCTCCGGGCCGGCCGGCGCCGGGCAGCGCACGCTCGCGACGTCGGGCGGGGCGCCGCTCGCCGCGAGCGCCTCGAACAGCACCGCGGCCTGGCGCGCCGCCGGCACCCCAGGGTCGATCGGCACCACGCAGTCCACGCACACCCCGCGCTCCAGCGCCCCCGCCGCCACCTCGGCGAGCACGCGGGCGCGCTCCTCCGGCGCGACGTCGGAGGCGTCGAGCGCGAGGTGCGTGAGCCCCGCGTCCACCAGGCGCCACGCCTCCTGGCAGGCGCGGTCCACCTGCATGGCCGCCTCGCCGTCCACCCGCACCTCGGCGGAGAGGAAGATGGGCAGCCCGGCCGCGACCTCGTCCGCGGCCGCGGTCACGGTGGCGAACCAGGGCTCCGGCGCGACGCCGGGCGGGAGCGCCAGCCCGAGCGCGCTGCCCAGCTCCTTCGCCGCGACCAGGGCGGCGCGCGCCACCGCCGCGGACGGTGCCGCCACCAGCGGGAGCGCCGTCCCCAGCTCCATGGCCGGGCCCATCAGCTCGCGCAGCGACAGCGGGCAGGCGCCGCTGTGGGGCGGCAACCGGCCGAGCACGCCGGGCGGACGGAACGCGAGGATCCGCGTGAGCACGCCCCTTCATAGCACGCGCGGGCGAGCGCCCGCCCGTCCGCCGCGCGGGGCGGGGGTCAGTGCCGGTGCACGTCGTCCACGTGCGCGTACTCGGCCGACTCGATCTGGAGCGTGGTGTGGTCGATCCCGTAGCGGCGCCGCAGGTCCGCCTTCACCGCGGTGAGGATCTCGTCGTTGCGGCCCATGCTCCCCGCCTCGACCACCAGGTGCGCGGAGAGCGAGAGCATGCCGCTCGAGATCGTCCAGATGTGCAGGTCGTGCACGGCGACGACGCCCGGACAGCACTCCATCTGCGCGCCGATGATCCCGGCGTCGAGGTGCGCGGGCACGCTCTCCATCAGGATGTCGGTGATCTCGAGGATGAGGCGCACCGCGCCCCAGAGGATGAGGAGCGCGATCGCGAGCGAGAGCACCGGGTCGATCCAGCGGAGGTCCGGGCGGATGCCCATCACCACCGCGCCCGCCAGGATCGCCACCGAGGAGATGGTGTCGGAGACGACGTGCAGGAACGCCGAGCGCGCGTTGAGGGAGTGCTCGCCGTGCAGGAACCAGAGGATGGCGAGGTTCGCGGCGAGGCCGACGCCGGCCACGAACGCCATGAGCTCGAGCCGGATGGGCGGTCCCGGGTCGCGCAGCCGCTGGATCGCCTCCCAGGCGATCCAGCCCGAGAGCACCACCAGCGCGCCCACGTTGAGCTGCGCCCCGAGCACCTCGGCGCGGCGGTAGCCGAAGGTGCGCTTGTCGTCGGCGGGCCGCGTGGAGAGCCAGGCGGCGACGAGCGCGAGCCCGAGCGCGCCCGCGTCGGTGAGCATGTGGCCGGCGTCGGAGACGAGCGCGAGCGAGCCCGACATCCAGCCGCCCACCGCCTCGGCGATCATGATGGTGGCGGTGAGCCCGAGCGAGATGCCGAGCCGCCGCAGGCTGGTCCCCGCCCCGTGCGCGCCGTGCTGGTGCGCCCGCTCGTGATCGGCGTGGTGGAGGCCGCAGGCGCCCTGCTGCTCGCCGGGCCACTCCCGGGCCCCTCCCGGCCCCGCCGTGGACGAGGGCTCGTGCGCTCCGTGGACGTGCGGGTGGCCGTGCGACATTCCGCTTGAACCTCCGGGCCGTGCAGTCTACGCCATGCTCCATGGACGCGCACGCGCGGGCGGCGCGGCAAGCCCCGCCGCATCGCGCGCGGGCGCGCCCGCCGCCGGCGCCACGCACGGGGACTCGATGGAACGCACCGAGGCACAGGAGGCCATCGCCCGCGACGGCACGCGCCTCCACTGGACCAACCACGGCGCCGGCGAGCCCGCGGTGGTGCTGACCGACGGCATCGGCTGCGCCGGCTACGTCTGGCGGGCGCTCGAGCCCGCGCTCGCCGGCCGCCACCGGACCATCCACTGGAACTACCGCGGCCACGGCCTGAGCGCCCCGCCCGCCGACCCGGCCCGGGTCGGCCTGGAAGACTGCGTGGACGACCTGCTGGCGGTGCTCGACGCCGCCGGCGAGCGATCGGCCGTGATCGCCGGCCACTCCATGGGCGTGCAGGTCGCGCTCGAGCTGCACCGGCGGGCCCCCGGGCGCGTGCGGGCGCTCGTGCTGGTGTGCGGCGCGCCCGGCCGGCCCATCGACACGTTCCACGACTCGCCCGTGCTCCGGCTGGCGTTCCCGTTCGCGCGGGCGCTGGTGGAGCGGTTCCCCGAGGCGGTGCGGACCGGGTTCCGGGTGCTCCTCCCGAGCGAGCTCGCCATGCAGTACGCGCTGCAGTTCGAGGTGGACCGCGACCGCGTGCAGCGCGCCGACCTCACCCGCTACTTCGACGACCTCTCGCGCGTGGAGCCCACGCTGTTCGTGCGCATGCTCGCCTCCGCCGCCGAGCACGACTGCCTGCCCCACCTCCACGAGGTGGACGTGCCGACGCTCGTCGTCGCCGGCGAGCGCGACTCGTTCACGCCGCTCCGCCTCTCCGAGCGCATGCACGCGGAGATCCCCGGCAGCGAGCTGCTGGTCGTGCCCGGCGGCACGCACGTCGCGCCGCTGGAGGCGCCCGATCTCGTGGCGGAGCGCGTGCTCGGGTTCCTCGACGCGCGCGTGCCGCCGCCCCGTGCCCGCAAGCGCGGTCCGCCCGCCCCGAAGCGCGGCCGTCCCGCCGCCAAGCGCCGCCGTCCCGCCGCGGCCCGGCGCCCCGAGTGACCGCCCCCGCGCCCCGCGACGCCCGCCCGGCGGGCCGCGCCCCTCCGCGCCGCGCGCCCGGCGCCGCGATCGCCGTCGCCGTCGCCGTCGCCGTCGCCCTGGCCTGCGCCGCCGCGCTCGCGCTCTTGCCCGCCGCCGCGCGCGCCCAGCTCTACGACCCGGCGTTCCGGTGGCGGACGATCGAGACCCCGCACTTCCGCGTGCACCACCACCAGGGCGAGGAGGCGCTCGCGCAGGAGGTGGCTCGCGCCGCCGAGCGCGCGCACGCGATCCTCTCGCCCGTGCTCGGCTTCGCGCCGCGGGAGCGCACCGAGGTCGTCCTCTCCGACGACACCGACGACGCGAACGGCCTCGCCACGCCGCTGCCGTACGACACCATCCGGCTCTACGCCGTCCCGCCGCCCGGGCTCTCCGAGCTGAACGACTACCGGGACTGGGTCTCCAGCCTGGTGTTCCACGAGTACGTCCACATCCTGCACCTCGACCACGTCGGCGGGCTGCCCGCGCTCGCGAACATGGTGTTCGGCAAGCTGTTCGTGCCGAACGGCCTCACGCCGAGCTGGATGGCCGAGGGGCTCGCGGTGCTGCACGAGGCCGACGGCGAGGCCGTGGCAGGCACCGGCCGCAACGCCAGCGCCATCCACGACATGTACGCGCGGGCGCTCGCGCTCGACGGCCCGTTCCCGCGGCTCGACCAGATCTCGAACCCCATGCTCGAGTGGCCGCTCGGCTCCGCCCCGTACCTGCTCGGCGGGCGCTTCATGGCGTTCCTGCGGGCCCGGTACGGCGACGCCGCCATCGCCGCGTTCGTCGCCGACCAGGGCTCGCAGGTGTGGCCGTACGCGCCGAGCTGGGCCGGCGCCCGCGCGTTCGACGGGCGGGACTTCCCCTCGCTCTGGGCCGAGTACGCCGAGGAGGAGCGGCGCCACGCCGAGGCCGTTCGCGCCCGGGTCCACGAGCGTCCCGTGACCGTGCCCACCCGCCTCACGCGCGCCGGTGGGCGGGTGGAGACGCCGCGCTGGTCGCCCGACGGGAGCTACCTCGCGTACCAGAAGCGCGACCTCGACCGCCGGCCCGGCACGTACCGCGTGACGCCCGCCGGCGCCGACCTCGGGCTCGCGATCACCGTGGACGCGAACGGCGCGCTCTCGCTCGCCTCGCCGCGGGAGGCGGTGGTGGCGATCGGCGAGGTCTGGCGCCTGCACCGGACCTACGACGACCTGTGGGCGGTGGACCTCGTGCGCGGCGCGCGGCGCCGGCTCACCGACGGCGAGCGCGCCGGCGATCCCGCCGTCGTGCCCGGCGGCGGCGCGGTGGTGTACGTGCGCCACGAGGCCGGCGGGCGGATGGCGCTGGTGCGGCGGAGCCTCCCGCCCGCGCCCATGGTCCCCGAGGACGTGACGCTCCGTGAACGGCGCGACGAGCTGGCGGTCCCTCCTCCCGCGCAGGTCGAGGTGCTGTTCGCCCGCCCCGGCGCGCAGGTCTACGCGCCCGCGCCGTCGCCCTCGCCCGACGGCCAGCGGATCGCGTTCGAGCTGCAGGAGGGCGGGCGGCGCGATCTCGCGCTGTGGGAGCACGGCGAGCTCCGGCGCGTCACCGACGACGACGCCCTCGACACCGGGCCCGCCTGGACGCCCGACGGCAGGTACCTCCTGTTCGCCTCCGACCGCGGCGGCGTCTACGACCTGTACGCGTGGGAAGCCGCCACCGGTGCGATCCGCCAGGTGACGAACGTGGAGACCGGCGCGTTCCAGCCCGCCGTGTCGCCCGACGGGAAGACCATCGCGTTCGTCACGTTCGGCCGCGACGGCTACGACGTGGCGACCGTGCCGTTCGATCCCGCCACCTGGCTCGACCCGACCCCCTCGCAGCCCGCGCCCGCGGCAAGCGCCGTGCCCCCCGGGGCGCCCGCGCCCCTGCCCTCGCGTCCGTACCGCGCGCTCGAGACCGTCGGCCCGAGGTGGTGGCTGCCGCTGTGGGGCAGCGACGGCGCCGGGAGCATCTACGGCGCCATGACCGGCGGCACCGACGTGCTCGCGCGGCACGCGTGGGCGCTGCAGGCGTGGTGGAGCGAGGGCGGGCGCGAGCCCGGGTACGCGTTCTCGTACCAGGGCGGCTGGTCGTGGCCGACGATCGATCTCTCGTCGGTGCGGTACTTCGACTCCGCGCCCGGCGGCCGCGGCGTCGAGTCGGTGTGGACGCCGCTCGCCGCCGGCCTCGGCTTCACGTTCCCCGGGCTCGCCGACACGCTCAGCTTCCGGCTCGGCTGGGCCGGGACGTCGTACGACGTGCTCGGCGAGACGCGCCGCGCGCCCACCTCGGACTGGCTCGAGTGGCGCGACGGGTATCTCTCCGAGGCGTCCTTCCGCGCCGTGTACAGCGACGCGCGCCGCTACGTGCGCTCCATCTCGCCCGAGGAGGGCCGGACCGTGGCGCTGACCGTGCGCGCCGCCGACCCCACCATCGGCAGCGACTTCGGCCTCGCGCGGGCGCGCCTGAGCGTCGCCCAGTACCTGCGGGTCCCCGGCACGCGCCACACCGTGCTCGCGCTCCGGCTCGCCGGCGGCGTGGCGGAAGGGTCCATCGGCGGGCGGGCGCCGTACGAGCTCGGCGGGGCCGCCACGGTGGACCCCGTGGCCGTGGTGATGCAGACCGCCGGCGTCGCGCCAGACCAGCTCCGCGGCTACCCGTACGGCTGGCTCGCCGGGACCGCGTTCGCGCTCGGGAACCTCGAGCTGCGCGTCCCGCTGCTCGCGCCCGTGCGCGGGTACTCCACCTGGCCCGTGTTCCTGCGGCGGGTGCACGGCAGCGTGTTCGTGGACGCCGGCGACGCGTTCGACCTCCCCGGCGAGCTGCCCTTCGCCGGCCACCCGTTCTCGTGGAAGGAGGTGCGCTTCGCCGCCGGCGCCGAGCTCCGCGCCGAGCTCGTGCTCGGGTACTGGCTGCGGACCGACCTGCGCCTCGGCCTCGCCCACGGGTTCGGCCGGCTGCTGGCTGGAGAGTGGCGCGAGCCCGGCGTGGACCCCGTCACCGCGTACGTCACGGTTGGCCAGTCGTTCTAGCCGGGCCCGGATCCCGGTCCCGATCCCGACCCCGGGAACTTCCACACGAGCGCGTGCGGCGCCCGGCCGCGCACGCGCAGGAAGCCCCCGTGGACCGCGACGAGGTGGTGCGGCGCGCAGAGCGAGGCGAGGTTCCAGGGTTCGTCCGGTCCGCCCCGGGCGCGCTGCCACACGTGGTGCGCGTGGTCCGCCGCGCGCGTGCACCCCGGGACCAGGCAGCGCCCGCCGTCGCGCTCCAGGACCCGCCGCGCCCGCGTGCGCCGGCCGCGCAGCAGCGGTTTCCAGGTGTCGATGAAGTGCCGCGCGATGATCCCCAGGCACTCGCCGTCCCGGACCCGGCTCCCCGCGGCCAGGCGGGCCGCGCCCAGGGCCGCGTCGAGCAGCTCCACCACGCCCGCGGGCAGCCGGGCCTTCCACGCCCGGCGTGAACACATCTGCGCGTCCTCGGCTGCCTCCGCCTCGCGCCGGAGGGCCGCACAGGGCGTGGTCTCCGCGCGCGCGATCCACGCCTCGACCGTGTCCTCGTCCGCCGCGCTCGCGATGACGACCGCCTTCCCGTAGCTCACGCGCCCCTCCGCGAGGGCGGCCCGGAGCGGCGGCAGCTCGTACAGGCGCCGCTCGAGCGCGATGCGCTGCTCGACCGCGCGGAGCGACATGCCCAGCCGCTCGGCGCAGTAGTGGCCGAAGGAGGCGAAGCCCGCCTCGCGCCAGAGGCCCAGCGTGCGCATGAGCAGGCCCAGGTGGCCCACCAGCGCGTCCCAGCGCGTGCGCATCGCCGCCCACTCGCGCAGGCGCGCGTCCAGCGCATGCACGTCGCCCGGCGCCAGCGCGTCCCCCAGCTCCGGCGCCGGCAGCGGCTCCAGCCGCTCCAGGTAGCTCCAGCGCTCCGTTTCCTGCTCCAGCGCGAGCCGCGCCGCGTCCCACCACTCGCTGCCCCGGCCCCACGGAGCGCCTTCCAGCGCGCCCGCCGCCGCGGCCGCGGCCTCCGGGTCGAGGTCCTCGAGGCGAAGCCGCTCCGGCTCCGGGTGCGAGCCGAGGTACTCCTGGCAGATCGCCTCGAGCCGTTGCCACGGCTGCGCCGTCGCGCCCAGCGAGGCGCCCGCCAGCGAGAGCGCCTCGCGGAGCGCCGCGCGGTCCGGCTCGGAGATCTCGAGCTCCAGCGGCACCAGCCGTTCGGCGGCCTCCCCCACGTCCGCCGTGCCGCGGCCGCCGCTTGCCTCGTCCCGCACCGCCACCGCGAGCGCCCGGACCGTCTCGACCCGCGCCCGCGCCACCCAGCGCTCCTCGTCCGGTCCCCGCGCCACGCCCAGGACCGCCTGCGCCTTGCGCAGCGTCACCTCGCCCGCGCGCACCGCCGCGTCGAGCAGCGGGCGCTCGTCCAGGCCGGCCGAGAGCCGCGCCAGCCGCCGGGAGGTGGACTCCGGGAGTCCCAGCCGCTCGCGCGCGTAGTCGCCCAGGCTCGAGTAGCCCAGCCGCAGCGGACCGCCGGCCTTCTCGATCGCACGCAGCCCCCGGCCCAGCGCCACGTCCAGCGCCCCCGCGCCCCGGGCCACCCATGCCAGCAACCCGTCGATCAGCTCCGCCGCCTCCGGCCGGAGGACGAACCGCCGCTCGGTCGGCCGCGGAACCTCCAGCACCCAGGCCTGCGCCGCGAGCGCCTCCAGTCCCGGCGGGCAGTCAAGCGGCTGGATTTCCTGGCGAACGTTCGCGTCCACGCCACGAGGCGTAGCACGCGCGTCTGACACTCGGAGCGAAGGCCGCGGAGTCGCGGATGGGTCAGGCCGGCCGCGGCGCCCGGATGGCCCGGACGATGCGGAACGGCGCCGAGACCAGCGTGCGGGCGAGCTGCCAGGTGTCGCGGACCAGGTCGGAGAGGATGTCGGAGAGCGCCTCCTCGTGGATCTCCTCCAGGCGCTCCTGCTCCGCCGCCTCCGCCCGCTCGATCGCGTTCTCGGCCGCCATCTGCACGACCCGCTCGCGCTCCGCCTCCCGGGCCTCCCGCGACTGGGCCGCAGCGTCGCCCACGAAGCGCTTGCCCGGCGCAGAACGCCGCACCTCCACCCGCTGCTGCGCCAGCACCTGCTTCGCTGCCCCCGGCCGATTCTTGACCGCCATGGACGGAAGCTAGGCGCGCCCCCGCCCCCGCGCGACCGCCCGCGGCCCAGGCCTGCGAGCCCTTGCGGCCCGCCGTGGGCGATGCTAGAAAACGCGCGCTTCTGCAGGGCCGCCGACATAGCTCAGCTGGTAGAGCAACTGATTCGTAATCAGTAGGTCCCCAGTTCAAGTCTGGGTGTCGGCTCCAGATTCCGCAACAAAATCAGAAGGTTCGAAGGCCCGCTTGGTTCAC